>NZ_CP129118.1:2840128-3160256 GCF_033304615.1 Sporosarcina oncorhynchi | reverse complement strand
AAGAGCAAGCACAAAGATTTTAATAACAAAAAGAAAAAACCTATATAAGCTTGAAAAGAGACTTTCACTATCCAAAACTACATACATTGAAAAATACCCCTAAACCCTTATGTATCTTATAAGGATTTTTTTATTGCCAAAAATCCTCTATCTTCTCCGCTACACCGAATAATCATTTTCTACGTAAAACTTCAAATAATGTACAAACAAGAAGAATGTATTGAGTAATGCTAGAGAGTATGATAAAAAGTAGTGTAAGTTACCTCAGCTACCTACCATATCCAATTGCGCCATACTCATACACGACTATATAGCAGAAAGGATCAGTGAATCGCTATGGATGAACATATCCCACTCATACAACAGATGGCGAATTCAATGAACGACAAGGAATTCGAAGACACCCTCGAAGATCTAGCCAGCGCACTTGATAAGTCCGTCATAATTGCTATTACGGATCGAACCGGGAAAATAACGTATGTGAACACCCTCTTCTTAAAAATGTCCCAATACCGGGCAGAAGAACTGTTAGGTCAAACGCATTCAATTGTAAATTCCGGTTATCATCCACGTTCTTATTTCAAAAATATGTGGGCGACAATTGGGAAGGGTGAAATGTGGCATGGTGAACTTCGCAACCGTGCAAAAGATGGTTCGATCTATTGGGTGGATACTAAAATCATTCCTATCCTCAACGATGCGGGTGTTCCTGTCCGCTATATTTCGATCCGCTACGATATAACAGAACGTAAAATGATAGAGGAAAAAAGTCGAATAGATGCCGAAATATATAGATTGATCACGGAAAACGCTTTGGATTTCATCTCGGTAATCGATCCGGATGGTGCATTCAAGTATGTATCACCTACACATGCTAAAATGTTGGATTTGCAGAAACTAACAAGTGGTGACATCTATGACATTATCGAAGAAGCAGATCGATTAACATTCGAAGAAGCACTTCATATGGCTAAGCGTACTACTGACGCTGTCTCAGTGGAATTTCAAGTCAAAGATAAAGCCAATTGTCTTCACACCATGCTAGCCAGTCTGAAATTCATACGGCAAGAAGGACAGTACTTGAACTGTGTCGTTGTCTCCATGCATGACATTACAGTACAAAAAGAATCTGAAACGATTATTCAGGATCTATCATACAAAGATCAATTGACATCATTACTAAACCGTACCGCCTTCAGTAAGAGGTTATACGACCGCTTGCAGACCGAAAAACGAAAGGGTACTTCGATTAGCCTTGTCTACTTAAACATCGATCGTTTGCGCTATGTGAATGATTCATACGGTCAAGATACTGGGGATTATGTGCTGTCTGTTGTAGCGGATCGTTTAAAAAAGGCTTTAAGCAAAGAGGATCTGATCGGTCGCATCTCAGGCGATGAATTTGCCTTTACAATTTTGAAAGCGGCGGACGAAGAAACAGCTGAACGATTGACGAAAGACATTAAAGAGAAACTGGAAGAACCAATTCTTATGGCTGAGAAAACAAACAGTATATCAATCAGTTGTGGAATGGTGATGTATCCAGAGCACGCTCAAACACCATCCGAACTTATTACGAAAGCGGAAAAAGCTCTTCATTTCGTAAAAGAGCATGGCGGCGGCGGAGTGAAGATGTACGAACCTGGCACAGCAACGAAAACACTCGAACGGATTTTGTTGGAAAATGAACTGCGGAAAAGTGTCCAAATGGGGCATTTCACCTTGGAATACCAACCGAAAATGAACTTATACCACGGGGAACTGTCTGGTGTGGAAGCGTTGGTAAGATGGAATCATCCGGATTTAGGACGTATTCCCCCGGATAAATTCATTCCCATTGCGGAAGAGACGAAAATCATCTTGCCACTCGGAGAATGGATTTTACGGGAAGCTTGTAAACAAGCTTACAACTGGCAACAGCGGGGGTACAAGCCGTTTCGAATCGCTGTCAATATGTCAGCAGTTCAACTGGATGAACCAACGATCGTTGAAACAATTCAACGAATTTTAACGGAAGAAAAAGTCAGTCCGGAGTTCATCGAACTGGAGCTAACTGAAACATCATTCGCGGACCGCGTGGAAATGCGCCATACGATTCAACGTATCCGGGATATCGGTATCCAAGTGGCTATTGACGACTTTGGCACAGGGTACAGCACCTTTAGTTATATTAAAGAGTTACCTGCGGATATACTTAAAATCGACATGTCATTCATCCGTGATATCGACGTGAACGAAAACAGCCGTGCGATTGTTAAAGCGATCGTTACATTGGCTGCTACTGCGGGTCTTGAAGTAATTGCAGAAGGTGTTGAAACCGAAAAGCAAGCGAACGTACTTATTGAGCTCGGTTGCTTAGAAGGACAAGGCTATTTTTACAGTAAACCATTGCCCGCGGAAGAATGTGAGTTTATGATTCCAAAAATCGACGAATGAATAAATATTCGTAAAATTGTCTGGTTGAGCCATTTCTAATTAGGATTTACAATAGGAATGGTAAGGGAGGTCGTCGGAAATGAATAGATTAGATATAACTGTTGTGGGTGTTCCGCTTGATTACGGCCAAAGCCGCAGAGGTGTCGATATGGGCCCGAGTGCAATCCGTTATGCGGGCGCTATAAAAAGACTGGAAGCTATCGGACATACTCTTAAAGACGAAGGCGATATCCAAGTAAGTGCGATTGAGCGTACAGATCGTGCGAATACAAATTTAAAGAATCTTGAAGAAGTCGTCTCCGCAACGACAGAGCTTGCTGAAAAGGTGGCTGCCATTGTTGAAAAAGGAGAATTCCCGCTTGTACTTGGGGGAGATCATAGCATTGCCATCGGTACAATTGCAGGACTGACTTCGAAATATAAAAACCTTGGCGTTATTTGGTATGACGCGCATGCAGACATGAATACTGCAGAGACATCCCCGTCTGGCAATATCCATGGAATGCCACTTGCCGTCACAATGGGTCTTGGACATGAAAGACTGGTCAACATCTACAAAGACGGTCAGAAAGTGAAGCCTGAGAACATTGTCATCATTGGCGCACGTTCGGTCGATCCAGGAGAGCGTGCACTGATTAAAGAAAAAGGTGTCAAAGTATTCACGATGCATGAAATCGATCGTGATGGAATGACATCAGTCATGAATGAGGCAATCGAATACTTACAATCAAAAAATCTTGATGGTGTTCATCTATCACTTGATCTTGATGGACTTGACCCAATCTACACACCAGGCGTTGGGACTCCTGTTCAAGGCGGTATCAGCTACCGTGAAAGCCATCTGGCGATGGAAATGCTTGAAGACGCAGGAATCATCACTTCAGCAGAGTTCGTAGAAGTAAATCCAATCCTCGACGAAAAAAACAAAACCGGTGAAGTAGCAGTCGAACTTATGGGCTCATTATTCGGTGAAAAATTACTATAATCACAATGCATTGCTTGGAGCACTCCAAGCGGTGTTTTTTTATTCCAACCTACAATTCCAATAAGTAAGGAAATACTTCTCAAAGTTTGGTAAAATAAAAAATATACATAAAAAATGAAACCTGTTGAACCCTTCAACCGTATAGAAGGAACAGCCGCATAGAGCGGAGGATGAAAGTCATTGGATGAATTGGTCAATAAACGAATAAATGAAGTGATGAAAGGCAATCAGGAAGCATTCGGAGAGATTGTCACGCTTTTCCAACAAAGGCTGTACCAAGTTTGCTACCGGATGCTCGGAAACTCACAAGAAGCGGAAGACATTGCGCAAGAAGCGTTTGTTAGAGCGTATGTAAATATCCATACGTATGATCAAAAACGCAAATTTTCCACTTGGCTGTATCGGATTGCGACAAACTTATGCATCGACCGGATTCGAAAAAAGAAACCGGATTATTTTCTTGATGCGACAGTTCCAGGCACAGACGGACTAAATATGTATTCGCAAATTGCAGCAACGGGTGATCTGCCGGAAGAAGAAGTTGAACGTATGGAAACGCAAGATCGAGTCCAATATGAAATCAGCAGGCTTCCGGATAAATACCGAACTGTCATTATTCTACGATACATGGAAGAATTACCGTTGCAAGAAATCAGTGATATTTTGGAACTACCACTAGGAACCGTAAAGACCCGAGTACACCGTGGGCGAGAAGCTCTTCGGAAACAAATGGGTAATATGTAGGAGGGAATTAAGGATGAATACGTGTCAGCAACCAGTTATCCATTTAATGCACGCGTATTTAGACGGAGATATAAGCCGCGAAGACGAGCAGCTATTACAGGAACATTTGAATACATGTCCGCAATGTAAGGACATAATGGAAGAATTCAAAATGTCGGAGCTGTTCCTTCAGAGCGCATCTCCAATAGAGGCACCAGATGGTTTTGTCTCAGGCGTCATGTCACGTCTGCCAAAAGAAAAGTCGCAAGCGGGCATATCGCGCATTTTAAGAAGACACCCACTCATGGCAGCCGCAGCGTTATTTTTCTTGCTGATGAGTGCTACACTCTTTTCAAACTTCAGCAATAATCAGCAGTTTTCATTTACAAAGCAGCCGAATCTTGTCATCGAAGGGGAGACCGTTGTCGTTCCTGAAGGCGAAATCATAAAAGGCGATCTCGTCGTGAAGAATGGCAACATCCGCATCGAAGGGGAAGTGGACGGCAATGTGACCGTCATACGCGGCTCTAAATATATGGCTTCGACGGCAGTCGTCACCGGCAATATCGAGGAAATTGACAAAGCATTCGATTGGCTTTGGTATAAGATCAAGGAGCTTGTAAAGGATGTCATCCCATCAAAGGGCATCGAACCAGAAACAGAATAGATGAATTGAATGATCGGCTGCCCTGGAACAATTGCAGCCGATCATCTTTCATGTACGGCTTTTTCAAAGCATAGGCCAGTGCCTCTATGCTATACTAATGTATAAGAATTTGGGATGAAGGTGAGGGAAGCGCATGCCAGTTTGGGAAACGATTATAAGCTCAAGTCCGATTGAAATACTTAAAAATATAGTGGATGTGCTTCTCGTCTGGTTCGTCTTTTATAAATTGATCACAATCATTAAAGGTACGAAAGCCGTTCAACTTTTAAAAGGGATATTTGTTATCCTGTTCGCTCGTATGTTGACCGAATATCTTGGACTCGTTACATTGAAGTGGATGATGGACCAAGTGTTGATGTTTGGTTTCCTGGCTATAATTATCCTCTTCCAACCAGAAATACGTCGGGCACTTGAACAACTGGGACGAGGACGTCTGTTTGCACGCTCTGCGATGCAGGAAGAAGAGGAACGAGACAGGTTAATTGAAGCTTTCAACAAGTCGGTTAGCTATATGGCGAAGCGACGGATTGGTGCCCTTATTTCAATTGAAAAAGAGACCGGTTTAAGTGAATACATTGAAACTGGAATCCAGATGAATTCACATGTTACATCCGAATTACTCATCAATATTTTCATACCCAATACACCATTGCATGATGGTGCAGTCATTATTCAGAAGAACCATATTGCGGCAGCGGGTTGCTATTTGCCACTATCCGAAAATCCATTCATTTCAAAAGAATTGGGAACAAGACACCGGGCTGCGATAGGTCTTAGTGAAGTGACAGATGCTATCACGATCGTCGTATCTGAAGAAACGGGAGCAGTCAGTTTGACTGCTAACGGAGATATCAATCGTAATCTAACAATGGAAGAATTTGAAAAACAACTTCGTGAAACTTGGTTTGGTGCCGAGAGTGAAGATACTTCTAATCCGTTCTGGAAATGGAGGAAACGTAAATGATCGATAAGTTCATGGACAAACCGTGGTTTCTGAGGTTTACGGCACTGGCACTTGCGATCATCTTATTCTTTTCCGTACAAGTGGATGATGCCAAAACGAACCGAAATACAATAGGTGACACGTGGGATGCCATCCGAGATGTTCCTGTAGAAGTGTTCTATGACAATGAAAACCTTGTTGTTTCAGGTGTGCCTGAAACAGTTGACGTAACGATTGAGGGACCGGCAAATATCGTGCAGTCCACAAAATTGATGAAAGACTTTATTTTGAAAGTTGATTTGAGAAGTCTTCCGAACGGTAAGCATACCGTTCGTATCCAAACAGAAAACTTATCTGAAAAGTTGAATGTGAAATTGGAACCGGCTACTGTTGATGTTGTTGTAGAAGAGAAGATTTCTAAAACGTTTAAAGTAGATCCGGAATTGAATGAAAGATTACTTGCGGAAAGCTTTAATGTTGTAAAACTCGAAGTAGATCCGTCAGAAATTGAAGTGACAGGTGCAAAGAGTGTTATTGAAGCAATCGAATTTGTGAAGGTTTCAGCAACAGGAGATAAAGGTATTAATAAATCATTTGAACAACGCGCAAAGGTCCGAGTACTGGACCGTGAGCTCAACAAGTTGAATGTGACAATTGAACCTGCTGATGTAAATGTTAAAGTTGAAATCGAAGAGAATAGCAAAGAGGTACCGGTTATATTGCGTAAACGCGGTATGCCGGCAGACAATATAACAATCGATTCACTTACAACGGAGTTGAAGACGGTTAAGTTATATGGAGCAAAGAAAACGTTAGACTCAATAAGCAATCTAAACGTTGACGTCGACATTTCGAAAATTGTGGAAACAGGTAAATTCGAATTGACTTTACCGAAGCCTAAAGGTGTTTCAAAGATTTCGGAGGATAAAGTGACCGTTAATGCGGCAGTTACGGTTCAAACAGGAGAAGATCCTCCGCCTGATATATCAATGGATCCGCCTACAGAGGAAGATAGTAACGTGGACGTAACAAAAGAGTTCAAGGACGTTCCTGTTGCGGTGAAAGGGCTTGATGAAAAATACACAAGTTCCTTTCTTGAGCCTCCAAATGGTGTTGTAGATGTTACTGTCACAGCCAAACAAGATTTGATTAATTCATTGGAAAACTCGGATTTGACCGTGACGCTCGACGCATCGGGGACAGATTCTGAAGGAGAGCACAGCTATCCACTATCGGTGAATGCTCCAAATGGCGTCGCTTGGAAACTATCTGCTGTTGAAGTTACATTAGAAGTTAAACTGGCATAATGATGAAGAAGCTGTTAACTCAGCATTGAAAGGGAGAATGGATTATGACAACGTATTTTGGAACGGATGGAGTCCGTGGAATTGCCAATAAAGAACTGACACCTGAACTTGCATTTAAATTAGGGAGAATTGGCGGCCATTTATTAACGAGAGATTCACATGAGACGTCCCAAGTACTTGTTGGTCGGGATACGCGTATTTCAGGTCATATGTTGGAAAATGCATTAATTGCAGGTCTTTTATCCATTGGAGTAGAAGTGATGCGTCTTGGCGTTATCAGTACTCCAGGTGTCGCTTATTTGACCCGCGCGATGAATGCGGAAGCCGGCATAATGATTTCAGCTTCCCACAATCCCGTTGAAGACAACGGCATCAAGTTTTTCGGTGCAGATGGCTTCAAACTGACAGATGAGCAGGAAGAGGAATTCGAAAATCTACTAAACGAAGAAACCGACAATCTGCCACGTCCAACTGGCGGCGCTGTAGGTACCGTGACGGATTATTTCGAAGGTGGACAGAAATATATTCAATACTTAAAACAGACAGTGGACGAAGAGTTTACAGGTCTGCACATTGCGCTTGACTGCGCACATGGAGCAACTTCTACGCTGGCGACACATATTTTCGCAGATCTGGATGCGGATCTTACAACAATCGGTGCTTCACCGAATGGCCTTAACATTAACGATGGTGTCGGTTCAACACATCCGGACGGATTAAGTAAGCTTGTTGTTGAGAAAAACGCTGATATTGGTCTGGCATTCGACGGAGATGGCGATCGCCTTATAGCGGTTGACGAACTTGGCAGAGTCATCGATGGCGATCAGATTATGTTCATCATTGGCAAATTCCTTCATTCGAAAAATCGACTGAAATCCAATACGATTGTTTCAACGATAATGAGTAACCTTGGTTTCTACAAGGCGCTTGATGATAATGGCATGACAAGTGTCAAAACCGCTGTCGGAGATCGATACGTAGTCGAAGAAATGCGTAAAGGGAATTACAATTTAGGTGGAGAACAATCCGGACATATTGTTTTCCTAGATTTCAATACTACTGGAGACGGTCTGTTGACAGGCTTGCAACTCGTAGACATTATGAAAAAGACAGGTCGGAAACTATCTGATCTTGCGAATGAAATGACGATTTATCCTCAGGAACTTGTCAACGTCCGCGTGACAGATAAAAACAAAGTGGCAGACAATGAACGCGTCGTGGAAGTGATTAAGCAAGTGGAAGAAGAGATGGCCGGCAATGGAAGAGTCCTTGTCCGCCCTTCAGGAACTGAATCACTTGTCCGTGTCATGGTCGAAGCGACAGATCACGAAGCTTGTGAACGATATGTCACGCGCATTGCTAATGTAGTTCGTGAAGAAATGGGCACTGAAGCGTAAACATACGTTATTTTGTCATTCGAATCGTAATAACTCTTAGGCAATTTAATTGATCTGGAGGTATCGGAGATAATGAAGTTTGAACGCTATCGAAACGTACTTCGCGATCGATTGGAGCAGACATACGAAGAGTGGAAGAGCAAAAGTTACATTGCTGAACATGAATTATATGCATTTCTCTCCTCACTTATGGATACGGCTCAAGAATTAGATATGGGAGGCGTAGTCCACTTTTCAAAATCACAGCTGGAGAAACTTTCATCAAGCAGTGATAATCGAATTCCTTTCACTTCCTTGGGGAATTTCTGGGGACGTATGCGGGAAGTTGTTGAAATGGGTAAGGAACTGGCTAGTTATGATTTTTCAGAGGTGCCAATCGATCAATTTGAAGATGATGTTTTCATCTTAGTCATCGGTGACAGCCTGGAATTTGTCTCGTACATTAAAGAACTGATGGAGCGGCTAGGTGCGCAGGTATTGGTTGCGATGAGCGGTAAACGGGGCATCGAACAATTTTATTCGATGCGCCCAAACTATGTATTCACCGAACTTGACCTACCTGATATGTCGGCTTTTGACATATTGGACCAAATTGCTACAACCGCACTTATAAAACGTGTGCCGATTATGATTTTAAGCGAGAATTACACAAATGAAAATCGGATTGCGACTTATGAAAAAGGCGGAATGGAATTCATACGGATGCCGCTCGAGCTGGATGTATTTGTCCCCTATTTACTGAATCGTGAACATTTCAGAAAATCGATGGATGAATCTGTCTTTACCGACGGACTGACAGGTGTGGGGAACCGGCGCTATTTTGACGATTGTATTCAGGAATTCAGCAGTGTCACCCATCGTACAGGCCTGCCACATACACTTATTATGATGGATATTGATCACTTCAAAAAAGTAAATGATCGACATGGCCATATCTTGGGTGATAAAGTTTTGCGTAAGTTCGGTGAGATGCTGCTATCCGTAAAAAGAGAAGGCGATAAAGTGTTCCGTTATGGTGGGGAAGAATTCGCTGCGCTTCTCTCTAATACGACGGCAGAGCAAGCAGAAAAGCTTGTGAATAGGTACCACGAGATTTTTAATCAGCTTGTGTTTGATGCAGAGTCAGGTGCCTTTTCCATTACGTTCTCTGCAGGAATTGCACAGTATGATGGTGATGATAAAGAAATGGTTTTAACAGCAGACCGCGCATTATATGAAGCCAAGCGGACAGGCCGCGATAAAACGGTCATTTTTACAGCTGAAAATGTCAGTATGAAACGAAAACTACAAGTCATCATCGTGGACGATGATCTGTTTTTCCGGACAATGCTCTCCGATATGCTTGGTGGATGGACATCACCGGACATTGATATTAAAGTCAAGACTTTTGAAGATGGTCCCTCTTTCTTGGATTCGGATTGGTATCGCAACGATGTGAACTTCATCATACTGCTTGATGGTGTGATGCCACATATGGACGGTCTCGAAGTACTTGGCCGGCTGAAGCAAGTGAATGATGAGAAGAATGTGCTCGTGTCGATGATGACGGCACGAACGAGCGAAACGGATATTAAGATGGCCCTTTGGCTCGGAGCGGATGACTATATCATGAAGCCGTTCAAGCCTGATGAAGTTTTAGTGAAAATCCAGAACTTGGCTGCGCGCATGTTCAAATGAAAAATGGGAAGCAGAGGACAAATCACCTCTACTTCCCGTTTTTTGATTGTCTAGAAAACACGTTGAAATTTATTGCGGATAATGATGGCTGCAGAATTCAAAAGGAATAATGTCAGCAATAAAACGATAATTGTGGCGGCTGCGAGATTCGCGTATTCCGCAACGAGTGAAGCGTCAAGTGTCCAATAATAGATTTGCATCGGCAATACGGTAAACCGATCCATAATGCCACCGGGGAACGGAATGAGCAGTGCGGGAATACCAATAACGACGAGAGGCGCAGTTTCCCCGATTGCACGTGACAGTGATAGGATTGCGCCTGTAAGAATCCCAGGCAAGGCAGCGGGCAGAATGATTCGTTGTATCGTCTGCCATTTCGTAGCACCGACTCCGTAGGAAGCTTCACTCAAATAAAAGGGAATAGAGCGAATGGCTTCTTGACTAGAGACGATGACAATCGGCAAGATCAGAAGTGACATCGTCAATCCACCAGCAAGAACGACATTCCCGAGTCCTAGAGTCCTCACGAAAACGGTTAGACCAAGGATACCGTAAACTATCGAAGGGACACCGGCTAAGTTTGATATATTCGTCTGAATGAAGCCAACCAACTTCCCTTTCCTTGCATACATCTCCAAGTAAATGGCGGTCCCGACCCCTAAAAACATTGTTACAGGTGCGACAACGAGCATAAGCCAAAACGTTCCTAGAATTGCGCCCATAATGCCAGCTCGTTCAGGTTGGGTAGATAATTTTCCTGTTAGAAAATCTATGTTTATCGATCCGATTCCTTCCGTCACAACACGTACAAGCAAAATGACAAGGAAGAAAAGTCCGAAAAAGGCGGCTAGCATAAAGATGAATTTCGAAAACTGATTGAGAACAAGACGCGCTTTCATATGGCGCAACCGTATTTGTTCGCTCTGTTGCTGCATATTAGTATTCCTCCCTGAATTTCTTCGAAACTGATCGTGCAAGAAGGTTCATAAGTAGTGTGAAAACAAATAACGTCATTGCAACTGCGTACAAACTATAATAGACAGTTGAGCCAGTCGCGGCGTCTCCACCAGTCACTTCAACAATATAGGCGGTCATCGTCTGCATGGATTGCGTTACATCGAAGGTAAAATTCTTTGTACTTCCACTCGCTATTGTGACGATCATCGTTTCACCGATTGCACGTGAAATACCAAGGACGAACGATGAAATAATGCCTGATAAAGCGGCAGGAATCACTACGCGACGTGTCACTTCAAGTTTCGTGGAGCCTAAGCCGTAAGCCCCTTCGCGCATTGCGTTTGGAACGGAGCTCATCGCATCCTCTGATAGGGAGGCGATCATTGGGATAATCATGACGCCCATGACAATTCCGGGGCTCAATATATTCGTCGCTTGCAAACTAGGGATGAATTCCCGTAGTAGTGGTGTAACGAATGTAAAAGCGAAGAAGCCATAGACTATCGTCGGAACCCCTGCAAGCAGTTCAAGTAGCGGTTTAACAATTTTTCGTACTTTGGGAGAGGCATACTCGCTCAAGTAAATCGCCGCCATCAGTCCGATAGGGGCAGCGACCACCATAGCAATCAAAGATGAAGTAACCGTGCCCATCAACAAGGGAAGTACGCCGAATTCAGGATTCTGACTCAATGGTTTTAAGGTAGTCCCTGTGAAAAATTCCAAAAACGGAACCCGTCGGAAAAACTCGATTGTCTCGGATAGCAGTGTCCAGATTATGCCGAGTGTCGTCAAGATAGAAAGCGATGCGATAAGCATGAGGCCTATAGGGATGAACCGCTCAATTTTTCTGCGCAATGAATTACCGCGCTGGTTTTCGTCAATTATGGCACGAATACTGACCTGTTTAGTTTTTGTGAATTCACTGTTCATCGTAAGAGTTCCCCTTCCGCAAAGTTACAAGAGGATGAGAGCTGTCAGTAGCCCCATCCTCCAGTGAAAAGTGTTTGATTAGTTGAGGCCTTCTAAGAAGCTGATGACTTCCTTCACTTCAGTTTCAGGAATAGGTGCAAAACCTGTTTCCCCTGCAAATTTATTGATATTGTTCATAACGTAAATCGCATAGTCACGTACTTGCGGTTTCTCTTTTGCATGATTGACGTTCAAGTATGTGAAGACTGGACGAGTGAAGTCTGCGTAAGCACCGTCTTCTGCAATCGTATCAAGTGCTGGTTCAACGGGGCCATTACCGAAATCAACGCCCACAGCTTGAAGCTTCTCTTGATTGTTAACGTAATAACCGAATCCGAAAAAGGCGATGCCGTTCTTGTCTTCAGATACTAAGTTCACAAGTGTTGAATATTCTTGTTGCAAGTTTACATTGCTGTTCATATCTTGTTTGTCGAGAATTTTTTCATAGAAGAATTCATATGTTCCGTGATTTTCATTCGGTCCCATTGCATTGATCTTTTCATCTGGCCATTCTGGATTGATGTCAGACCACTTCTCAACATTACCGTCAGCTAGGAATATACTAACCAATTGTTCCGGTGTCATTTCATTTGCCCAGTCATTGTCTTTGTTGATAACGAATGTGAGACCATCTAGTGCTACTTTCAATTCCTTTACTTCAATGCCAAGCTTGTCCGCTTCAGCAGCCTCTTCGTCTTTAATTTGACGAGAAGCATCGTTGAAATCCGTTCCGTTTTCAACGAGGAACTTCTTGAAGCCAGCGCTTGTTCCTGCACGGCTCACTTCGACTGATACACCTTCTTGTTCGTTAATCATATATTCTTCAGCTAAGCGAGCCATTAACGGGTAAACCGTTCCAGATCCGTCGATGACAACACTGCCTTCGAGATCTTCAGCCGCAGAATCTTGTGCCGATGCTGTATTTTTATCAGGAGTCTTACCTGCTGCGCTATCATCCTTATTCGTATCATCCGCTTCTGTCCCGCATGCTGCGATGATTGCAGTAAGTGCTGCGACAATCATGAATAAAAGAAATTTGTTGACCTTCATGTAAAATTTCCTCCCCTAAGTAAATAATCTTTTATGGTATGAAAGGTTTTCCCTTTCACAATTACAGCATAACGAATGAATGTTAAGTGGATGTTGTTAAAATGTAAACGTTGTGTAAATATTAGTTTGATTTAAAAATAAAAACACTCAAGGTTTGATTCCTTGAGTGCGTATTCTGGTCTTAACCGAAACGTCCGTTGACGTAGTCGTCTGTCAGTGTATCTGCAGGATTGTTGAAAATCGTAGATGTTTGATTATCTTCGATGATTTCTCCGTTAAGGAAAAAAGCTGTGCGATCTGATATGCGGGCAGCTTGTTGCATATTGTGTGTGACGATTGCGATTGTGACATCGTTCTTAATGGATCGGATCAGTTCTTCGATTTTATGGGTCGATACAGGATCAAGGGCGGATGTCGGTTCATCCATCAGAATTACTTCCGGATCAATGGCAAGACATCTAGCGATACATAACCGTTGTTGCTGGCCACCTGAAAGACTGTATGCACTTTTATGCAAACGATCTTTTACTTCATCCCATAAAGCTGCTTTCTTCAAACTCTCTTCGACAATCATTTCAAGCATTGCTTTGTTACGGATACCATGCACTTTCGGTCCATAAGCGACATTTTCGAAAATCGACTTCGGGAATGGATTCGGTTTTTGAAACACCATCCCGACTTTGGAACGGAGTATTTCGACAGGCATGGATTTGCCTAATATATTATTTCCTTTGAATGTCACATTTCCGGAAATTGTCACATCTGCCGCCGTTTCAACCATACGATTGAGCGTCTTGAGAAATGTGGATTTCCCGCAGCCGGATGGTCCGATGATGGCAGTAACTTCTTTTTCATTGATAGCTAGTTCGATATTTTTTAGCGCGTGGGAAGTGCCGTACCAAAGATTGAGTCCATTGGTTTCATAAATTGGTTTCGCCCAATTCTCGTTGCGTACAACTGAAAATGCATTATCATGTATGCGTTCTTTCAAAATGTTCATATAGAAATCCTCCTAATAGTGGTGAGGCTTTTCTACAGTATAGGGGTGGATTGTTGAGGAGGTATGAAGGGAATGTAAAGGTTTTGTTAAATGGGGAGTTATGGAGTTTTGCGAGTGATTATGGACTTTTAGCTCGAGTTATGGACTTATAGGGGAAGTTATGGATTTTTGAGATGTTAGTTCCAAGTGAAAAGGCTACCCCGTTGTCAGGATAGCCTGTCGTTCATTCGAAAATATAATGGAGTGCTTTGACGGCCTGGTCGACGTTTTCGACGGTGGCGTGTGCTTTGCGTGATAGCTCTTTCAATGCATGGTGATGTTGCTCGGAACGGATGAGGATGAGGGGCTTGCCGAATGCGACGGCTGCACTCGCGTCCATAGCTGTGTTCCACTGCTTATATTGGTCGCCGAATAATGCGATGACAAGGTCGGCTTTCTTCATTAGAAGTTCGGTACGTAAATTATTAAAGTTTGAGGCAGCGGCATCTTTGAATATTGCGTTTGGTTGTTCACCTAAAATCTCTTCACCAATATTGTCAGAACGGTCGTGGTCCTCCATCGGCCCAACGAAATCGATTGGCAATTTCAGTGCAGCAACTTTCTGTTTTACTTCTTCACGCCATGCGGTATGAATTTCTCCTGCAAGATAAACGGTTAGTCTCATTAAAAATCCCTCCTACATTCGATAGCTCCAGTATAGCATTCTTACAGAGTGGGATTGCTCATTGTTGCTTGAAAGTTTAGAATAGGAAATAAGATGAGGGGGAATTGGCATGAAAACAATTTGGCATAATGGCAAGCTATATACAATGGATGGAGAAGGAGAAACCGTTGAGGCAATGCTTGTGAAAGACGGCAAAATTAGTGCGGTTGGGACATTCGAAGAATTGAAGAGTCATGCAGATGAGTCCGTGGATTTGGAAGGGGCTATATTGTATCCAGGCTTCATTGACAACCATATGCATATGATTGGGCATGGTCAGAAGTTGGTAAGCTTGGATTTATCGAAAGCGAAATCATCTGATGAGATGATGGACATGCTCGTGCATGCATATCCGAATTTGAATAAGGATGAATGGTTCATCGGTGAAGGATGGAATGAAAACAATTTCCCTACTAAAAAAATCTTTACACGCCATGAACTCGACGCGATTACGGAATCACCAATGGTTCTGAAACGGGCTTGCAGGCATGCAGCAATTGCCAATACAAAAGCATTGGAATTGGCCGGCATTACAAAGGATACGCCAGATCCAGAAGATGGCGTTATTGACCGTGATGACAATGGCGAACCGACAGGATTGTTAAAAGAAGGCCCAATGGATCGGTTGCTGCAACTTATTCCGGAGCCCACTGAAGAGATGCTGACAGAAGCATTGGCGAAATCCGTCAATGACTTATTATCATTAGGTCTAACGGGAGCAGTGACGGATGACCTTGGTTATTATGGGGATTATGATAATCCATTGCAAGCTTTCAAAAATGTCATTGGTGATGACAAGAAGAAGTTCCGTGCACATCTATTAAGAAGGTCAACTGTTTTCACAAAATTGATGGATGAACAAGCGACATATGATGAACCGTGGATTGAACCGGGTGAGATGAAGTTCTTCATCGATGGAGCGCTCGGGGCGCGGACTGCATTATTAAGTGAGCCGTATACAGATGCGCCTGAAACGTCAGGTAATGCAGTCGTTACGGATGAAGAAATTGATACACTTGTCGCGACTGCCCGGAAATACGGGGAAGCTGTGGCCATTCATCTAATCGGTGATTTGGCTGTCGAAAAAGCATTGGATGCCATTGAAAAGTATCCTGTACCGGAAGGGAAACGCGATCGGCTAATCCATGTGAATGTCCTGCGAGATGATTTAGTGGAACGGATGAAAAAACTGCCTGTCGTGCTTGATATTCAACCGGCATTTGTCCCGTCAGATTTTCCGTGGGTTATGGAACGTTTGGGCGAAAATCGCCTTGACTGGGCCTATGCATGGAAGCGGTTATTGGATGAAGGTTTCATTTGCGGAGCGGGGTCGGATGCGCCAATTGAAGAAGTCGATCCACTACTCGGTATTTACGCAGCGGTTACGAGGAGAAAGCCTGGAGAAACGCATGAAGGCTATTTGGCGAAGGAGAAGCTAAGCCGATTTGAAGCGGTTGGTTTATTCACGACTGGCAGTGCTGCTACAATTGGCAAAGCGTATTCCCGAGGGAAGTTGGTAGTCGGGTTCGACGCAGACTTTACGGTTCTGGATAAGGATTTGTTTGAAGTGGAAGAAGAGGAAATCTTGGATGCTGACGTAATTATGACGATTGTAGCGGGAGATGTCATGTATAAAAGATGAAGGCGTCTTAATAGAGGGAGGTTAAGAATTGAAGCGGTTTTTACTTGGAGTTGTGTGTGTAGCAGTTATTCTAGGTGGGTGTACGAATAAGCCGGATGTTGAGCAGTCAAATGCAAATCAGACAAACGAGATGGACGAACTGAAAAAGGAGATCAAACAACTCACATTGAAAAATCAAACGCTTGAACAAACGATAGAAGAGCAAAAGCGTGCACTCGAATCCACAGAAGTGGAAACACCAAGCGATGCAAATGAAGAGGTCGTCTTAATAAAAGCATCCGAAATTGAAAAGTATCCGCAAACGCTTTATAAAGAAATGAAGTTTGACGTCAATGGGGATGGTGAGGAAGAAATTATCGAGCTGTATGTGAATGCAGGGAAGATGGAAGATGGTCAATTTGCCTGGGATGATGGGCAGAACTGGTTGCTTGTTGTGAAAGACGGGGAGAAAACGTACCCACTTTTTGACGGCTATGTTCAGATGGGGACAATCGATTTCAGTACGGCAATCTTTGACAGAAAACCGGGAATAGTCATGTTCATGCGGCAGCACGGAGATCGAGTTGCGCAGAAATTCATGTACGATGAAAATGAGAGTGGATTTGTGCTAGAAACCTTTTATAAAAAAGAGAATACGCAAGATCACTACAATCAGTCTGCCTCGTTCGCTTTTTTTGAGGAAGCGCAGCAGATGATGAATACAGTTTTTACAACTAAGCTGGAAACGTTGCTAGAAGCCGGAGAGGATGTTCTTCAGGATTCAGAGAAGAGAAGGGCCATCGTAGAGCCGATTTATGTAGATGTAGAAAGTGCACAGCGAAAGCTGGACATAGTTGGTGAGCTGAATCCTCAGCTGATGATTTCTCTGGATAACGCGGCTAGTATTCTGTATCAAATGTCTAACAATACGCCGACAGCTGAACAAATGGAACAGCTGAAGTCAATCGTTGACGTGTTTAAGGAAATCGGAAATCATGAATGGGTCGATAAACAAGGGAATCGACTATATCCAGAAGTGAAAGAAAAACTTAAGACAATAGGATTTGATTCGTAAAATTTCGTGATGTGGCAACAGTTTTTAGCTGTTGCCATGTTTTATATCAATAGCATATGCGTGTTGCCATCAAGTATAGGGAGGATAGTTTACATGGAAGTATTTGTAAAGATCATACTAGTCCTTTTTGGTATGCTGCTTTTATATTTAGTCATATTTGCAGCGGTAAAGGATGCAATCGAAAAGTCTGAGGTAGGAAAATTACTTATAATGAAGTATGGAGACAAGAAAATGGAACTACCGGTTAGTGACGAAGAGATTGAAAAGGAATTCGATGAGCGTTTTTAGAACTTTACTTATTACGTACAAACTGTAGTACAAGCCGGGGATTGCTAGCGATAATGGATTGGTAGGTTATTAACATGGATATATTTATTGAAAAGCTAAATAGGTTAGATGCCGAAGATTTGTATAAGTTTGAAGTTGAAAATAGAGCCTTTTTCGAAGAAATGGTACCTACTCGGGGAGATGACTATTATATGCCTGAGATTTTTAAATTCAGGCATGAACGCTTGCTTGAAGAACAGGCTGAAGAGATTTCATGTTTTTATTTAATTAAAGATGAAGATGGTTCTATTCTAGGAAGGATTAATGTAGTTGATATGGATGAATCCCGTGAAGTTGCCTCTCTAGGCTATAGAGTTGGGAAGGCACATCTAGGCAAGGGGGTCGCTAAAAAAGCCTTGAGATTATTATTGGAAACAGTGAAAGAGCATGGTGTGAAACAAGTTAACGCGAAAACGACAACTACTAATATCGCATCTCAAAAAGTTTTAGAAAGAAATGGATTTGAGCAAATAAAAACCGGTGATGAAGAATTTGAAATGAATGGGCAGAAGGTGAAATTTGTTACCTATTTTTGGACCAGTAATGTGTAAGTAACTTGAGCACTTTGTAGATTAGTAAGAGGGATGGGACGGAATAACAGTATAAAAAGGAAGTGGGAAGACCTTATGTGGCAAAAGAAATTTGTTGAAACCGAGCGGGGTACATTTGAAGTTTTTGTTTCAGGAAGTGGAGACCCATTATGCGTAACTCATTTGTATAGTGCTTTTGACGAACGGGGTAACACGTTTGCAAATCCATTCACCGCACATTATGAAGTGTATTTGGTGAACCTACGTGATTGCGGTAATTCCGTTACTTCAGAAAATCAAAGTCAATATAGTATGGGTGAATCAGTAAATGACTTGGAGGCTATACGCATCGCATTGGGATTTGAAAAATGGGGATTTGCTGGGCATTCAACAGGTGGAATGCTCGCTTTGAAGTATGCGGTTTTATTTCCTACCTCTTTAACGAAAATGATTGCCGGTGGAGCTGCAGCTAGTAAGGAATATAGTTCAGATCCGGGATCTATCTATTGTCATAAGAACCCCAAATTCCCAAGAATAATAGAGATTATGAATCAAATGAATGACTCTTCCACTCCGTTGGAGATTCGGAAACAACTAGGTAACGAATGGGCGGAAATGTCTTTTTATTCAAAAGAAAAACTAATAAACGCCATGAAAATGCCGAATAGCGGAAAAACAGTTGGACCGCGATTGGACTATTTTAGGAAAGTCGAAATCGGCACATATGATTTGAGAGAAGACTTGGCTCATGTAACCGTACCAAGCCATATTTATGCAGGCAGATTCGATGCTCAATGTCCGTATAAATATGGGGTAGAGATTGCTGAAATAATGCCTAATGCCAAATTGACAACATTTGAGCAAAGCAATCATAATCCATTTGTAGAAGAACAAGAGAAATTTAAGCATTTTGTAACGTCAACGTTGAAAAGTGCTGAGACACTTAGTTCATGAGAAATGGAGTGCGACGTAATGGAAATACTATTACCATTTGTCCTGTTACCGGGGTTTGGAGTTCTTTGGACGTTGAATTTAATGACGTTTATTGAAAAACTGCATAAAGGCAAAGACACGCATAATCAAAAGGTTCTTGGCGTATTTTGGACAATTTTGTTCTTAGTTGTTCTGTTCTACTGCTTCGTGATGGTAATAGATTACTAAATGAATTTGCCCCGGATAATATCATTTTTACACAGTACTCTTAAAAGTGATTGATTTCTGAATTCCTTTATGGTAATATTTTCTTGACGTATAGAAAGGGAGTGAGATTATGCAATTCAAAAACTTAATGAAGTTAACCTTGGGAATTGAATTTTTGCGTCTCACTCATTCGGATCAATAAAAAATGCACAAACCTCATTGTATGATGTGCGGTTTGGTAGGGGCATTTATATTTTAACAACATTTGAGTCACAGGGTTATTTACTATAACTTTGTGGCTTTTTGCCGTTTGCTAACGTTGTAGTGAATGACTATTTAACTCCCACGGTTGCTTCTTGAATGGAAGTGATCAGCTAAAATAATTGATTTAGCCATCATCAATGGATGGTTACTAAGATCGTTATGGAGAGGGAGATTGCATGTTGGAACAAAAGAACTTTGGCGTTAAGAACTTTATAATGAAAAACCCAGGCAGCACGATTGAAAATATTGCACGTGTTATTCAAAAAAATAATCATCTATATACGATTGCTACACTCGAACAAATAATATTTCAAGTAAGTGTAGCTCATAAACGTATAGATAAGGATTTTTATGTCGGTGACTTTGTTTTATTCAATCAGCAAGGTGACGAATACGTTTTAGAAGAACTGTTGGAAAGGGAAAATATCATTTCAAAAGCATCCAGCCATGCTGCGAAAAGTTATCACGTCTCTTGCTATGAGCAGATTCTTGCGACAAATGTAGATCAACTCTATATTGTTATCGCTGCTGACCAACGTTTTACGTTATCAAAATTCGAGCGTTACATGATGACATTCCATCAGGAATATGTGGAATTGGCTATATTACTATCAAAAGCGGATTATGAAGAAGAGACAAGAGAAATCATCGAGACGATTCATTTGAGTTACCCGGATGTAAAGATCATGCCTGTCAGTATGCATAAGCCCGAGACGATTCAGCAGGTGAAAGATTCACTGCGGAGCAGGCGAACGGCGATGTTCATAGGGGCATCGGGAGTGGGAAAATCCACATTAGTTAACGATTTGACTAGCTCTCACAGTGAATATACTAATTTAGTTAGGACGGACGGAAAAGGCAAGCATACGACAACCGTTACGAAGATGCTATATCTGGATGAAACAGATTCAGTCCTAATTGACAGTCCTGGCTTTAAAACGATCAGTACGACGAAAGAGATGGATGGCAGCATTCTATTTGCAGAAATTCAACATCTCGGAGAGCAATGTAAATTTAGTGATTGTACGCATAATCATGAACCGGGATGTGCGGTCATACAGGCTGTCGAAGATGGAGACCTATCTGCAGATCAACTAGGAAGATACGCTCTGTATGAAAAGAAGCTTAGGGGCCAGCAGAAACATGAAAATAAGAAGCAGATGAAAAAGCAGAAGATTACTTTGAAAAAGTAAATAGTAAGATAGAATGATTGCAAAAACCATAAAACGACAACATTCATAGGGGGAATATATCGTGGAAAATGAAAATCTATTGTTAATTGACAAAAAAGAAGGATTAAGTCTGGAATTCAGCAAGCTCGTAACTATGATGGCGTACACCAGAGAAACGACGCTTGCGGAAGTGCGGGAATTATCGATGGAGCAATTGGATTTCTTGGTGCACGCGCAAGCGAATTCAATCGGCATGCTGCTAGCGCATATGGCGTCTGTTGAAAAGGCTTATCAAATTGATACATTTGAAAAACGGGATTTTACGGAAAAGGAAATCGAATTATTTGGTCCGGCATTGAATCTTGGCAAGCCAGCACAGGAGCAAATACAAGGCAATCCGGTCGAATTCTACTTGGAGCAATTGGAACAAACTAGAAAGAAAACAATCGAGAAGTTTCAAACGCTGGAAGATGCATGGCTGTTCGAGCAAACACCGTTCTGGTGGGATAAACCCGCAAATAATTACTTCAAATGGTTTCACGTTTTTGAGGATGAATTAAATCACCGGGGACAAATCAGGTTGATTAAGAAAATGATGGAGATGTCTAATGAATAACAAAAGGATTGAACACAGTCCACGTATTCGATTCATCAATATCCAAATTCTGCCGATATAAAGTGTATGAGAGACGCCGAGGAAAAAATGGAGGGATGGAATGAGAGTTTCAGGCAACCAATTCATCACTGACGCATTAATGAACTTCGTGCCGCAAGCGAAAAATGATGCTACCGAAAAGAATGCTAACATCAAATCCGAAGCAGAGCGTCATATTGAAGATATGCGCAGGCTGGTGGCTGAAGAAGCGCAGTACCAGAAACGGATGGCGGCAGATCAAATCGCCAAGAAGATTGCGCGGGGTGAAAATGTTACGAACGAAGAAAGAGCGCAGTTACAAGGCATTGACGAGGAGAAGTTAAGAAAAGCAGAACAGGCGAACAATGAACGCAAGCAACTCAACGCCCGGTTAGCCAACGCCACATCAAAAGAACAAGTGAAAGCGATACTGCTGGAAGGGAAACTGTCTGCAGGCGCTATTATCGAAAAAGGTGACGAGCAATACGGCGAACTGTTGATGGAAGCTGTCCATCAAGCTGAAGCAGATCACTATGGACATAAACAGACACAACCGGATTCATCGATTGGTATAAGAGGGACAGGCGTACTTGACAAGCATGCTGCCATCTTTGATGTACGGTTATAATTCCAGAGAAATACAGAGCAAGCAGCCTATATATGGGGCTGCTTGCTCTGTTTGGTTATAGATGATTATCCTCTAAACGGCCACCACACGCCACGTCCAAACGATATCGTAATTGCTGGAATCAGCAACGGCAAGATGATTATGCCATATAGCAATAATCCCGTGATGACGATTGTCGCGATTTGCATGAGGCTTAGTACGCCTGAAGGCATCATCGCGCCGAACGTTCCAGCAAGGATGATTGCTGCTGTAATGATGACCGTTCCCATTTTCGCCATCGATGTCAATAGCGCTTCGCGTACATTCAATCCGCCAATGCTTTCTTCGCGGAAGCGATCGAGCAGGAAGATGGAATAATCGACCCCGAGCGCAATGAGCATGATGAAGCCGAAGAACGGAACAGCCCAGCTAATGCCGTCATAGCCAAGTCCATTGACAAAAATAAGTTCCGTGACGGCAATCGATGTGTAATATGTCAACAGCAATGAGCCGATCATATAAAGCGGCATGATTGCTGAACGGAACAGGATGAGCAATACAATGAACAATCCGACAAGCATAATTGTCACTGTGCGTGTAAAGTCCTTCGATGAGATCTCATTCAAATCGGAGTTCATGACGGAAATTCCGCTGAAAGCGACATCTACATCTTCAAAAGGCGTTCCGATGATGGAGCGCTTGACAGAATCCTTAATCGCATGAACGGTTGAAATCGCTTCACGTGAATAGGGGTCCTGATCCAAAATGACTTCCATGATAATACCGGATTCTTCACCAATCGTATAACGGTCAAGAACAGGTTCGAAATCTTCTTCTTTCAGCGTTCCAGAAGGGATGAAGAGGCCTGTGTCACGGACGCTTGTGGAATCGCCCATTTCTTTCATCATAGTGACAAGCTCTGTCAGTCCTTCATTGATTTCCCCGAGACCATTTCCAGCAGCTTCGATACCGGCAGCAAGTTCATTCAAGCCACCTGATAATGCACCAATCTGACTACCAGAACCGTCAATCTGGTCTGCAGCCCCATAGAGGCCCCCACTGATTTTCTTTAATTCGCCTTGCAGGGCAGTCAATCCGCCTGCTGCTTGAGCTGCGGGCATCCCTTGTTGAAGTCCGCCGGCAATTTGAGCGAGCTGCTCATTGATGGCACCAATGCCACCTGCAGCTTGACGCAAACCTGCGCCGCCGGAAGAGGCTTCTGAACCTGAAGGCAATTGACCCGCCATTTCGTTCAGGCCATCCTTCGCTTGACCGAGCCCATCCTGGACATCTGTTAGCCCGCCGATCGCTTCATCTAAGCCTTCTGCCATTAATGTCATCTGATGGTCGACATACAAGTCTTCAATCATTTCACCGGTAGGACGTGTAATGGTACGAACACTTTTAACGCCTTCCACTTTTTCGAGATCCTTGCTGATGGATTCCAAATAGGCGACATCGCGTTCGTTCACAATCGGCTTATCGTTCTTTAAAATCACTTGCACGGGTAATGAATCACCTTCACCGAATGCTTCAGAAATCCGGTTGAGTCCCATGACGGATTCTTTGCTGGCATCAATTTCATCAACCGTGTTAAAGGAAATGTCATTATTATACGTCAACAAGACCGGTATGGTGATGATTGCCACAACTAACATCGACAACAATGGACGCATAACGGATAATTTACCGAATGCTTTCCATAATCCGCTGTCTTTATGTGAAGCGGCGCCTTTGGATGGCCAGAACAATTTATCTTTCAATAAAACCATGAATAATGGAACGACCGTAAACAAAATCAGCAGCAGGACGGCAATTCCGACCGCGACGGCGACCGCCGATTTAAAGATTGGGAAGTCGGCAAATCCGATTGCTGCGAATCCGATGAATACGGCCAACGCACTGATGAACAATGTGCGGCCTGCTGTTTTGTACGTATTGACAATCGCATCTTCCACCGCGTGACCCGCAAGTAGTTCTTCCTTGTAACGGCTCAACAGCAAGATACAGTAATCAGTCCCGAGTCCAAACAAAATCGCCACAAGGAAGATTTGCGTGTAATTCGATACTGGGAAGTCGAACCAGTCAATGAAGAATGCGACGAATGATTGGCTCAATAAATAACTCATTCCGACAGCTAGCAATGGCACAAATGGCGTTACGATTGAGCGGAAAACGATGAGTAATAAGGCGAAGATTAAGACGACCGTAATGATTTCAGTCTTCTTTAATCCTTCTTGTGCGCTTTCATTGACGTCATCATTAATAATCGCTTCACCCGTCAAATACACTTTTTGATCCGTGGGTAGAATATCCGCATGGATTTTATCCGCGAGTGCGATAATTTCTTCATGAGTCCCTTCAACAGTGATCGGAAGAAGGATTGTCATTTTATCTTCTGAGACAAGCTGCTTCTCCATATCTTCACTTTCAAATGGATCTAGTACATCATTTACCGGTTTCCCGATTGCTTTGATTTGATTGGCGGTCTCGGAAATTTGCTTGCGCAGCGCATCATCTACTGGCTTATCGAGTGGATAAACTAACGATAACGTATCCTCTGCGGCACCAGCTTCGTTCAGAATATCAGCGGCTTTCTGTGAATCCGCAGTATCCGGCAATTGGAAAGAACCAGCGTCTTCCGCCTGCTTTGCAAGATCTGGCGAAAGAATGAATAATACGACCGTCATAATGAGTAGCCCGATGAAAATCGGCCATTTGAATTTTAATATATTTCTCAACAGTTACATCCCCTTAAATTGAAGAATTGATTTTAATTTGCGGAACGTCTCCACGAATGATTGGAGTTCTCGTTCATCGATCTGGTCTCCGAACAGTTTCATGATACTGTCATAGACGGCTTCACTTGAGACTTTGAGAATTTCAGTACCAGCCTCCGTCAGCAGCACTACTTTAGCCCGTTGATCATGTGGATCACGACTCGATTGGACAAGTCCCATTTGTTCAAGCTTTTTCAATCGCGTTGAAATAGCGCTTTTATGGACTCCTTGGATTTCTGCAAGTTTTGTGTTCGATAAAGGTCCCTGAGTCTCCAAGATTTTTAGAACCTGTATCTGTTCAGGAGAATACTCTTTCCAAATATCGATATCAACGGACTTCATGACGTGTTCCGTTCCGTAAATCAACACTTCCTCAAATAACTCTACAGCTTCTTTTAATTGCTCTTTCAATATAGTAGACCCCCTCAACTAATATACATAGTTTAGGGGGTCTACTAATTAACGTCAATTGATAGGAGAGGAGATGAAACGCATTATTAGTCTATAAAGCTTGATAGAGATGGGCTGAGAGAGTTTATGACAATTTAATGGCGGGTTTTTTTAGCATTAGCCTGTGGGCATCGAAAGCAATTAGAAAAAGAGCCATACCGCTGATAGATGGCGGTATGACTACTGTTATATGGAAATCTAATTCAAAAATGCCTGCCTTTGTTTGTCTACAGATAACACATTATTCTGCAGTGCCGGTAATGATTCCTTCGATCTTTTCAATGGGCAGAGGACCATACTCGCGGCTATCGTAACCTCTCCACCATTGATCAACGAGGATGAACACCGTATCTTTCTTTACAGATACAGCTGCCATGTCCATATTGAAATAGTCCCTTGTTGATTGTGCATCCACAATCGCGTTGCGAGGAGTTAATTCAAAGTACTCTTTCTCGCCCAAGCCACGCCTTGTTGCTTTACCATAAAACGTATCAAGCATCTTTCCATCGATATACACTTGGCCGCCTTTAATTTCTACCGTTTCACCAGGCAATCCTACAACCCTTCCGATATACATATCAGGAACTTCTGTATTTTTAGCGAGGACGGAGGATGGCATATGATAATAAACGGCCTGGCCTCGTTTGAACTCGTCGAAATCAGTTGAAACGACAAGCTGCCCGTGCTCATGAGATTCGAAGTCGTGATTTCCTCTATCCATCGAGTCTAAGCCCCATTCAATCAAAAATGTATGTTCATTTTGTGATGCGACTTTTAATCGTTCCGGTGTTATATCGTCGGTGACCGTCTCCAATGTATCCAAATAGATCCTTGAGGAATACCGGACACCGTCTTCACCCACTAGGATCCGCGGCCCCTCCTTTTCCAAATTGTAAGTGAATCCTGGTTTGCCTTCGACCTTAAGTGTGTACATGCTGCCACTTTGCGTTATCGTGTAATTTTCGTATGTGCCAGGCGTTAAAAGGGGTTCCTTGATTTTATATCTCTTTAAATAATTTTCTTTCGTTAAAGTAGGTTCATATCTGAAAGTGTTGAATCGATCCTCAATTATTAATGAAGTTCCATTGAATTCTAAAACGTATCGTGTAGGACTCGTTTGACTCGTTTGTTCCAAAAGCATGCGATCCCATGAAGCCGTTACATTCGTTGTTCCTGACTCGCCAATGTTGATATACAAGCCGATGCCGACGGAGAAGAGAACGATCAGTGAAACGATGGATGGCAACAATGACTTCATACGGAATTTCTTTTTTGAAGATTGCTGTTGGAAGAGTAGACGGCGTGCTTTCTCCTTTTGCACAGGAGTCGGTTGAAATGCATTTTTTAGATTTTCGAAATCCTGTTCCATATCTTCGTCAGATAAGTGTTTCATTCGAAAAACCACCTTTCTCCAGTTCTTTTTTGAATGCAGCAAGTGCTCTCGATAAACTCATTTTCACTTTTCCATCCGACCAATTAAGGATAGCTGAAGCTTCTTTCGTCGAAAAACCTTGGATTTTCCGCAGAAGGATCACTTGCTGATAACTTGGTTTCAATTGATGGAGCGCTTCGTAAAATTGCTTTTGCTGAGAATTTAAAAGGACGATTTCCTCTGAGGATCGTTCGTTCTTTGGGGTATAAGCATGCAAATCAAAGTAATATAAAACAGGATGCTTCTTTCTGAGATAGCTAATAGTTGTTGTATAGGCAATCCGGAAAATCCAGGTTTTTACATGGGAGTTGCCCTTAAATGTATGTTCATTCCGGATGACTTTCATAAATGTCTCCTGGGTCAGGTCCTCGGCAGTATGGGAATCCTTCACAAGCATGAGGATGTAGCTATAAACGGAATCATAATACTCACCAAACCACGCTTCACTGGACAAATCGTTCACCTCACTTAGTAATCACTTAGACGCAATCTATGAAGATCGGTAACGGTTTTATAGTAAGATAAGAGAAATTCATTAAATAGACAGGGAGGAACGAGGAATGAGGGGAATCATGTTTCAAATAAAAAACGAATACGGAAAGCAGTTGGCGGATCTATTAGTGGATATTGTCGATCCGGCATGGGTGTGGTCCATCGATCCGGTCGAATCGTACAAAGTGGAAAATGATACTTTGGCCGATTCGCTCTTCTTGGATGTAGTTATGGATGGTCAGGGGTTTTCAGAACTAATCAACACGCACATCCATTATCTCATATTTGCGGATTTGAAAGCTTTTCCAACGAGAGAAAGTATCGTCGAAGTAAAAAACGTTGAAGACTTCATGGGAAGTGAATGCCAGCTGGCTTTTTTATTAACCGATTCCGTCTATACACGGATTTTGGCTAAAGACGAAGAAGTGATCCGCAAACTTGGCGAACGTGCGCGATTGAAAGGTTTCACAGAAATCGAATATCTAACTGATGAGCAGGTGAGCGGAATGATGTTGACAACTTGGGGATAAGGGAGAAATTTGATTGTTCTATCTGTCGCTTCACCGGGAAAATGAGGAGAAACGGTCAATAAGGAGTGTTCTAATGTCCCGTTCACCGAGGAAATGAGGAGGAACGGTCAATAAGGAGCGTTCTAATGTCCCGTTCACCGAGGAAATGAGGAGGAACGGTCAATAAGGAGCGTTCTAATGTCCCGTTCACCGAGGAAATGAGGAGGAACGGTCAATAAGGAGCGTTCTAATGTCCCGTTCACCGAGGAAATGAGGAGGAACGGTCAATAAGGAGCGTTCTAATGTCCCGTTCACCGAGGAAATGAGGAGGAACGGTCAATAAGGAGCGTTCTAATGTCCCTTTCACCGGTGAAAAGAGGAGGAACGGTCAATAAGGAGCGTTCTAATGTCCCGTCCACCGGTGAAAAGAGGAGGAACGGTCAATAAGGAGCGTTCTAATGTTCCGTTCACCGGTGAAATGAAGAGAAACGGTCAATAAGGAGTGTTCTAATGTCCCGTTCACCGAGGAAATGAGTAGAAACGGTCAAATAAGCGTCCTCTAATTGCCCGTCCGCCGAGAGAATGAGTAGAAACGGTCAAATAAGCGTCCTCTAATTGCCCGTCCATCGAGAGAATGAGTAGAAACGGTCAATAAAGCGTCTTTTAATTGCCCGTCTACCGGTGAAATGAGTAGAAACGGTCAATTAAGCGTCCTCTAATTGCCCGTCCATCGAGAGAATGAGTAGAAACGGTCAATAAAGCGTCTTTTAATTGCCCGTCTACCGGTGAAATGAGTAGAAACGGTCAATTAAGCGTCCTCTAATTGCCCGTCCATCGAGAGAATGAGTAGAAACGGTCAATAAAGCGTCTTTTAATTGCCCGTCTACCGGTGAAATGAGTAGAAACGGTCAATTAAGCATCATCTAATAGCCCGTCCATCGGTGAAATAAGGAGAAACGGTCAAATAAGCGTCCTCTAATTGCCCGTCCATCGAGAGAATGAGTAGAAACGGTCAAATAAGCGTCATCTAATAGCCCGTCCATCGGTGAAATGAGTAGAAACGGTCAATAAAGCGTCATCTAATAGCCCGTCCATCGGTGAAATGAGAAGAAATGGTCAATTAAGCTACACCAATAACAGAAAAGAGCTGTCACTGATGATCAGGATCATGCACCTGACAACCACGACAGCTCTCTTCTTTATTTATTCACTAGTCAATGGAACTTTCCAATGATTTTCAACAGGATAATAGCTTCTCATCGCGACTAGATGCAATGTCAATTCCTCTGGCACTTCTTCTAATCCAATCACTTGTAAGTCGAACTTTGCTATATGTCGTCCGTTCTCGTCTGTTTCATCCAAAATGGAACCACTATACGTAGTAGGATAACTTTTCCCTTTCTCATCTACCGCAATCCAATCACCGAAACCTATGTCAAGCGATTCCATGCCGCCTTTCAACTTGACGATGACAGATTTGTCTTCACCGAATAGAGGTTTTTTCACACTATGGACGGTTAATTGATTTTCTTTAAAGTCGAACACCACTGGATGTTTCTTAACGCTATCCGTTTTAAATGTCTTCGAAATATCCGTCGCTTCTGTTTTATACACGCCATCCAGTACAAAGGTTAGTTGGTCTTCATCCTTAGGTACAAAGGAGTTTACCCATTTAGTACCGCCAGCTGCACCAATGTCTTCGCCCGATCCCTGTAGCATGCCGGATGCTTCCGAATCAGCACGTTCTGTTGAATAAACTACTTTTCCATCCTCATTTTCAATATGGTACATAATTTCTGTACTCTCACCAAATATAAGTGAATCCATAGTTTCTTTACCAAAGGTTTCCTCCAACTGACGCTTCGCCGCTTCAAACTTCATCTGTTCTTCTTCAGTGAATTTAGTCTCAAAATAGAGTGCCGCTGTAGAAGGAGCCGTTTGTAATTTTTTTAGAAGAACTTGAACTCCGTGGTGAACAGACGTCGCATCTTTCAAATCCACTATTTTCGTCAATTTACGATTTTCCTGCAAATCCACCGGAACTTCCAATTTCCAGTTGCCTTTCACTCCATTTATTTCGACTAAGTCAAACTGGATCGTTACATTTTCTGCTTCACTATGATTGCTCATAGTAAACTCAATGTTTCCGTAATCGCTTCCTTCCTGCCAATCTGTTCCCCATTGACCTAGCTCGCGACCGTTTTGATCGAAGGCTGTAACGGTATTGCCAGACTCGTGAAATTTTAAATCCGTATCCATCGGTTTGCCGTTTTTATTTAAAATCTTATAAGAAAGCGAGACCCTTGAGGAGTCGGCGACGACGTCTTCCACGACAAACGTCAGTCCCTGATCTTCGACTTGCAAATCAACCCGTTGGATGAGACCAGCATCTGCAGCCATTTTCAACCCATCATCGACTTGGTCGGTTGAGAACAGACCCCCGAGAAATTGGGCAAAGCTTGGATTGACTGTTGCCCCAATGCCAACTGCCAAAACGAGTCCTGCAGCTGAAACCGCAACACGCTTCCAAGTGGCATTGCGCCGAAGTTTTTTGGATTTCCTATAAGGCTCCACTTGTTCTAAAATTAGGTCACTAAAGTTCTCTGGTAACATGGGTGTTTGTAGAGTTTCTTCAATGAAGCGATTTTCTTCCTTAAAAGCATCGACGATTTTCGAACAAGACGAACATGAATGAATATGCAATTCTAAAGTTTCCCGTTCCTCTTTAGGCAACAAATCATCTGTAAGTTGCGATAGTTTATCTATCGTTGGACAGGTCATGAAAATAGCCTCCTTCACGTTTTGTAGTTTCTCTCATTTTTTTCTTAGCCCGGTGCAATTTATTACGGACCGTTGAAAGCGGAACGCCCATAATTTCACTAATTTCCTCGTAGTTTACTTCATTCACATATCGCAGAAGAATAATAAGACGTTCATCGTCAGGTAATATTGAAACCAATCGCTCCAACTGACGGCTTTTCTCGTGTTTCAAGAAAATAATTTCCGGATGATTCGGATTGACCACTTTTTCTTCGTCTACTTCAACTTGCACCGTTGTATACTGCTTTTTCCGGAATTCATCCATACAATGATTGATGGCCACCCGGTAGAGCCAGCTCGAAAATGAACCGTCTGCTTTGTATTTATCAAGATTACGGTAAACTTTGATGAAAGCATCCTGTACGAAATCTTGTGCATCTTGTGGGTTTCTCGTCATCCGTAAAACGGTCGCATACAGCTGATTTTTATATTTGTTAATAATGTTGGCATAGGCTTCTTTATCGCCAGCTAATACTTGTTTGACCCACAGCTGTTCTTCTTCCATAATAGCCTCCTTGCTAAAACGATCATGCGCATGTGTCGTTTTGTGGTTCAATTAGTATAACGGGTTCACCTACTGAATAATTTCACCTTGTAGAAAATTAATGCGCATTTGTCAGAAGGATGTATGTGAAAAGCATCGCTTATACACTGTCTGTTTTGGGAGTAGGTTGAAATTCACAATACAATCAATTCTATATGATAAACTGATGGGAAGTTGATAGGAAGGGATGATCATGAATGACGAATTCTTGGCATGAGCGCTTTTCTGCTGACGAATATGTATATGGAAAAGAACCGAATCAGTTTGTTGTGGAAGCTGCGGGTGTTTTGCCAAAAGGGAAAGTTCTCTGTATCGCTGAAGGCGAAGGCCGCAACTCCGTCTATTTGGCAGCTGTCGGGTTAGACGTAACCGCATGGGATTACGCTCAGTCGGGTTTGGATAAAACCGCACGATTAGCGGATGAAAAAGAGGTAACAGTCAAAACGGAACTCTGTGATTTGGCCGATGTCGAATGGGAAGCGGAACAATGGGATGCTATCATCCATATTTTTGGCCACTTACCGTTAGACGTAATGGAGCGGACATTCGAGGGTATCCGGAAAGCTCTGAAACCTGGTGGATATTATGTCAGCGAGTTATATACAAAAGAACAGCTTCGCTATGGAACTGGCGGACCACGTGTGGAATCGATGCTCGTCGATCCCGGTATGCTACTCGAGGAATTTGACGGATATTTCATCAAACACTTCCGCGTAGGTGAAGTGGATCGTGAAGAAGGGCAACTCCATACAGGCACGGCGCACGTAGTCCAAAGCATTTTTCAAAAAAGAGAGGAAGAAAAGTAATGGATGGTAAAAATAGAAGCGATGTAAAGCCAGGTCTAAAAGTTGCGGTCATCTTGAAGAAGGACCAACGTTCAGGTGTAAAAACGGAAGGCGTTGTCAAAGATTTATTGACAAACTCCAGCTTCCATCCGCACGGCATTAAAGTGCGACTTGAAGATGGACAAGTAGGAAGAGTATGTGACATTTTAGGCTAACCATAAATCGTGCGGCGTGCAGTGCTTGTTCTTGGAATCGCGTTCAAGCATTGCGTCTGGCCGATTTAAGAAAACCCCGCGTTCACTGTGCAGAAAAATTAGCCACCGCCGCTCCTGATAAACTACTATTAATCCTCGAATCTTTCCACAAAACACATATAAATCACTCATATTATCAGTTATACTTGTAAGAAAAATAAGTTTTCATATTCTAGGAGGATGCTGCTTGCAGAAAGTATGGGGGATTTTATCGGTTGCATTCATCATGGCGCTTTTATTTCCGCTCGTTGCTGTCATTGTTTTTATTTCTTATTTCTCCGATTCACGCTATATTTTTCCTTTTGTAATAGCTGCCTATATTTCTCTTGGCGGATTTCTCGTGATGGCGCGTTTCGAGCTTCATCGCTTTAAGAAGTTCTTCTTCATCGGGTCCGGTGTGCTGATGGTCATTGCACTCCTATTTGTCACACCAGAACTTTATGATAAAACACGTAAAGTCATTAGTGATGGATCGATTGAAGTCGCAGACTATGAGCCTTTCCAAAAGAACACGAAAGCCGTGAAACTCGATGAACCGACAACGCTGAAAATTGATAGTGATCTGCCCGTGATTGACGGCGCAACCGCATTGTATCCAATCTATTCTGCATTTGCGCAAGCCGTTTATCCAGAGAAGGATTACCCGGTGCATGGCAGTGAAGTGATGTCGAACCGAACAGGTCAGGCTTACACAAACGTCATTAACGGCACAGCAGATATTGCTTTTGTTCTTGGGCCATCCGCCAATCAATTAAAGCAAGCCGAGAATGCTGGCAGGGAATTGACATTCACACCGATTGGCAAAGAGGCATTTGTGTTCTTTGTTAATTCGAAAAATCCAGTTGAATCATTGGAAGTAGATGAACTAAAAGGGATTTACGCAGGGAAAATCACAAACTGGAATGACGTCGGTGGGAAAAGTGAAACAATTCGAGCATTTCAACGTCCTGAAAATAGTGGAAGTCAAACAGCCCTCCAAAAGTTCATGGGCACAACCGTTATCATGAAGCCTCCGACGGAAGATATTGCGTCGCTCATGGGGACGGTTATCGGTGAAGTGGCTGACTATAAAAACCACAATAATGCAATCGGCTATACGTTCAGATACTACTCCACCCAGATGGTGAAAAACAATAACATCCGCCTGCTCAATGTGAATGGCATTGAACCGACTGTCGAGACAATACGCTCGGGTGAGTATCCGATCACTCATGAGTTTTACGCGGTGACGGCAGGAAGTGAAAATCCACATGTCGAAGCGTTCCTTGAATGGATCTTGTCTGAACAAGGTCAGGATATTATTGAGAAGACGGGGTATGTGCCGATTCGGAAATGAGTGGTTGACTTGAAAAAAGTATTGAAGATTACAGGGATTGTATCCGGTATCATTATCGGGATTTTGGTTGTGCTAATCTTATTGATAAATTACTTCTTTTTCAGTATGCATCAGTTGCCGGATGGTGATTTTCTGACTGACGAAAGATCACCGAGCGGGGATTATACAGTAAAGGCATATGTGTCTCGCAGCGGAGCAACCGTAGCGGATGCAGTGCGAGGCGAAGTGGTTTATCATAAGAAAAAAGATAAAACGAAGAATATCTATTGGGAGTACCGTGAAAGTGAAGCGGTCATCCAATGGCTTGATGAGCATACTGTTTCGATAAACGGCGTTAAGCTAGACGTGCGGAAAGACATCTACGATTTCCGAAAGGATAAAAAGTGAAGGAGTGAATTGTAATGGCCTTCTTAGATCACTTACAAATCAAGCACCCCATCATCCAAGCACCTATGGCGGGAGTGACAACGCCTGAATTCGTGGCGGCAAGCGCGGAAGCGGGAATTCTAGGTTCTATAGGTGCGGGCTATTTATCCGCTGAGGCAACACGGCAAGCGATCCGAGACGCAAGAAAACTGACAGACAAACCGTTTGCGGTCAATCTGTTCGTGCCTGAAGAGGTGGAAATGGACCAGGAATTGTTCCGCGAAGCGTATGTAGCGTTGCAACCGATTGGCAAGAAGCTCGGTATGCCTTTTTGGAAAGTAGCTTTATCTGAATCCGGCTTTAATGAGCAAGTCGATGTCATCATTGAAGAAGGTATTCCAGTCTGTTCGTTTACATTCGGTCTGCCAAGTGAGGCAGTTGTACTGAAGTTGAAACAGCGCAACATTTTCCTGATCGGTACGGCAACGTCAGTAGAAGAAGCGGTGTTGGCTGAAAAACGAGGAATGGATGCGGTCGTCGTCCAAGGAAAAGAAGCTGGAGGACACCGTGGTTCATTCATTGCGGAAGACATGATACCTCTAGAGATTTTAGTCTCTGAAGCCGTAACGAAAGTCACACTGCCCATTATCGCAGCTGGCGGTATTGCGAATAAGCAACACATGAATGATATGCTGGAAAAAGGGGCACAAGCCGTTCAGCTAGGTACAGCTTTACTCGCAACCGAAGAAAGTGGCGCACATCCTCTATATAAAGAAGCCGTATTGGATGCAGAAGAAGGGTGCACAGTCGTAACGAAAGCCTTCTCCGGTAAATCCGCTCGAGGCATTCACAATCAATTCATCACGATGATGGCAAACACGAGGGTCGCTCCTTATCCAATCCAAAATGATCTGACGAAAAAGATTCGAAGTGAAGCCGCAGTGCAAGGGCGTCCCGAGTTCATGTCGTTATGGGCGGGGGAAAACGTGCACGAAACTGTGAGTGGATCTGTGAGTCAGATAGTGGAAGCCTTTAAATGATTAATTAGCTATACATTACCGTCAACTGAATAAACGAACAAAGAGGCGGCCAAACCGGTCGCCTCTTTTTACATATACCAAAGCAGTTCATACTTCATTTTCTTCCCTTTTTCACTTTGTTGGTCCACAACTGTCCATACGCCCTTCTCCAGTTTCACATGATAAAACATATTCATGCCATCTGCTCTTTTGAAAAGGATATATGCTTCACCATCTTTAACAAAGGTCACAGGATTGATGACATTTTTATAAGGCGGCTCGATATCCGGACTCAAAAGGTTCATGACGATTTCTTCGGCAATTGAAGCAAGTGAATTGAAGTCATTTTGCTTTTCGGCCTTATAGCGGAGTTGGTTGTAATCATATCGTTCATACGGAAGTAAGTTGAGATGAAAGGATTGCTTGATATCAATGAGTACTTCCTTGTAAAACCTCAACATGTTCTTTTCCTCGTCATCGCCTTCATGCGAGAAGTTAATCATATCAACGCCAGACGGAGTTATGCTGAAACGGATTGACTCTTTGCCATACGGTGGATTTTGTGCATTTTCAAACGTATTGACGAGTACATCTACAATGAACGCAAAGCCACCATTATCTTCGCGTTTAATGTTTATAATGTCGGCATCGTACAATCCATATGATTTGTCATAGCCATAATGCTCGATGATTGCTTTCGATATATGCGGGTCAAGCATCGTAAGAAAAGCGTCTTCGATGGAGTTCTTGTCGACAGCCGTGTTTGCGTAGGATAATGTCGGAAGTGTGAATGCTGATAGTGTGAAAAGGATCATAAGGATAACGGATTTATTCACGATGAATACCTCCTATCTTGGTTTTGCCGTTAGGATTGCCTATAGAGCGCAAACGATACAATCGGTTTCTTGGAAATGAAGTTTATGTCCGGAGGCGACAGTGGATACGCTATAATGAATTGAAGTTAGTCACTAAGCAGCGGAGGATTCTATGAAAAAATATATTGGTGAAATCGGCTTGTTCATAACAGCCATCATTTGGGGAAGTGGGTTTGTCGGCAGTGCGGTTGCCCTGGAATCGTACACACCCTATCAAATTTTAGCGGGACGGTTCTTGATTGGCGTTGTGCTCTTATGCGCCGTTTTTTATAAAAAGCTTCAGTTCATTTCAAAAAGCGCATTAATGAAAGGCTCTATCTTAGGAATATTTCTATACATCGCCTTTGCGCTGCAAACGGTCGGTCTGCAATATACGACACCTTCCAAAAATGCATTTTTGACCGCTGTGAATGTTGTCATCGTACCATTTATCGGCTTGCTCATTTACAAACGTAAACTTGATATATTTGAAGTGGCGGGCGCATTTTTAGCAATGTTTGGTGTAGCTGTTTTATCACTCCAGCTGTCAGCGGAAATTAATATCGGTGATTTCTTGTCATTTTGCTGTGCAATTGCTTTTGCATTCCATATCTTTTACACATCGCAATTTGTGAAACAGGAAGACCCCATCATTTTGACGATTGTTCAAATGGGTATGGCAACTTTCATTGGTTTCGTTGTTGTGCTTGCAAAAGGTGAAGTGGCATTCAGCATGCAACCAGGCGCTTTAGCGTCGTTACTTTATTTAGGAATCTTTTCGACGACGATTGCATTTTTATTGCAGACGGTTTCACAGAAATTCATTACCGAAACGAAAGCAGCCATTATTTTGTCGACCGAATCACTGTGGGGCATGGTCTTTTCCATCATTATTTTAAGCGAAGTACTTACGCTTAAGATGGGCATTGGCGCTGTTTTGATACTAGTGGCGATTATTTTATCTGAAACGAAATTGAACTTTTTAATAAAGGGTAAAATGAAGCGTATTACTTAACGGAAAGAGCTAATGAAAAAGAATCCATTTTGAAGGATATTTCTTCAAAGTGGATTCTTCAGGATAGTTTCTTGTTTTCACGAATTAATAACTATTCATATAGATCTTGTTGACTCGTACCTTACGGATACGTTTAAAGTGAAAGAAGAAGGAGGGAGCATGTGTTATCAATCGGAAAAACGGCACGTCTAATAGGGGTTACTGTTAAAGCTATCAAACATTATGAGGAAATCGGCCTTGTCCATCCTGCTTTTGTAAACCCTGATTCAGGCTATCGGTATTATTCACAACAGGAGCAACAACAGCTTGTTCGGATTAAAACATTACGAAATTTCGGTGTGTCCCTTGCAACAATTTTGCAAGAGGGGGATGAACAGATGGAATTGCTATTACTGAATCGAAGACGGGAAATTGAAAGTGAAATAAATGATTTACAAGGGGCAATGCAAGCAATTGAACGACTATTATCAAAGGGGGAAAAACAAATGGAAACACGTATTGTGGAAAGTGAAGGGTTTGTTGTGAGAGGGTATGAAGTGAAAGGGCCGGTAGCGGACATTCCTGCCAAATGGGATATCTTGAACGGCGACATCCGTGAAGAAGGAATTGTGGTCGAGGAATCATTCGGTGTATGTTTGAAAATGGAAGAGGGAATTATTCATTATATTGCTGGATTGAAGTCAGACTTAGCGCAACAATTACCTGGGACGGATGAAGTGATCATTCCAGCAGGGAAATTTGTCGTCGCAAGAGTGGAAGGCGGTATCCCGGGTATTCCAGCAGCATACGATTTTATTATTCAAATGAAGGACATTCAGCTGCGAGAGTCCTATGACTTCGAACGATATGTGCATCCTGCAGGTTCGACAGAGGACATTATCGAGATTTGGATGCCGATTGAATAACGATGTTTTATTTACAAAGCCTATATATCATCGGATACTAAATTAATGTTAGAAGAAGGTCCGTCTTAAAGGGTGAGTGGTTTACAAGTGTTTTGTGAACCGCTTATCCTTTTTGTGTATTCGATTATAATAAGGAAAAGGAGAGATGGATTATGGAAACACGCATTGAAATACTAGAAGAATTCAAAGTGAGAGGTTTTGAATTGAAAGGGTCGGCTTCACAAATCCCGGCACTATGGGATAAGTTGTATGCAGAAACTTCAGTAAGCGGGTCGAAAGCGGAAGAATCATTTGGAGTTACATTGGCAATAAAAGAAGGAGTGTTTCATTATTTAGCAGGCATTAATGCGGAGCTAGCAGAGGGCATTCCTGATACACAAGAGGTTTTGATTCCTAGTGGGAAGTTTATTGTAGCGAAAGTTGAAGGTGGAGTCGAAAAGATTCCTGAAGCCTTTGGTAGACTCATGCAAAGGAAAGATATTCAACTTCGTCAGAGCTATGCTTTCGAACGATATATTCATCCTGTGGGTTCTACAGGGTATGAGACGCAAGTTTGGGTTGCGATTGAGTGAAGTGTGATCGCTTTGATAATTAATCGGTATAAAAAAAGGACCAACTTGCGGTCCTTTCTGTCTCATCTTCATTCAGCTTTCTTTAAATACAGCGCTTTGTCTTCATCCATATCTTTCACAATATCATTGCTAATAATAGACTTTCCAGTAACACCTTCCAGTCCTTCAAGTACAGATCCATCATTTACACTCGTATACTTCCCATTAGTAGCTGTAAGTGCAACGTAATTTCCTTCTGCTCCGCCACCACTATTCATGACGATTATTTCCTTGTAACCGTTAGTCATCTTATCGCTTATAATGACTGGTGTTTGAATAAGCGTTAGAGCTTGGTTCAATTGCAATTCACCTGAATCCTTCTGTTTCAACAGCAAAGCAGTGCTTCCGCCAGAACCACTTGAATAAGGCCCCATGACGACGGTGAAAATTTCGTCTTTCCCATCTCCATCTAAGTCCACATAATTATAGTAGTATTTGGTCGTTTCCAAGTCTTCTTCTGGAATTTCGAAATAGTCGATGATTGTTTTTTCAAGTGTTGCATTACGCTTTGATTCTCCATAGACACCGATAATAGGATCCGTGGAATCCGTTTTTTTCTGCGTGGTATCTTTTGCCGGTGCTAAGGCATTTTCATCTCCAATTGTTGTAGTAGGTTCTTCAACTGTCTTATTTGTATCATTTCCATCCGATCCGAAAACGATGAGGGAACTTGAAGCTGCGAAAATGACAACAAATGCACCTAGGGCTACGAGACCTTTCTTTTTACTACTGCTTGATGAAATATTTTTAAATCTCTTTTTCACCACTTTAATCCCTCCGTTATAATTTGATGTGAATACACTTGATTTATAAGTTTGGTGTTCAACTGAATGCAAAATTGTTTCCATATAGCGTTTCTTATACACTTGATCTTTTCCACTGATTACATGTTCATCACAAATCATCTCAATTGTTGCATTGAATTTCTTTGAGAGTAAGTGAACAAAAGGATTAAACCAATAAAGCGCTCGTACGAGGAACAATACAAATTTCACTTCGATATCATGTCGTTTAAAATGTGTCAGCTCATGTTTTAAAATTAAATATAAGTCTGTTTCTGGATAGTCGAAATGCGGAATGACAACGGTTGGTTGAATAATGCCATAGAGCATCGGACTTTTCACGATAGTCGATCGGCGTAATGCGACCGCTCTTTTAATGCCCAGATCAGCTTTCACTTTCCCGAATAGGATTTTTTGTTCAGGAGTTGCTTCTAATGACCAACGTTTGTTGTTCCTTACAAAATAGAAATAGCCCAACAGATGATAAAGTGAAAATAGGAGGATTCCAATCATCCAAATCGAAGTTCCGAATTTCAGTAAAGAGGCGGTTGACCATAAACGATTCTGATCGCCATTAGTGATTGTTTCAGCTTGACTATGTACGTCCTCGGGTAGAGCAATGTTCGAAAGAAAAGGGGCTTGCCAGGTTGTAGGTTCTTGCCATACTTGTCCTGCATCAATTTGTATTGGTGCGTCCGGAATCGTAAATGGGATTGGCAACATTAGGCGAATCATGATGGCTAGCCAAACAAAATACTGTAATCGCGCACTATACTTTTTTTCTAACAGCGGTGAACACATACAGACGACTAAAATGAGAATGGACATCATGATGGATATTTCTAGCGTATTCAAAAATATTTTTTGCATCATCATTTTGAATCCTCCGAGGGCAGGCTATCCAAAAAATCTCTTAACTCTTGGATTTCCGCTTCGTCTACAGCTTTACTATCATTTAATTGGGCGATAAAGTTTTTCACAGAGTTCCCGAAAAACTTCTCTAACATCGTTTTACTTTCCCTATGCGCATAATCTTCTTGGCTCACTAATGGATAGTACGTATTCGTTTTACCTTCTTTTTCGATCCTTAAGAATCCTTTTGTTGTCAGTCTTGATAAAAATGACAGAATCGTTGTAGGTGCAAGCACTTTGGATTTATCCAGGTGTTCTTGGATATAACTGCGCGTAACACCTTCGTTTGACTCCCAAATGATCAACATGATTTCAAGTTCTGCATCAGGTAATCTTTTCATTGTTTCCTCCCTTCTTCTACATATGTAGAACGTTATATTTAGTATTCTACACTTGTAGAATGAGATGTCAATTCTTTTCTTGACTCTCACGTTACGTCATACTTTAAAGTAAGTAATGAAGGGAGGCGAGAGCGATGAAAGTGAAACAGATGGCAGCATTATCAGGTGTAAGTGTGCGCACGCTTCACCATTATGATGAAATCGGTTTACTCGTACCGGATACATTGACGGAGGCGGGTTATCGTGTTTATTCTGATGATAACGTAGCTACACTCCAGCAAATATTGTTTTTTCGTGAACTTGGCTTTCCTTTGAAAAAAATCATTGAGTTATTGAAAAGTCCTACATTTGATCGGTTGGAGGCGTTTGAGCTGCAACGCAATATGTTGATGGCGAAACGCGTGCAATTGGACACGATGATTGAGACGATCGACAAAACGCTGCAATTTGAGAGAGGAGAAAGAGAGATGACGAACGAAGAGAAATTTAAGGGTTTTGACTTTGACTCAAATCCATATGAGCAGGAAGCGAGGGAGCGTTGGGGGAACGAAGCTGTTGATAAAGCAAACAAGAATGTTGCAGGTTTTGGTAAGGATGGGCAAGAGGAAATGAATCGCATTTATTTCAAACTTGCTGAGCTCCGCCAAACAGATCCTAAATCCGTTGGAGCGCAAGAGGCAATCGGGGAATGGTACACATGTGTAAACAAAATGGGGGATTATTCGCTGGAAGCATTTGCTGGTTTAGGTGAAATGTATGTCGCGGATGAGCGTTTCATGAAGAATATTGACAAGTTCGGGGAAGGCTTGGCGGAATTTATGCGTGATGCGATGAAGGTATATGCTGGGAAGTGAGAAGAGGGTGAAGGAGTTCTAGAAGCAAATATGGACTTCTTTGATACATTATGGACTTTTGCAGGCAGATTTGGACTTTTCCGAAGAGAAATGGACTTTTGATGAGCTTATGCGTTTATGGAGGAAATTGAATGCCGTGTGGGTTATACACACGGTACTTTTTTTATTTTCAAGAAAACAGGGAATGTTAGTGTGATTCGTAGTATAATAGAAAAACCATCAATAGGTTCTTGTTCATTCCGCCTACATATTGCCTTTCATTCTTTCATACATATGTTTAAAATTTCAATCCGGTGAAACTCCGAGCATGGTTGACACGTATAATACATATATAGAAAAAATTTGCGTATTGTGTCTATAGACGACTGCAACTCAAGACTTACTTACGGTTCCACCTGCAGACGGTTTAGCTTCCGGGAGAGATTGTACATACTTGTAGAGAGATGAGTTAGGGGTTGGGAGAATGACGAAAACAATCTATATCGTACTGACAGATACTGGCACATTGCTATCCAAGGCAATTGGCATGTATACGCAGAAGGAATTGAATCATGCATCCATCGCATTCGATGAGCAATTGACTGAAATATATAGTTTCGGACGGAAGCAGCAGTACAATCCGTTTTTAGGTGGGTTTGTCCGTGAAAATGTAGCTACTGGAATTTTTGAGGACGCTGCTTGTGCAGTGTATCGATGTGAGGTTTCGACGGAAGCGTATGTGCGGATCCGTCAGAAAATCGTGCAGTTCGAGATGAATCAGGATGAGTATAAATACAACTTTATCGGTTTGTTCGGCGTGGCGCTGAATAGAGAAATCATACGTAAACGGGCATATTTTTGCTCGCAATTCGTCGCAACTGTCATGCAGGAAAGTGAGATGCACCGTCTTTTGACAAATCCTTGTCTGACGATGCCACATCACTTGGCATGTTTGCCACATATGGAGCTTGTATATGAAGGCAATTTGCAAAACTATTTACGATTAGTAAGAGGGCAACAAGCGGAACGTCCGATTCGGATGGGACTCTGGAAAAGTCTGGCGTTTCGTCTGCTTGCCTAATGAATGAGGAAAGCTTCTCAATTATAGGAGAAGCTTTTTTCAGTTTTTAGTGAGATAATGAAAAAAATGATGTAAAGAGGATGACATGATGACGAAAACAATTGATGTACAAGTAAATGCACAAAGTATTGCGGCTTTGAAAAAAGGCTATCCCTTAATCTTGAGAGAAGCTGTAATTAATCCTGAAGTCTTGCGTGAAGAAGGAACAATCATTCGTTTGGTTGACAAGTTCCGAAAGTTTATCGCAAAAGGCTACTACGGCAATCAGAACAAAGGCATCGGCTGGGTTTTGACAAGAGACGACAATGAGGAAATCGATTTTCCGTTTTTTGAAGCTAAAATTGCTGCGGCAATCGAAAGACGGGAGTCGTTTTTTGAAGATGAACGAACTACGGCATTCCGTATTTTTAACGGGGAAGGCGACGGAATAGGCGGTCTGACGATTGACTATTTCGACGGCTATCTGATGGTGAGCTGGTATAGCGAAGGGATCTATTCGATGAAACATCATGTGTATGGTGTGTTGGATAAAATCATGGACTATAAGGCAATCTACGAGAAGAAGCGTTTCGACACGAAGGGACAGTACATCGAGCAGGATGACTTCGTAAAGGGAGAACCTGGCGATTTCCCAATCATCATTAAAGAGAACGGCATGAATTTCGCGGTTGACTTGAATGATGGCGCTATGACAAACATCTTCCTTGACCAGCGCGATGTGCGTAAAGCGTTGCGTGTCAAATACTCGGAAGGCAAGCATGTGTTGAACACGTTTTCCTATACAGGCGCTTTTTCAGTGGCAGCTGTTCTCGGCGGGGCGCGCGAGACGACAAGTGTCGATTTGGCGAAACGCAGCTTAGCGAAAACGATTGAGCAGTTCAGTGTCAACGCGATTGACTACGAAGCACAGAATATACAAGTGATGGACGTCTTTGAATACTTCAAGTACGCAAAGCGTCATGGGCTGAAATTCGACGTCGTCGTCCTCGATCCGCCAAGCTTCGCGCGGTCCAAGAAATACACATTCAGTACAGCGAAAGATTATCCGGCTTTGATCATGGATGCAATCTCCATCACGGAGAAAAACGGCATCATCATTGCTTCAACGAACAATGCAAGTTTCAGCATGAAGAAGTTCAAGACATTCATTGCCAAAGGGTTTGAAGATGCAGGATCACGATATAAGATTTTGGAAGAATCTTCATTGCCGAAGGACTTCCGTACAAACCGCGACTTCCCGGAATTCAACTACTTGAAAGTCGTCATATTGCAGAAATTGAAATGAAATTGAAAGCCATCTCCAGTGGAATTATCCGCAGAGATGGCTTTTTTTGCATTTATCGATTGAAAGATTGTATATATCGATCGAATAGAAAAACATATCACCAAATCGGGATTTAAAGACTAGTTACCCACACGCCATCACAACCCATTCAATTCCTCATTCAACTTCTCTGCCTGCTTTTTGAAGTACATATAGAAAGCCGACCAAATTATGGCGTATACCACTATGAATAGACCGAGTATGCCGATGAATCCGCCCACTGTGAAGGGAACCCAGCCCAATACGAAGGCGACGATGAAATAGAGGACGGATACACAGAGGAAATGCAACAATGTGTGAACTGGTAACGTAAGTTGTAAAAAGTAAGGGAGAAACGGTGCGTTCAAGAAAAAATTCAAACTTATTTAAAGTGTTTACATTATTATTTAAAACTGATAAAATAATACAAAATTAAAATTGTTTGTTTATTTGTTTTATTTTTAATTTTTAGGGTATTTTATAATATATTAAAAGAATTGGAGGAATAGAAATTGAAAATTGTAATAATAAAACATTTTCTGGTTATGCTTTTGTTTTTTTTACTAGTTGGTCTTACACAAACCTCATATGTTTCTGCAAGTAAATTCACACTAACCTCTCCTTCCGATGAATTAATAAGTGCCAACGGTGAGGTTCAAGAATTAGGTGGAGGAGTAGGAGTGTTTCTGGCAGGTATTTTAATTGGTTACTTGGTTGATGGTGCTATTCAATATACCACTGGACATAGCGCAGCAGATTGGGTGGCTTATGGATTAGAACATTTAGAAGGTTGGTTTACGGGTAAAAGTTATCCAACCGGATATTATATTACAGTTACAGCGCAAGGAAACTTAAGCATATGTAATGATCAAGGAAATTGTCAGATCGAGTCTTATAGCAATATGAAACAATAATGGGAGGACATTAAAATGAAGGTTTTAAAAATATGCGGTCTACTGTTACTTGGTATACTAGTTGGCTTCATTTTAGCTAATCTATTTGGTAATCCATTTTCCTGATAAATGATAGAATTGATTGAGAGGTCAATCATTTATAGTATTTGATTTGCTAATTCGTCGACATCGCAGAAAGTTCTTTTGTAATATGAATGTAATGAGAATCCTAACTTGCAAAAGGTTGTCAGGAATTCAACTACTTGAAAGTCGTCATATTGCAGAAATTGAAATGAAATTGAAAGCCATCTCCAGTGGAATTATCCGCAGAGATGGCTTTTTTTGCATTTATCGATTGAAAGATTGTATATATCGATCGAATAGAAAAACATATCACCAAATCGGGATTTAAAGACTAGTTACCCACACGCCATCACAACCCATTCAATTCCTCATTCAACTTCTCCGCCTGCTTTTTGAAGTACATATAGAAAGCCGACCAAATTATGGCGTATACCACTATGAATAGACCGAGTATGCCGATGAATCCGCCCACTGTGAAGGGAACCCAGCCCAATACGAAGGCGACGATGAAATAGAGGACGGATACACAGAGGAAATGCAACGCAGTCTGAACAGGCAATGTTAGCCTCTCGTTCTCAAATAGCAACGGCGTCACGGTGAAAAACCAGCCGCAAAAGACTTGTCCGAGTGCATTTTTAACTAGAATAGAGGAATCCAATGTTTCATTTCCGCCGATGTAAATGACTGCGAATAACACCACGAGTGTAAGGAATGACCCGAAAAAGATACCGAGTAAGCTTCTGGTTAGAAATGTTTTCATCCGTTTTTCCTCCTGTTCAATTTCAATGCTTCCTTGATGCCACTGACATAGGTGCGAGAAACGTATTCTTTCGCGCCGGATTTGAAATGAACACAAAGAGTACCGTTGAAAGAGGCCTCGAACCGGCTTAACTCATGTAAATTCGCTATAACTGATTTGGATAGCCGGATGAATTTCGTAGACGACAGCATGTCCTCTAGCTCATATAATTTCTCTTTCAGTGTGAAGGACCCCTCTGAAGTAACGGCGATAACTGCTTCATTTTCCGTATGGAAGTAATGAATGTCATCGGGTTTTAAAATATGTTGCATTTCCCCATCCCGTCCAACAAGAAATTCCGTCTTTTTACCTTTTAGAAAATCCAAAATCTCTTTTATGGACTCATCCACTTCATTGCAGTGGATTGTCACTTTTGTTTCCTCATAATCGCTATCGATGTCCAATGAAACTTTCATACGTCGCATCCCCCCAGAAATGAGTACTTCTCATATCGTACCATTTACTAACTCAATTCCTCATTTTATTTACAAACCGAAGAAGTAGTAGTGAAATGACAACACATCCGAGAATGTAGCCAATTGAAAGGAGCGATTCATTATCCAAAGTGAATTGGCTATTCCACACAGCAATAAATAATTGATTCATATGATAGAGGGGATTGAAATTAGCAATCGTCTGGACAAATTTCGGCATCATGTCAACGGGCATCGCGTATCCACCTGAAATCATTCCTACTTGGAAAATGACTATGGAAAAGACTAACGCTGCATTCATACTTGTGAATAACGAATAGATTGCCGATGAAATGATAAGCAGTGCGGCATTCAGCAGTATAAAGAAACCGAATGATGCAAGGAAGGTAAGTAGTTCAAATGAAAGATCATAGACAATCATTCCAATGAAAAACACTAAGAAATAGCCGAAACTTGTAATGATGATCGATTTAAGTATGTTTGAAAGTAAAAGTATTTTCTTCGGAACCGGTGATAAGCTGATTCGCTTTTCCACGCCAGTTGTCCGGTTCATCACCTGGTCGAATCCGAAGGCGAAAAAGACAACACCGAATGTGATGAGTAATATAAATGAAGGTGTATACGTTTCTGCATAATTAAGGCCGCCAGCATACATGGAATCTCCGAATAGCTCCCCCATGAACAAATAGGTGACAGGGGGAACGATGATCGTGAAAACGAGGTAAAACAATTCCCTTGAAAACATGATTAGATCATACTTTAGCTGATTTACTAACATTTGAACTCCTCCTAATTTAGATCGATACTTTTGAAAGATAAAAGTCGTGAATAGATTTATAGCCTGAATCTAAAATTCTTTTTGTTGTATCAAAAGTTTCGCCTACTCCATTATTCAACAGCATAACTTTATCGCAGTACAATTCAACTTCATCCATATTATGTGTTGTTAAAATAACAGTACCGCCCGTACGGTTATTGTAGTCCGTAATATATGTCCACAGCATGTTTCGCATATGCGGGTCCAGGCCAGTGGTTGGTTCATCTAAAATGAGCAATTTGGGTTCTGATAGAAACGCAATCGCCAAACTCACAATCTGTTTCCAACCACCGGATAATTTATCGAAATACTTTTTTCGGTAAGGCTCCAATTTAAAATCAACAATAATCTTTTCAATATTGATTGGCGACTTGTAATACGCTTTGAACAGATTGAGCAATTCAACAACCTTCAATGTTTTGTAAAACTGTGTAGGCTGCAAAACGACTGAAATCTGTTTGCGTACATCTTCAAGTTGGTGTTGTGATAACGTTCTCAGCTCTTTATCAAACATAAGTACATTTCCTTCGTCATACGGCTTTAGTGTCATTAGAATCTCTAGAAAAGTAGATTTTCCAGCTCCATTTTTACCAATCACACCAATGATTTCCCCAGCTTGAGCGGTAAAGTCAATGCCCCGTAAAACCTTGTTCACTCCATACGCCTTCTTCAATTGATTTACTCGTACAATCGCCATCGTCATTCCTCCGTTGTTGTTCTTTGTATCTCTACTATAGAAAGAAATCGTACATTCGTCTGCTCATTTTCAGTGACTGGCTCATTTGGGTCGGCCAGTGGCAGAAATTCAGACGTAAGATGCATGGCGTAGAAAAGGAGAATGGTGAATCTTTGTAGAATTACATAAATGGGGAGGTGAGTAAATGGTTTCATTACAGCCTGTCAAGCGTAGTAAAGCTAGAATTTATATAGGGAAGAAAGTATATCGGTTCAAACGTTTTGGTGAGTGGATGTTTGACGGGAAGAAATATGCACGCAATCGATCTGAAGAGAAATTCCCATATGTCTTCAAGAAGCATCGGACACCTTTGCTGCGACAATTGAAAGATGTCGATATGCAGCTCCAATACAATAAAATCACGAACTTGTCCATTGCGGCAAAGCAGTTGAATAAAGTGGTCATTCAGCCTGGGGAGACATTTTCATACTGGCGATTGCTTGGTAACACGTCGCGACGAAAAGGGTATGTGGACGGCATGATTCTGCATTATGGAAAAGTGACGGTTGGCGTAGGGGGTGGGCTTTGCCAACTATCCAATCTTCTCTACTGGATCACTTTACATACGCCACTCACCGTAACGGAGCGCTATCGCCACAGTTACGACGTGTTTCCCGATTCGAATCGCAGTCAACCGTTCGGAAGCGGAGCAACTTGCGCCTATAACTACTTGGATTTGCAAATAAAGAACGAAACACAGACGCCTTTCCAGCTAATCATTTATGTAACAGACACGCACCTCAATGGAGAGTGGCGGTCGACAACGCCTACAACCCGTACATATGAAATCTATGAAAAAGAGCATCATTTCACACGAGAATTATGGGGCGGCTATGTACGCCATAATACGATTTATAGGAAAGTGTATGACGCAGAGGGAAATGAAATCGATGATGAATTTATCACCGAAAATCATGCAATCACGATGTATGAGCCATTTCTGACATACGAGGGGGAAACGAATTGATCATTATGATAAACGGCGCATTCGGTGTCGGAAAGACATCTGTTGCAAATGAGTTATTGAGCAAGATGGATGGGGCAATGCTGTTTGATCCGGAAGTGGTGGGGTTCATGCTTCGGCATATCATACCGGAAGATGTGAAGCTTGAAAATGAGCGGACAGGGGATTTCCAAGACTTGAATATGTGGAAACCGTTAACGGTTGAAGTGGCTAGACAACTTCGCGAGACATATGGCAAGGACTTAATTGTACCGATGACGATTTATAATAAGGACTATTTTAATACGATTCATGATGGTTTTTTAGAGATGGATTCTGAAACGTATCATTTTTGTTTAGTTGCGGAAAAAGAAACAATCCACAAGCGGCTTATCGAACGAGGGGAAGAGGAAGGCAATTGGTGCTTCGTGCAGACGGATAAGTGTCTGGAAGGATTTAAGGATTTTGATGTGAATCAATTAATTAAGACTGATGATGTCAGTATAGAAGAGATTGCGGAGTCCATCTGCAAAGAGATTGGACAGGGAGTGAAGTCATAATGTTAGGTTTGGATAAAGACGTAGTAGCGTTAACTGCGTATGATCCGAAATGGAAAGTGCTTTTTGAACAGGAGAAAGTGCTATTGGAATCGTTGATTGGTGAGCATATCGTGGACATTCAGCATATCGGGAGTACAGCGATTGAAGGAATTGCAGCGAAGCCGATGATTGATGTCTTAATCGGCGTGCAGGCATTGGACGATGCGAAGAAATTCGATAAATATCTTTTGAGAGATGCCGATATCTATCAGTTAGGACGCGTGGAAGTTGAAGGGAAAGTCGTCTATGCGAAGTTTTCGGATTTAGAAGCACTGACAAAAACGCATGTCTACCATGTCGTTGAACACAAAGGTGATTGGTGGCAGCAACATACATTGTTCAGGGATTATTTGAATGAGCATCCAGATGTAGCAATAGAATATGAAACGTTGAAGAAGGAACTTGCGGTGAAATATCCAAATAATGAGCGGTATTATGCGGACGCGAAGAAAGCGTTTGTGGATGAAGTCGTGGGGTTGGCGGAGAAAGAATTATCTGCTAAGTAGTATAGATTCATTGCATTAGTAAACTCGATGTCACAAAAGAAATAATTCACCCTTGAGTTTTAGCCGATCGGGTGGATTATTGCCTGACGTGATGCTGATAGCCAAACAGGAATCTATTCTATTGAAGATCCGCAATGATGCGACAACATCGTTGCGATATATTTCACTATATCCTCTATGTACAGGAATTATAACAAAGGCGCGTTATATTAATTGAAAATAGTATTGATTTGCGTACATGAATCTAATGGGGGATATGAAATGTTAATTCGAAATGGTCGATTAGCTATCCGAGAACTCCTAGAAGAGGATAAATTTCCTTTAGCTAAGTGGTTGTCAAATCCTGAAGTTCTTCAGTTTTATGAAGGTAGGGATCGGCCGCTAGACATGGCGAAAGTAGAAGAAGACTTTTTTGGAGAAGCGGACAATGAAACTCGTTGCTTGATAATATATGATGAAGCCCCGATTGGGTACATTCAGTTTTATCCCGTAGGAGATGAAGAAAGAAAGGTGTATGGCTATTCAAATCCTGCTGAAGTTATGTATGGCATGGATCAGTTCATAGGGGAGCCAGCCTATTGGAATAAAGGTATCGGTACACAACTTATTGAGACAATTGTGGAGTATTTATTGACCGAGAAAGGTGCGGACCGCATTGTCATGGACCCTCAAACGTGGAATGAGCGAGCAATCCGCTGCTATGAGAAATGCGGATTTGAAAAGGTGAAGCTGCTACCAAAGCACGAATGGCATGAAGGGGAGTATAGGGATTGTTGGGTGATTGAGTATGTTAGAGGTAAGTGCGTAGAACTCCGGAATCGGGGATCGGCCGTTATCATTGAGTCAGGAAAAGTTGCCGTCATCAAAAGAATACGTGAAGGACAAGAATATTACGTGTTTCCTGGTGGTGGTATTGAAGAAGGTGAAAGCCCGGAACAAGCTACTATCCGGGAAGCATTTGAAGAATTAGGTGTGCATATTGAAATTAAAGAAAGCATCGGAAAGGTCCACTTTAATGGTGTGCAACAATTTTTCTTATCAGAAATCATAGGCGGGACATTTGGAACAGGAAGTGGAGAAGAATATGAAGAAAATCGTAATCAAGGTAGTTACGAGCCGATGTGGTTACCAATTGACAAGCTCGTTTCACATGATGTGCGTCCAATGGAAATTGCCGAGATATTAACGAAACTAGTGGACTAGAAAAAGTATAGGAGGAAAGAGGAATGTTGAGATTGTTGCCGCCACTCGCTGCCAAACGTTTTGTTGATGAAAACTTCCCGCATTGTCAGGCTGCTATTCTCGCAGGGAGTGTCGTCAGAGGCGAAGCTACCACGACCTCTGATCTTGATATCGTTATTTTTGATAATGCTGTAAGATCCTCCAATCGCGAATCACATATTGACTATGGTTGGCCAATTGAAGTATTTGTTCATACTCACACGTCCTATAAAGCATTTTTTAAAATGGATGTAGAAAGAGCTCGGCCTTCCTTACCAAAAATGGTCGCCGAAGGAATTGTTCTCGTTGATACTGGAATCCTTTCGAGTATTAAAAATGAAGCATGTGAGATTTTGAAAAAAGGACCAGAGCCTTGGTCGACAGAAACGTTGCTAACAAAACGCTATATGATAACAGATATGCTAGAGGATTTAATCGGTACGGAAAATAGTGCAGAATCATTATTCATCGCCAATGCACTTGCTGAAGCGATCCATGAGTATGTACTCCGGACAAATTGCCAATGGATTGGCGCATCAAAATGGATTGTTAGAGCACTGAAGCAATACGACGAGGCTTTCGCCAAAAGATTTATCGATACATTTACTACATTTTATAGAACCGGAGATAAATCAGGGATAATACTGATTGTAGATGAGATTTTGAAACCGCATGGAGGAAGGTTATTTGAAGGATATTCCATGGGGAAGGGAGAGGAGTAGTCATGTCGTTCACATTCGTAGATTGGGGCGGACATAAATTGAAGCTCACGTGGATTCAGGATCTGATGCCCGAGCGAGAGCTGATCACAAGTGTCCATGCATTTTGTTTTTATGAAGAAAAGTTGTTAATGGTTAATTTAAATCATAGAGGGTGGGATTTTCCGGGAGGGCATATTGAAGCTGGTGAAACAGTAGAAGCCTGTATCCACCGTGAAGTGTTAGAAGAAGCGTATGTTCAAGGTAATTGTCATTTTCTTGGTGCCATCGAAGTGAATCATGAGGAAAATCCATTATGGACTGAAACAAGTCCTTATCCGAGAGTGGGCTATCAGGTGTTCTTTCGGATGGATATTACAGAATTCTTCCCATTTGACGCGGCATTTGAGTCATCGGAGCGGACGTTAATTCCGCCGGAAGAGGCTAGTAGTTATCACAAAGGCTGGCAGAAGGGATATGAAGAAATCATGGAGGCGGCCATACATTTTAATAGGTTATCTAGTGAATAAGATATGTCATCTATTGCATAAAAAATGTACTTAGCAAGTCAGGATAAGCAGGTTGTGAAGAGATTTGCAGTAACCCCAAAAGATGGAACTCCTATTTGACGCTAGGATAATAAAAAGAAACAGGTGGTCTGAATGCAAACTAGAAAACTGCAACCTCATGAATCACCTCCATACAAACTCCTCCTTCTAGCTGATCCATCTCGTCAACTAGTCGATACATACTTAGCGGATGGTGAATGTTATATTATCGAGGAGAAGAGTGGAATTATTGGGGTCTTTGTACTAGTAGAACTGCACAAAGAAACAATAGAAATCAAAAATATCGCCGTCCGTGAAGACCTCCAATGCCAAGGAATTGGAAAAAAGCTTGTGATCGCAGCGATTCGTATTGCAAAAAAGAATGGCTATGTAACCGCTGAAATCGGCACAGGCAATTCCAGTATCGGGCAGCTTGCGCTCTATCAAAAATGCGGATTTCGCATTACGGGTGTGATCCAAGACTTTTTTGTGGATCAATATGATGAAATTATTATGGAAAATGGCATTCAATGCATGGATATGATTCGGCTTGAATTGAACATACAGAAAGTAGGAATGTAAATGCGAATCCCCCAGAAGCTTAAAAAGGGCGATGAAATACGAATCGTTGCACCGAGTCGAAGTGCGAGTATTTTATCTGGAGAAGGCGTTCAGTTTGCGAAGGAACGGTTAGAAAACTTAGGTTTTACTGTAACCTTTGGCAAAAATGTTTTTGAGTCAGATATTCAAAGCTCAACATCGATCGAGCAAAGAATAGAAGATTTGCATGCTGCATTTGAGGATGCAAACGTGAAAGGTATTCTGACTGTAATCGGTGGGTTTAATTCAAACGAGTTATTGCCTTATATCGATTATGATCTCATAAAAAAGAATCCGAAAGTTTTCTGTGGTTATAGCGATATTACAGCCATCGCTACAGCGATTACTACACAAACGGGAATGGTAACGTATTCCGGCCCTCATTTTTCAAGTTTTCAAATGAAAAAAGGGCAAGCATACCAAACGGAACATTTCATGAAATGTCTGATGCATGATACGCCTTATGTTGTGCAGGCATCTGTTGAATGGAGCGATGATGCTTGGTATTTAGACCAAGAGAATCGTAACTTTGAGAAGTCTGCATGGAAAACTTATACGCCGGGAGTTGCAACAGGTCAGCTATGGGGTGGAAATCTCTGTACGCTCAACTTACTGCAAGGCACGAAATATATGCCTAGAATCGAAAATGCCATACTGTTTGTGGAAGATGATGAAATGACCATTCCTGAAACTTTCGCAAGGGATCTGACGTCACTTCTGCAAAATACACAATCACTTAATGGACTAGTAATCGGTAGGTTCCAGCGTGCATCGAACATTTCGGAGGAACAACTGCTGTTCATTCTAGATAAGCACCCATTGCTGAAAGAAATCCCCGTGTTATACGATGTGGATTTCGGGCATACACAACCACTGTTCACGTTTCCGATTGGTGGGGAAGTACAGTTGGATGCTTCAGAAAGTCAGTTGGAATTGATTAAGTTCTAAGAGACTCTCACCTGAAAAATTATAGAAATTATGTTAAACAGTTTGAACACGAATAAAAACAAAGAAGCTTGCACCTGCGATTTTAAAAAGCGCGACGGTGAGGGCTTTTTTTTGTGCGCAAATAGTAGTTGACAATACATAGATACAACCATATACTAAGTTTAATACTTAGATACAATTAGTAACTAAGGCGAGGGGGAGTATGAAATGGTCGGGGAATTAAAGAGGTACTTGGCAGATTGGTCGATGTTTGAGAAGTTATGGGTAACGGTATTCACGGGGGTCACGGTCTATCTGTATTTTGCATTTCAAGATACGTTTCTTGGTTTGATCAGTTCAATTGCCGGGATGCTATGTGTGGTGCTTGTGGCGAAAGGGAAGGTATCCAACTATCTTTTCGGGATTGTGCAAACGGTCACATATGGCTATATAGCGTACGGATACGGGTTATATGGAGAGTCAATGTTGAACTGGTTGTTTTATTTCCCGATGCAGTTTATTGGAATTTGGATGTGGATGAAACATTACAAGAAAAAAGAAGAATCAGCGCAAGGTGAGAACGTTTATGTGAAGAGGCTGACGCTAAAAGGCTGGGCATTTGTAGGCGGTTCATTTGTTATAGGGGCACTCGTTTATGCGGAGTTATTGACATTGTTGTCTGCACAGCAAGTTCGAATCGACAGTATGGCAGTCGTCCTTTCGGTAATCGCTCAGATTTTAATGGTGCAACGGTATGCTGAACAGTGGGTGATTTGGATATTGGTAAATGTCTTGACAATTACGTTATGGGTCATAACATTATTACAGACAGGCGGCAACGATTGGAATATGGTCATTATGTGGACTGCGTTTCTTGTAAACTCAGTGTATGGATATGTGAATTGGGTAAAGTTATCGAAAGTGCAAAACAAAAATGAATGAAGAAAAATAACCTGAATAAAAGATAATTGAAAAGGGAGTAGATGACGATGGAAAATGCACAAAGGGAGTCAAAGATGACGGTAGGCCATTATGGAGGGAAATTCATTCCATTTCATAAAGGACATTTATATGCAATAACGAAAGCTGCTGCACAGGTCGATAAGTTGTATGTGCTCGTCAGTTATGATGAAGAGCGGGACAGAAAGCTATGTAAAGAAGCAGGCTTGGATTATATTGATTTCAAAAGACGCCAGCAGTGGATTACGACATCCGTAAAAAACATGTCCAATGTTACAGTATTAGCGGTCGAAGAACCCTATTCGCCGGATGCGGAGTACATGTGGATGGAGGGTGGTCGGAAAATGCTCGAAGCGATTCCCGAACAAATCACCCATATTTTTAGTTCGGAAAGTGAGTATGATACATGGTTCAAACGGATTTACGGAGAGGGAGTCATCCATGTCGTCATTGACGAAGCACGTGAAATCTTCCCCATCAGCGCAACGAAGATTCGTAATGAGGGAATCTATGCCAATTGGGACATGATCCCCGAGGCGGCGAAGCCTTATTATACGAAGAAGGTTGCCATTGTTGGTGTTGAATCTTGCGGAAAGTCCACTTTGACGAGGAATCTAGCGCAGCTTTTCGGTACGGAGTATGTGGAGGAATATGGTCGTACAGTGAGTGAAGAAATCGGAGACGGTAGCTCATTGCTGACGGAAGAGCATTATAAGGAGATTGTATTCGGACATAAGCATATGGAGTATCAAAAGTTGAAAAAGGCGAATAAGCTGTTGTTCATCGATAGTGAGGCAGTCGTAACGCAGTATTATGCCAAGATGTATTTTGGATGCGAGCTGCCGTTTATCGAAGGGGCCATTCAGGCACAGGATTATGATTTGTACTTATTTTTAGAACCGGATGTGAAGTGGGTGGCGGACGGTTACCGTACATTCAGTGACCCGGTCGTCCGGGAACAAACGAATGCGCTATTGAAAAAGATGTTTGAAGAACGGGGCATCGAGTTCGTTTCCATTAGCGGTAACTATGAGGAACGGCTAGACCGATCGATTGCACAGATTACAAGCCTAATTACGAAGTAAGAGAAGAAGGGTTCCGAGCAGCCCTTCTTTTTTAGTTGGTTGCAATAGAGCGTGGATAGTATTAGTATGCAACTAAGTGAAACGATTGAAAGGAGCAAAGAGCTATGGAAGAAAAAGATTTACAAAAACTTAGTGAGACGGAGTTTATTGATCAATATAAAAAGACGGAAAAGGACAAGTATGAAAAACCATCAATTGCAACAGATATGGCGATCTTCACCGTTGCGACAAAGAAGGTGACGGATAATCGGAAGAAAGCAGATAAAGAACTGCAAGTGTTGCTCATCCGGCGAGGGGGGCATCCGTATAAGGGAGACTGGGCACTTGCGGGCGGATTCATGGGAATTGACGAGGACGTAGAAACGGCAGTGCAACGTGAGCTGAAAGAGGAGACAGGAGTGGATGGCGTTTATGCAGAGCAGCTTTATACGTGGAGTGCGGTAGACCGTGACCCACGGATGAGAATTGTGAGTGTCAGTTATCTGGCGTTGGTCGACCAAGAGAAGTTGCCACCACTTCAGGCAGGTGACGATGCGGAAGATGTCAGATGGTTTACGGTGAAGGATCGTGTAACGGAGTCCCGGGATGAACGGGTAGATGGGACGGTGACCAGGACGGAAAAAATTGAACTGAAACTGGTTTCCGGAGAAGTGATAGTATCGGGGACAATTGAGAAAATTACCGTTACAGAAGGAGCGAACACGAGAACGGCCGTGACAATTATTGAACGGAACGGGATTGCCTTCGACCATACGGAAATTATCCTGTATTCACTCGAGCGGTTGCGTGGAAAAGTGAACTACACGAATATCGCATTCAATCTGGCGGGTGAAGAGTTTACATTGCCAGATTTGCAACAAATATATGAAGTAATTTTGGATAAGGAGCTGAACAAAGTCCAGTTCCGCCGGCATGTGGAGAATATGGTAGTCGATACGGGAAAAGAAATCAAAACAGGTGCCTACAGACCGTCAAAGCTATATAGATACAATGCGGCGTGGGTGTATGAACAGTGGAAATAGGTCAGTACTACGAATCGAAGGATCTTTTTAATGGTACTGAAAAAGTTCACAAATACGTCGGATGACAAACGGCAATTTTCCTATTACTCTGAGAGTAATAGATTGTGAAGTTTCCGTGAGGAGGTTATCGACGTGAAGCGTGTATTGTTGCCAGTACTACTAGTTGTTGCAGCTGCCGTTATGAGTGGTTGTGTCTATGAATATACAGAACAGGACGGCTACCGTATGGCCGTTATCAATGAAGGATTCCCGGTTCCGAAAAATGCGTATGAAGTGAAGGCAGAGGATTGTACCACAGTCATTGCGAAGTCGGCTAAATACAAATTGAAAGGCATAGGGGATGAAGAAGGTACCCCGCCTGAAGATTATTTAGAAGAGATCCAAAGATGGGGATGGACGGAACTTGAAGACAAACGCGTAGGGAATGTCCATTACTTTGAAAAAAAGGGCAAGATCATGTCACTTATTATCGGCCCGAATATTTTTGACGTGTTTGAGATGAGCGATGAGCTAGAGCTATGAGGTCAACGTATTTTGTAAATTTGAAGAGCACCTGCACAACATTGAATGTGGAATTCAGTGTTTTGTGGGTGCTTTTTTATTCGACTCATGCGGTGAAGAATATCCCAAATGCCCTTAATTTTTGTTCACCTTCAAATTATCAACATACTGCTTACCTTCCAACAATGAAAGCCCCAATGTTTTTCGTGCTATTTTTTCTGCTTTAATCTTTTCACCCATGACAATTAATTGTCGTAATTCATCATTTATCTGGTTTTCTGGAACATCGTTATGTTTAGACAACTGGTCTAGGGTATATTTAATCCCTTTAACATGACGATTAATTTTCAAAACAGTAACGAGTATACATAGAACAGCAATTAAAAACAGCAAATTTATCAAGTTAATTTCCATTTCAGGTCTCCTTTATGACTATAAAAATTTTCAATTTGCGTAATGTAGAATCTTGCTTTTCATTTATTCAAATAATGATACCTGCGGATCTTTTCCTGAACAATGAACAAGCATGGCGTGTAACTGTCCTCTGTGGTGATAGAGGTGAGAAGAGATTTCTAGTAGCCACTCAAATCGTGTATAGGATACTCCCCAGTAAGATGTTGTCGTTTGCAGTAGCTCTTCCTCGGAGTAATTGAGATAGCGTTTTTTCAAAATCGAAAAATTGGACAGTAAAGCTTCTTTCATTTCTTCGGTAGTACTAATGGAGATAGAGGAATAAAAGGTTTTCATCTCCTCCTCGGAAGTTTCATCTGAAATTAGTAAATCTGCCTTGCAAATCAATGACATATGGGCAAGTAACTGACGAACCGAAAATTTGTTTTCTGTAGGCTGGATCGCTAAATCAGTAGGTTCCAGTTTTTCCAGTAGTTCAGTTACTGATTGTATTAACACTTCTATCTGATTAAATGCTGCATGCATATATGAATTCATGATTTGTTATAACGCTCCTTTATGATAGGCATGAAGCACCCTTACATTTTCGAGAGTCAACACGCCGCTCCATTCCTGCTTTGCAGCTTCCCATTCTTCTTCAAATTGTCCCCATGCCCATGTCGGTTTCCAACTGCCATCTTCAGCTTGAGTGTCTAGCAGATGCTGGAGGTTTGCAGGGATGATATCTTTGAAATCTGCATATAAAAATGAATCTGGTGATGATGCGACTTGGAGGGGAAGCAGACAATAACCATGCCATTTTTCCGGATCTGTCGTCACACTGTTCCGAGCAATTTCGCGTACTTTATCGGAAACTTTCCCTTTGTCCTCAGCAGGTAATTCCTTCATTAATTTGACCAAGCATTGCAATTCATGATGGTCATTCGTTTCAAGTTGGTGAATATATGTAACTGCGTGAGCTGTCAATTTACTAAGGAAATCAGTAGGCACTAGCCCTTTATAATGATGAAGCAATCCAGTCATTTCTGCGCTTGGATTTCCCCAAGGCCAATCCCCTCCATAATTCCACCAGATGGCGCGTGGTGCTGATTCCACTTCCTTCGGGACAATCTCCCAGCCCATTTTGTCATTATCAAATGTATGTAATGCGTACTGAATCGCTTTTTGTACCATTGGATCCGATTCATCTGCACCAACACGAATCAGATGCTGTAATCCAATAGTCGTTGCGAGTGCTGAAGAGGCTTCGCAACGGAAATCTGCTTCCAATCCATTTCCAAATCCACCGTCTTCATTTTGATATACCTTTAGCTCATGTAGTACTTGATCGCGACTGCCATCCTCGAATTCAAATTTATAAAGTGCCGCTTCCAACGGTCGCGACTTTGATGTGAGAAATGTGATTGCTTTTTTGAATTGTTCTGTAAATGTATTATCCACTGTCTTCACTACCTTCCTGAAATTGATTGCTAACGTATAATTCGCTATTGTCAGAAGTGAATCCTTTATTTACAAAAATAAAGGCATCCATTGTATCTGTTGGATGCCTTCATGCTAGATGTTTATTAAAATTCATGCTCTGCAAGAACGGTCGCAATTGCATCTTCAATCGGTGTAACGGGTCCAGTGACGTAGTTATTGATCAATACAGAGAAGACCAATTCCGTCCCGTCTTTCGCTGTTACATAACCTGAGAGGGTGGAGACGCCTGTGATGGAGCCGGTTTTCGCTTTGACGTTTCCGATTGTTAGGCCTTGATCCATTCGGTTACGGAGCGTACCACCGACCATCCGATCAGGTTCACCTGCAATTGGCAGCGATGCTTCAAAAGTGGGGAACCAACTTTTGTCTTGTACGTTATACAACAGCTTCGTGAATTCATCGGCTGACACGAGATTTTTGTGCGACATGCCCGAACCGTCGCGAAGGACAACCGTATCTGTGTTTACGCCGAATTCCTTCAGTTTCGTCTTCATCACTTCAAGACCGGCATCCCAACTACCTTCGCCTTTTTCAACTTTTCCTATCTCTTTTACAAGTGTCTCTGCATGCCCATTATTGCTAAGCTTCATGAATGGAATGAAAAGATCTCTAAGTGGCATAGATTTTTTTGTTGTTAGAACTGTTGCGTTTTTGGGTGTGATGCCTGTTTTTGCAGCATGATTACCGACGAACTGGATGCCTTGTGCTTCCAATGCCTTTTTAAAGACATCGAGAACGAGCTCTGTTGGTTCCCAGACTGCAGCCCATGAACGAGAACTTGTTGCTTCAAGAGGCATTTTCCCTTCTATGACAATTCGATTCGTTCCGTGCTCGCGTTCAATCGAAATGCTTTTTGTTGAACCTTTTGAAACAGTTGTAGCGCGGTTGACAATTTCGACGTAGTCGGTCGAAGGTGTGACAGACACTTTCGGAAGATCTCCTGCCTTGTTGCCTGCGTTCACTTCAACAATAACTGTCCCAGCGTCGTAGTCATCGTTTGGCGAAAGTGTCAGGGCGGATACTTGGGCACCGACATAATTATGTTCATCTGACCAATTCAAGTCTTGGGAGTACCGGACATTGTCATACCAACTGTCATCCGCTATTAAATGACCGTTGATTTTTTGAATGCCTTTCTCTTTTAACGTATGGGCGAACTGATCCAAATCTTCTTTAACTAAAGTCGGATCGCCTTTTCCTTTTATGAATAAATTACCATGAAGCATTTTCCCTTTGACTTGCCCATCCGTCAGAACTTCAGTGGAAAACTGATAGTCTGGCCCTAATACATCCATTGCAGTCGTCCCGGTCAGCAATTTCATATTAGAAGCGGGACGTAATCGGATATCGCCGAAATGCGAATAAATCGATTCCCCCGTTGCCGCTTTTCTCACACTAACGCCTGTAATGCCTCCTTGTAACTTTGGATCGTTTAAAATGGCTTGTAGTTTTTTCTCTAATGATGTCGATTCAATGGACGTTACGGGAGGTGTGTTTCCGGCCGCGGCTATAACTGGTGTGATTGTACTTTCGTGTGCCACAGGAAATAATGCAATCAAAGCAATCGATGTTGCTAAGAAAGCTCTTTTGAGTACATGTTGCTGCTTCATAAAATAGCGCACACCCTTTCATCATTTAGATTGATTGTACTTCATCACATTACGTTTAAGTAGACGTAAATGCAGAAAATTCTTAATTGAAACGTTTTGACTATTGAAGTATATAGATATTCCTTAGTAGTTTATGCAATGGAATGCTCGAAAATGTAAAACAATAGTTTGAGGAACTTGTAGAATAATGTAGAATATTCATTAATTGATAAAGAATTTTACGGTAGGGAAGTGGTAGCGGCATGAGATACAACTTGTTTCCAGTTGGTGACCAAGCTGTACTAATTGAGGTGGGAACGGAAATCAGTCCTGCTGCTGAGAAAATAGTGAATAGGATTATTGCGCGATTAGAAGAGTTGAAGCCGGCGTGGCTGATTGAGTACATTCCTGCTTATACGACCGTTACCGTTGTCTATTCCGTTAAAGGGTTTAATGAAAAGAATCCATATGACTTTGTTTGTACGTGCATTCGGGAATTGCTCGAGAACATGAATGAGGTTTCCGTTCGTGAGCAAAGAGTCGTAAAAATTCCTGTGTTGTATGGAGATGATCATGGTTCTGACATCGATTTCGTCGCTGCACATAATGGATTGACGCGTGAAGAAGTCATTTGCATCCATACTTCCGGCGAGTATACCGTACATATGATAGGCTTCGCACCAGGCTTTCCGTTCATTGGTGGAATGTCCGAGAAGATTGCAGCGCCTAGAAGAGAAACGCCTCGGCTACAAATTCCTTCTCGAACAGTTGGAATTGCAGGCTTGCAGACAGGGGTCTATCCGATTGAATCACCGGGAGGCTGGCAACTCATTGGCAGGACGCCGCTTGAATTGTTCCTACCGAATACAGATCCGCCAAGTTTATTGACCGCAGGGGATCGAATCCGATTTTACGAAATCACGCTTGAGCAATACAAAGAGATGAGAGGTGGGGTGGAGTGATTACAGTCATGAAGCCTGGCCTTCAAGATACGATTCAAGATGCAGGCAGAACAGGTTATCAGAAATTCGGTGTCGTTGTAGGTGGCGCCATGGATCCGTTCTCTCACCGGGTAGCAAATTTTCTAGTTGGCAATGAAGGGCAGGAAGCCACAGTCGAAATGTCGCTCGTTGGGCCTCGTCTATTATTCGAGCAAGACGCTGTCATTTCGATATGTGGCGGGAATTTACAACCGAAAATTGCAGGCGTTCCTGTCCCGGCGTGGAAACCGGTTTTCATTCGCAAAGGAAGTGAACTTGCATTCGGAGCAGCTGTTGCAGGAAGTAGAGCGTATTTAGCGATAGCAGGAGGAATTGATGTGCCTGTCGTTATGAATAGCCGATCTACGTATGTGAAAGCAAAGATTGGCGGTTTGGAAGGAAGGGCATTACGAAAAGGAGATGTCCTGCCGATTGCTAATTCAACAGGCATCCCTGCTAGTATCAAACAACGGCTAAAAACGCAGGAGGCTTCATTTCGTGCGCCAGACTGGCAAATTGCAACCACGTTATTGCCAAATCTATCGAATCGATATGTCATCCGTGTCATGCGGGGAAGACAATATGATTTGTTTGACGAACAGAGCCAAAATGATTTTTGGAATAAATCATTCACCGTCAGCTCCTTATCGGACAGAATGGGCTATCGCATCAATGGACCTTCATTAACGTTAAAGAAACAAACTGAAATGATTTCAGAAGCAGTTACATATGGTTCCATTCAAGTGCCGGCAGATGGGAATCCAATAATTCTCGCTGCAGATCGGCAGACGACAGGCGGATATCCGAAAATCGGACAAATCTCTTCTATTAACTTTACGAAGCTGGCGCAAGCAAAAGCCGGCGACCAACTGACGTTCAATGAAGTAACAATTACGGAGTCGCAAAAACTGATGGCCATACAAGAAAAGAATTTGAAGGAACTGCGAGCGGCGATTTTAACTAAATTCAGATAGGACTGAGCGCAATGACATACAAAGTAGATTTGAATTGCGATATGGGCGAGAGCTTTGGGGCATACACAATAGGGAATGATGAAGAAATACTGAAGACAATTACGTCCGCAAATATCGCATGCGGTTTCCATGCAGGAGATCCGACAACAATGCGAAAGACCGTTCGCATGGCTCTCGAAAAAAATGTCGCGATCGGTGCACACCCAGGACTGCAAGACTTAAGCGGATTCGGACGTCGTGAAATGGCGATATCTACTGAGGAGACATTTGATCTCGTTATGTACCAAATTGGTGCATTATCAGCTTTTGTCCGGGCAGAAGGTGGACGATTGCAACATGTGAAGCCCCATGGTGCGCTCTATAATATGGCGGCGAAAAGTAGGGAACTCGCTGAATCGATTGCGGAAGCCGTGTACAAAGTCAACCCGGAATTGATGCTCTTCGGTCTCGCGGGCAGTGAACTTGTGAAAGCGGGAGAACGTATGGGGTTAAAAGTTGCGAATGAAGTGTTTGCGGATCGAACGTACCAATCCGATGGAACATTGACACCACGCAGAGAGCCGAATGCATTGATAACCAATCATGAAGCTGCGATCCATCAAATCGTTAGAATGGTGAAGGAAGGGAACGTCACCGCGACAGATGGGACGGTTGTCGCGATCAAAGCGGACACAATCTGTATTCATGGGGATGGTAAGACAGCGCTGGAATTTGCGAAAGTGATACCTGTAGCTTTGCGGAGTGAAGGAATTGAAGTGCAGCGGATTGGGAAGTGTGTATCGCCCTATAATTTGAAAGAGTAAAGAATTATTTTAGTTGCTTTACTTCAGATGTTCTTGAATTCACCTGATTTGTGGAAAAATTAGTCTGGACTATATACGTAATTAATGGAATAATTGAACTGAAAAAATATTGAACGACAACCTGAAATTTATTAATTCTTTACGGACTTTACTAATCAATATATGGTGCCGCTTGAATTTAACTATACGCTATTCAAAATGCCTGAAATTGCATATGGCATATACATAAGTTCGTTATGGGGGCGGAATGAGTGAATAAAGTTATCGGCTTTGTTAGTAAAGGGATTGTCAAAAGTAAATACATGATTTTTATTCCGGTTGCTATAGCTGTCTTAGTCTCGATGCTGCTACTCATTAATGCTACTCGACCCGACACCACGCAGGAGGAATTACAAGAGAGTATTGATGACAGGGTAGCTACGATCAATGATTTAATAGGGAAAATTTTAAATAAAAAGAGACAAGTTGGGCTTCCCGAGGATCAGCAAAATGCTTTAGATAGCTTGCTTTTACAGGAAGAGTATCTGAAGTTAATTTCACAAAATATAGCGGAAGATAATTTAAACATTGCTGGTAATCTTCTTGCGTACATCGACGAGTACAAAGACTATAAAAAGTATAATATTATTGAATACTACAACTACGATATTTTAGAAATCGAACGAAAAAAAGCCGAGGCACTATTCAAACATCAACTTTCTTTCACTGAACAAAAAAATCCCTATAAAACCGCATTGTTTTCCAAGCAACTATTTCAATTCTTATTCAATCCTATAACCGCATTTCTCTTTTTCCTTATATTTAGCTACAAATATAGAGCTGATGAGGAAAATGGCACATTCGACTTCTTTAAAGTGAATTCGCTATCGAATCCCGCTGTCTATTATGGGTACCTAGTGTCTATTTATATGTATTTGCTCGTCTATATTTTTATCGCAACTACATTATCCATGTTGCCACCAATTCTAACAGGAAATCTCAAAACGATTTATTATCCTATAGAAGTAATCGTAGGGGCAGAGACGTTGATGGTGCCTGTATGGAAATGGCTTATCTTCCTTCCGCTTGGGTGGGGGATATTTGTTTCTTTGCTTCTTTTAATGGCAGCTGTTTTCTTTAAACAAAAGCTTCCTGTTGGTATTCTGATGGCGGTTTTACTTATACCCCTTGCGATCGCATATATTATTTCAAATCAATTCGGCTTTCATATGATGAATCCTATCCACTTAATTACAGCATTTGAAGCATCACTGCTAACGACAAATAAGTTTGTCTTCTATTTAGCCGGAATGACGATAGTACTCATTAGCTGTTTAGGTTTGGCTTATCCGTTATTTAATTCGGAAAAACTAGTCTGGAGGGCTCCAACCACTTCAACTGTAGGGAAACAATATCATCCTCGCCGATTCGGAAAGCTTCTGCAATTTGAACACTTAAAAAAGAAACGAAAAAAGCATGTGATGATTACAGCACTTCTAGTACTGGGGATTCTCTGTGGCACGTCTGTTTTCTTAAATCAGCAGAACCAAACGCTGAATGAAAAAACATTGAAAGCAATTGAAGAACTGCAAAACTTCTATATGAAATCACAAATATCTTGGAAGTTGTTGGAGGATGAAGTTTCAACTGGAGTTGAGTCTGCTTCTCATAATGATACAGAAGATGCAACAGCAGAAGAACAGGAAGAGAATCCTTATTCAGTTTACGTTGAAGAAACGGTACAAGCACTTGAAACTTTGGAAGCCTTGAAAAAGAAAGCAGAATCACCTAATTTCCCAGACCTTTTAAATGAGGTCTTGGAGAAATTATCTACAAATACTTCCTATAAAGAGATGGATCGATCGCTTTGGAGTGTTTCTGTTATGGCAACAGAAGAGCAACGAAACATTCTACTTGAGAAGGGAATTAAACCGTGGTCACTTGGCGATAGTTGGGTTTCTAAATTTGATGATCCGCGTATGGCGGTTAGTGTCGAACACGCTCAAGTGCTAAAAAACACACAAGAACGAAATACGAAGTATGGAAATACCGGATTTTTTACTATATATAAAATCTTCGATTGGAATATTGCATGGCCTGTTTTGGGTGTCTTTGTGCTCCTTTTATGGACTAGTATGTCGACAGAGCAAGAACCGCAGTCGTCTATTCGTTTCTTGATAACTAAACCACTTCGTTATCGAGCGATTTATAGTAGCAAATGGGTGTACAATCTGATTGTTGCCTATGGATTACTTCTAATATGTGGAGTTCTTGCATTCGTTTTCAGCTCACTCATTGGCGGCATTGGTGAACCTGATTACCCGATTGTGGCATATGCAAATTCGGAATACGATAGCGCTTTTTCATTGACCCTTCCGTCAGATGGTGAAATGGCAGAAGATATCGAAAGCGATGGAATGTTTTATGCCTACATGAATGACGCCTACTTTTTCTTTGAAAGTCTAGGTTCCATGATCTTGAAAGCTTTGCTGCTCGTTGGGGCACAACTGTTTTTCTTAAATGGCGTTTTCAGTTTTGTTGGCAGATGGATGAAGAATCAGTACATGACAATCATTGCAGTCATTATTGTAACGATTATGGGGTACTTAATTGCAAACCAATTTCCCGAAATGCCATTTAGCTATTTGAATCCATTCTTATATTTGGATACATGGAATGTCGTTGATGGTTGGAAGTCGATTGTCACAAGTTCAAACTATGTAAACGTCATGAACGGTTCTCTTGTTTTGCTAGCCAGTGGATTCATACTATTCCTCGCGGGCCTTATACAAGTGAGAAAGAAGGTGTCGTAATGTCGGTATTGACAGTCAATCAACTAACGAAGAAATACGGGAAACGTAAAGTGCTGCAAGGAATTTCATTTGAAATCCCAAAAGGGGAAGTAATTGGTCTCGTTGGCCCAAACGGTGCTGGAAAGTCTACGCTTATGCGTTCCATGCTAGCTTTGGAAGAGGTGGAACAAGGTTCTGTAACGGTGCAGGGCGTTTCAAATCAAAATCCCGACTTTTTTAAATATGTTTCTTTCTTACCGAGCGACAATTACTTATATATGCAACTGACAGGACATGACCATTTAGCATTTATAGCGAATATTTATGGACTTGAGCAACAGGATATTGATGAAGTGGTCGATAAGATAGGAATCCGTTCTTATGTGAACCAACCCGTCAAATCATATTCCTATGGTATGCGGCAACATTTGTTGACGGCTCTTTGCATCCTGACAAAGCCACTTGTCATTTTAATGGATGAACCGTTTAATGGCTTGGATCCAACGAGTACAATTGAATTGAAGCAATTGATTCGTACATTAAGTGCGGAGGGGATCAGCATACTTGTCTCAACCCACAATCTAGATATATTGGAAGACCTGACTAAAACGATTTGGTTTATTAAAGAAGGAAAACTATTCAAGGCAACTATTGAGCTGGATGGCAACATGCCGTATGAGATTGAAGTAATACTTCCAGAAGGATGTACATTGAATCAAATCATGTCGAACAGCACATTGCCTTTCAACGAAACCGAAAATGGTTTACTGACAGCGTCTACACACGCGGTAGAGATGTATTTGGAGTGGTTACTAAAGAAAGGCTCGAAGATCGTACGTGTCCAACAAAGCGATGCTAATCTGGAAAAGATCTATATGGACTTTTACGGCTTGAATGCCGAGACATCAAAGAAAGAGTTTGAAGAATAGACAGCGATAATCCAACTTTGCCAAGCAATGATTTTAGATGTTGACAATAAATTTAAATAAAAGAATCATTTCGGTTGCAATTTCAATAAATAGGTGTTATTCTAAGTAAGAGTTATTTTTGTTCTTTCAGATTAAGAATTTTTTTGATCTTCATCTAAGGTATTTGAGCAAGGATAGTAACATTGTGTGGATAGACACACTAGGAGGAAACAAACATGGAACAAGGTACAGTAAAATGGTTTAACGCAGAAAAAGGTTTTGGCTTCATCGAACGTCAAGAAGGGGAAGACGTATTCGTACACTTCTCAGCAATCCAGAGCGATGGCTTCAAATCTTTAGACGAAGGTCAAAGCGTAACTTTTGACATTGAGCAAGGACAACGTGGCCTACAAGCTACAAACGTTCAAAAAGCTTAATTGTCAACTAAAAAAGACCCTACTTGTAGGGTCTTTTTTGTATGTACAATTATATCAAACAGAAAATAAGACCACCTATTCGCAAGTGAATAGGCGGTCTTATTTTTGTGAAAAGGAATTTATTCTCCTAACTCCACATTATGATGAACTTGCTGGACGTCTTCGAGATCATCTAACGCGACAATCATCTTTTCAAATTGTGCTTGTGCGTCAGCATCCAATTCGATTTCGTTCTGTGCAAGCATCGTCAATTCAGCAACGGAAAATTCCGTTATACCTGCACTTGCCAATGCTTCTTGCACAGCGTGGAATTGATCAGGTTCTGCATAAACAATCACTGTCTCATCTTCTTCAAGAATATCACGAACCTCAATCTCTTCTTCCATCATGAGCTCCAACACTTCATCAGCGGTTTTTCCTGAAAAGCCGAATACAGCCGTAGCGTCAAACATGTAAGCAACGGAACCACTCACACCCATGTTTCCACCGTTTTTACCGAATGCTGCACGAACTTCAGAAGCGGTACGATTAACATTGTTTGTCAATGCATCGACGATAACCATCGAACCGTTCGGACCAAATCCTTCGTACCGTAGCTCGTCATAGTTCTCTTCGCCGCCGCCTTTTGCCTTTTCAATCGCACGGTCAATGATGGCTCTTGGTACGTTGTACGTTTTCGCGCGTTCAATTACCATTCGTAATGCCTGATTCAATTCAGGATCAGGGTCACCTTGTTTTGCCACTACATATAATTCACGACCGAATTTTGCGTATATCGCACTTGTATTCGCATCCTTCGAAGCCTTTTTCTCTTTAATATTATTCCATTTACGACCCATTTCCACTCACTCGCTTTCGCTCTGTGCATTGATTTCATCGAGTTATTATACACCCATTGCATGAACGCTGACAAGTCGATAATCCTGAAAATGGAATTAGAAAGTGCTATTTATCCTGATTAAATTAATAATAGTGCATCCAAATCCAAAATCTTAATATCTCGCTGACCAATTTGTCGGATCCATCCCGACTCTTCGAATTCCGCAAGTTTCCGGCTGATTGTTTCAGGAGAAGTTCCAATATGCGATGCCAAGTCTTTTCGTGTCATTGGCAATTTGATATCGTCTGAATTTCCTTCTTCCGATAGATCAGCTAAGTACATGGCGATTCTCGTTTCCGTTGTTTCAAGCGCGATTCGTGCAGTCTGTTTTTCTGAATCTGCTAAACGGTTCGCAAATTCGCCCATCACTTTCAATCCGATTGCCGGATATTTCAATAAAAAGGACTGGAAATCTACCCGGTTCATAACGCATAGCTCTGTTGACTGCATCGTTTCAGCATAAGCATCATGCACAGACTCATTGAACAACGAAAGTTCCCCTGTGAAATCACCAGGTTCCAAAATACGCACCAATTGTTCTTTCCCATTTTCGGATAAACGATAAATTTTTACCCGTCCTTTATGGACAATATACAAACCATCAGACGGGTCACCTGCACGGTAAATTGTATGACCTCGTGCATGGCTTGCAGAATGTGTTTGCTTAACGATTTCATTCATCTCAGAAATCGTTAAATGGTTGAAGATTGGAACGATTGAGATGCAAAGTTTCTGCATCTCCTTATTCTCATCGCCATGTCCGCAGTGTTCTGTAGTCATCTTCCTCACTCCTATTGCGCTTGTAGATCGAATTTGATCTTGCGTTGATTGAACGACTTTCTCTTAGTATAGCGGATTAACCGGATAGCGTTCAAAATAACGAGTAAGACGCTTAGCTCATGGATGAGCATGCCAGAGGCGAGAAACACTTTACCGAGCAGCACGCCTGTCAATAATAATGCGACTGTGCCGACAGCGAAAAATGTGTTTTGTTTCATATTACGCACTGTTGCTTTCGCTAATGAGTAGGCATGTGAGAATTGATCGAGTCGATCTGCCATCAGAACGATATCAGCTGTTTCCATCGAAATATCCGTACCGCCTTCACCCATCGCTAAGCCGATATCTGCAGTGGCAATTGCGGGTGCATCATTAATGCCGTCGCCTGCCATTGCGACACGGTGTCCTGCAGCTTTTAGTTGTTTAATCATCGCAACTTTCTCTTCCGGTAAGAGTTCCGCATAGACTTGATCTAACCCTAATTGTGCGCCGACAAGTTCAGCGGTGTGCCGGTTGTCGCCTGTCAGCATAATGATCTGTCTGACGCCACTTGCCCGAAGTTCTCGAAGAGCTTTTTTTGCTTCCGGACGAATCTGATCAGCGATTGACAGAATGCCTGAGATTTTGCCGTTGATGCTTGCGAAGATAGCTGTATTTCCCTCTTTTTCACGCGCAGTTGCGTACGCTTCCATTTCTGAGTCAATCAGGATATCCTTCGCGTCCATCAATTTTCGATTGCCAACTGTTAGGACTTTTCCATCGATTGTCGCCTGAATTCCATTCCCTTTAATGACTTCTACGTTTTGAGGTTCGCTGAGTAATTGCAACCCTTGCTTTTTCGCTTCTTTAACAATTGTTTGCCCAAGATGGTGTTCGGAAATCGTTTCAGCTTCTGCGACAAGGCGAAGGAGGTCAGTTCGTTCGATTTCGATTGAATGAATGTCTGTCACTTCCGGCTTCCCGCGTGTTAACGTTCCGGTTTTATCAAAAACGACTGTATCGATTTTAGCAAGTTTCTCCATGATGTCCCCGCCTTTAATAAGGACACCGTTTCGGGCACCATTTCCGATGCCTGCGACGATGGAGACGGGTGCTGAGATGACAAGTGCTCCGGGACATGCGATGACGAGGAACGTGAGTGTCATTTCAATATTTCTTGTGAAGATATATACAAGTACTGATAGAACGACAATTGAAGGGGTGTAAATATTGGCAAAACGGTCGAGAAACTTTTCGGTTTTCGATTGTGATTCCTGCGCATCCTCGACTAGTTCGATAATGCGGGCAAATGTCGTATCGTCGCCGACACGCTCTGCGATTACTTCGATAAAACCATGATCGACGATTGTTCCACTAAAGACCCGGTCGTCTATCATTTTTGAAGCAGGTACAGATTCTCCAGTAATAGCTGCTTCGTTCAAGCTTGCTTTACCTGTCACGATCCGTCCGTCTATCGCGACTTTCTCGCCTGAACGAATTACGACACGATCACCTTCGATGACATCATCGACGGAGATGGTCTGTGTTTCGCCATCCCGGATGACAGTCGCTTCAAGTGGTGCCATATCGATCAGTTTTCTTAATGAAGAGCGAGTCTTTTCGAGTGTCCGTGCTTCCAAGTACGCACCAAATAAAAACAGGAATGTGACCGCCGCGGATTCAACATATTCACCGATGAACAGTGCACCGACAACAGCGATGGTTACGAGTAATTCGATGCTGAATGCTTTCATCTTTAATGCTTTGAAAGCCTTGCTGGCAATGGGTATGCCAGCAAGTATAGTCGCTGCAATCAGCATGGTTTGCCGTCCTTCATGGAATCCATACAAATGGAATCCGATGGCCACTGCTAGTAATAAACCAGTAATGGCCGTAATTTGGGATGTCCTTTTTGCATTCATCTACTTCACTTCCTTTACGAGACTTTTTGTGAAACGATTGGATAGCCAAGTCCTGAAACAGTGTTAGCAATTTCTTCAACACTGACTTTGTTTTCGTCAAACTCGGCGCGCACTTTACCGGAGTTAAACAAAACTTTTGCTTCAGATATGCCGTCCAGTCTCTTCAATGCACCTTCAATCTTCTTAATGCATGATGGGCAAGTTAATGGTTCCAAGTTCAATACGAGTTTTTTCAATTTCCTCTACCTCCATGTAATTGTTTTCTTCTTCTTGACTACATCATAAGATAGATTTCAGAATGAAACCTTGACCCCCATCAAGTTTTCCCTTTTTATCGGAGTGAAAGTGCTTTATACTATAGATGAAAGAAGAACTAGAACGAGTTGAAGACCCTGTACTTAGCGTTATGGGGGAATTAAAGGCTGCCTTAATTTCTGCAAAAAACGCAGAATGAAAATCTTCTGCCTTTATCTCTGCAAAGAACGCAGAGGGAAAATCTTCTGCCTTAATCTCTGCAAAGAACGCAGAGATACGGCAAAGCGAATTCTTCGTAATTCGCTTGGCAAAGCGGATTTTTCGTAATTCACTTGGCAAATCGGACTCTGCGTGGTCTGATTCACTACATTTTCGAATAGAGAGGAAACGTGGGCATGGAACTTGTGTATAAAGGAAAGACGAAAGACGTTTATAAATTGGAAGATGGCAATGTATTATTGAAATTTAAAGATGATGTAACGGGTGAGAACGGAGTGTTTGATCCGGGTGCGAACACAGTAGGACTGACAATTAAAGGTGCAGGTCAATCGGGCTTGCGCATGACTTCATTCTTCTTTGAGAAGTTGGCGGAGAAGAAGATTCCGACACATTTCATCGCATCGGATATCGACGAATCGTCTATGACTGTGAAGACCGCAACTGTTTTTGGCAAGGGACTTGAAGTCATCTGCCGTTTCCGTGCAGTCGGCAGCTTCCTGCGTCGATACGGAGCTTATTGTGAAAAAGGACAACCTCTTGATGCGTTTGTTGAAGTGACGATCAAAGATGATGACCGAAATGATCCACCAATTTCAAAAGACGCACTTGCTCAACTCGGCATTCTGACGAATGAAGAATATGTCGTTCTAGAAAAGTTGACGAAAGAAATTTCATTAGTCGTAAAAGACGAACTTGCTGCTAAAGGTCTTGAATTATACGATATCAAGCTTGAGTTCGGACGTGACAGCGAAGGAAACGTCATGCTGATTGATGAAATTTCAGGCGGTAATATGCGTGTTTATAAAGAAGGGCAATATATTTCACCAATGGATCTAGAGAAACTAATCCTAGGGTAATCAAATGAAACCCCGTTGTTCATTCCGAGAAAAAGGAATGGATAGCGGGGTTTTTGTATGAGTTTCTCGCTCGTAATTTCTTACTGCTGGAGTGGAGAATATTCCCATACATAATTCCTAGCCGTATGGGCAAACTTGGCAAGAGTGAAATTGGAGGAGGAATCGTTCATGAAGAAAAAGCTAATCATCCTGATGGCAATAAGTGTCGTGCTTGTCATTGCAGGTTGCGGCAAGAAAGATAAGAAAATGCCTGTCAGTGGAGAACAGGTGAAAGCGATTGTGGCACCGCTCATCGATACGAAAGGGGAACCGATTGGAGAAGTGTCGCTTGTACAGGAACCGGAAGGGGTTAGTATCCATGTGGAAGCGCAAGATTTGGCGCCAGGTGTGCATGGCATCCATATCCATGAAACAGGTACGTGTTCTCCACCCGATTTTAAATCTGCAGGGGGACATTTTAACCCGACCGGAAAAGAACACGGCTTTGACAATCCAAAAGGCTTTCATCTCGGAGATTTACCGAATATCGAAGTAGATGAATACGGCAAGTTGTCCATGAAGCTGACGACGTCTGAAGTCACGTTGAAACCGGGCCTTGAAAACTCCATCGTGAAAGAAGGCGGAACAGCAATCGTCATTCATGAAAAGGCGGATGATTACAAAACGGATCCTGCTGGAGATTCTGGGAATCGAGTCGCATGTGCGGCAATCGGAAAATGAATAGAAAAAACGGCCTGCGCCAAAATTAAGCGCGAGCCGTTTTTTTTATTGCAAAAAGAAGTTTTCCGTATAATAAGGCTGGAATTCCTCGTTGAACGCGACACCAATGCCAAGATGACTATAATCTTCAATTAAAATATTGTCTCGATGGCCTTTCGAATTCATCAGTCCTTCATGCGCAAAAATGCTGCTGGACTGGCCATACGCTAAATTCTCGCCAGCTCTGCGATACTTAATGGAATCTACTTTCATCCGGTCAAATGGCGACTGCCCTTTCAAGTTATCATGGCTGAAATAATTATTAATGGCCATATCTACACTATGTTTTCGAGCGGTTTCAGAAATCGCATCATTCCAACGCAAAATCGAGCGTCCATGCCGAACACGGGCGGCGTTCGTCAAATCGAACAGTTGCTGTTCAAATCCGTTGCGCAAAGACGCATCTCCTGCTGCGTACATTCCGGATTTCTGGTGTTCAAGTGCATGCGTGACAATCTGAATGGCCGTCACTGTAGTGCCTTCATGTATATCATAAAAGACATACGTATAGCTGTCGCCTGTCTTAAAGAGATCCATCCCTTCATTATCCTGAAGGATGTAAATGCCGAACCCTTTGCGTATCTCTTTCAGAGGAGTGCCGTATGCGTTTCGGACTTCTTCCTTCGTGCTGCCGTAGTGAATTCCTGCTTTTGAAGTAATAAGGTCATCATTTGTATACAGTGCATTCACTTCCCGTTTTTCATCAAACGAGACCATGATGAAGTTTTGGTAATCTTCATGATAAGTGACCCACTCTGTCCCGTAATCATTCAAGGTGCGGTTTTTTGATTCGCCAAGTTCCGCTTTCACTTCGGCTTCGGTTGCGCCAAGTTCAATATTATGAATGGAAATAGCGGAGTGATCGGGTTTCATCAAGTCCGGTTTGTCGACTTTGTCAGGCAGAATCCGTTCCACTCCTGACGACTTCGATGTGATGAAGACAGTGACGTCATTAACCGTATCTCGAATGGAACTCATTGCGGATGTAACGGATTCTTTATTCAGGATGGAATTTATTTTTTCGTCTACTGGATTCAGGAAGGAGAGGTCGACGTACTTTGAAACAGGCTCTTCCCATAAAGGTTTTGCGATATAGACACCAACTATGAGAATGATAAATAGAAAAATACGTTTCAAACGATCATCTCCTTTCTACTATTGTACCCGGAGAAGTGGCGATAGATACAGTGTAAACTATCGATAGTTTAAGTGCGTACGAAAAGACGGTATACTAGAAGAACAATAAGGGATCGGGGTTATGTTATGAAGCTATCTAAGAAGATGCAAAACGTGAAAGTGATGGAAAGGAATGCGGGGCTCTTCAGCTGTCCAATCTGTTCGGCATCGATGCAGATGGCAGATCAGGCGAGTCTTGTATGTGAGAACGGGCACTCATTCGACTTAGCGAAGAGTGGCTACGTCAATTTGGCACCGCAAGCCCATATGACGAAGTATGATAAGTCACTATTTGAAGCACGTACGGCTGTAATGAGTAGTGGCTTTTTTGCGCCAGTGATTCAAAAACTTTTTCATTTAATAAAGCAACAAATTGTAGATGTGGACAACCCCGTTGTACTGGATGCAGGTTGCGGGGAAGGCACGCATTTATCCACGATTCATGCACAATTGGAATCCCGAATTGTCGGTATCGGCATCGACCTCGCGAAGGAAGGAATTGTGGCTGCGTCAAAAAACTATCCAGGTTTCGTCTGGAGCGTGGCGGATCTTGCAGCGATGCCGTTTCGAGATGAACAGATCGATGTCATCCTGAACGTATTGTCACCAGCCAATTTTGCGGAGTTCACTAGACTTCTGAAACCAGGTGGTACTGTATTGAAAGTCGTCCCGGAAAGTGGCTATTTAAAAGAGTTGCGGGAAGTGTTCTATGAAGGCAAGCCGCAAAAAGAAGAGTCAGACCCGGTCGGCCGGTTTGCGGAACACTTTGATGACGTTCAATCGGAGCGAGTGACGTATACATTTGAATTGCCCGAAGGACTTCTCGTTCCACTTATCCATATGACTCCACTAACGTGGGGTGCGAGTGAAGAGAAGATTGAGGAAGCGTTGCGCATAGGGATTCGGGAGATAACGATTGACTTGCGTGTCATTTGGGGTATTAGACGGTAGGTTTATAGGGATAACATGGGCGAGTGGTGATAACTTGTCTGCAAGCGGTGATAAAGTGCGAGTAAGCGGTGATAACAGGTCGAGAAGCGGTGATAAAGTCCGCACAAGCGGTGGATAGCACGACGTAGAGCGCGCAACGAAACGTAGCTGCGTCGTATCGAAACGTAACGGCTTCGCAACGAAACGTAGAACGCGCAACGAAACGTAGCTGTCGCGTATCGAAAAGTAGCTGCGTCGTAACGAAACGTAACGGCTTCGTAACGAAACGTAGAACGCGCAACGAAACATAGCCGTCGCGTATCGAAAAGTAGCCGCGTTGTATCGAAACGTTATAGGGAGAGAAGCGGCTATACCCGAATTTTTCGCTATGCTTTATTCGGAAAAAGGGGGTTCGTTGCATGTTCAGTGGAATTAGTTCGGTTCCAAATTGGTTTTATCTGTTGGCGTTTATTGTCGTCATCGTGCTTGTCATTATTATTGAATGGAAAACGAGATAGGGGGAGAATGCATTGACGAAAGTGAAAGATAAGCGCCAGAAGCCGAAGCTATCGGCGGATCTTCAGCTGATTCGGCCGGGGGATATTTGGAGTAGGGAAGGGTTTATTGAACAAGTGCGTATTGAAGGTGGAGTAATGCCGGATGCGGAAGATGAACGGCTAGTTTTCGATAATTGCTTGTTTAAGGATGTGTCGTTTGCATCGGGTAATTGGCGCGGGATGGAGTTCGTCGATTGCCGATTTGAGCGCTGTGATTTCTCTAATGTTCATTTGGAGAAAGCGATGCTGCATCGATGTGAAATTGTTAACTCTAAATTGACGGGAGCCGATCTGTCCAATTCTACTATCGGACATATGCTTATTGACGATTGTGATGTGCGTTATTCGAATTTCAATTTCGCGAGCATGAAGGAAGTAGAATTTGCGAACTCGAGTATTGAAGATAGTGACTTCTACGAATGTACCTTCAAGCCGGTTCGTTTCAAAAAATGCAAACTGCATAATGCGAACTTCTCGGAAACAGATCTGAACGGCGTTGATCTGTCGGATAATACATATGACCGTATCGAAGTTTCGCTAAGCAAAATTGTAGGGTGTGTCGTTTCTAATGAACAAGCCATCGGATTTGCGCGTATGCTTGGTTTAACGGTGAATGAAGAATGATGGTATACTAAACACACAATTGATATAGAAAGAGTGGCAAAATTATGCTTACATTTGAGCAAAAACAACAAATCATCGAAACGATTCCTGGACTGACACGCAAAGAAGTTTCAATGAAGCGGGTTAACTACCATTTTGAAGACAGCTTATATGAAAAGACGGTCGTCGTTCAGCATCTTCATCCAAATGGAAATGGGTTTGTATATGTTGAAGGCATTGAAGGATACGAACCCGATGATCGTGGACTTGTCAATATCCGAGAAGCATCTGAAGAAGAATTGAAAAAGACGATTCTAGATGCAATCCGTTACTTGTCGACAGATGACGAAGAAGATGAAACAGAAGCTGAAATCCGCGAAGAATTATGGGCGAACGAGGATGGCCATAACTTGAAGTTAGTCGAAGAAGACCAATTCTTTAACATCTATCACGGTCCTAACTTGGAGGAAAGCTTTGGTGATTATAGTGAAGCAATCACTTATTTGAAAGAAGAGAACTTCAAACTTGTCAAAAACGGGGGTGAAGCCGAGTGAATGGAAGAACGCTTGTTATCGGGCTCGTCCTATTCGTTATTGCTATTTCAGCAGCCATTTATTTCACGATGATGGCCGAATTTGATAAGGACTCACCTGATGAAACGACAACCGTTATTGTAGATTAATGAAAAAGCGCCTGACGTAATGGATATTTCCATTGAGTCAGGCGCTTTTATTTAGTTAGTTTTACTTATTTATCTGCTTTATATGTGCCCTTCCCAAAAGGCAGCCACCAATTCCACTTGCCGAACAATTTCATCAAACTCGGTACAAGCAACAACCGGATAATGGTTGCATCAATGGCAACTGCAATCGCTATACCAACACCGATTTGTTTGACGGGCATGACGTCCGTAAATGCGAAAGCTCCAGTGAGCACAATCATGATTAACGCGGCGGACGTAATGATTTTACTCGTCGTTGCAAGCCCTTCGACGGTCGCGTAATCATTATCGAATGTCTTCGCGTATTCTTCCTGCATACGTGAAATGAGGAACACTTCATAGTCCATACTCAAGCCGAATACTAGACTGAAAACGATAACTGGAATAATTAAAGCGATTGTTCCTGGATGCAATCCGAAATGGCCGTATTGGAAAATGTACACGAGAATCCCAAATGTCGCTGACAATCCAACGATATTCATGACAATAGCTTTGAAAGGAATCAAGATTGATCGGAACGCAATCATGAGAATGATAAACGTTGAAATTAAAATAACCAATAATACATACACAATATTATCGAAGATTTCATCAAAAATTTCCTGGTTGAACTTTGGTTCCCCACCGACAAGCAAGTTCCAATCAGCATTTGCCGACCAATCACGTGACCATTGTTGAGCTTCGTCTGTCGAACCTTTCGCATTAAGAGTCACAGGAATCAACAATTGATTGTCCTTCACAAATGCATCGAGTAGCGGTTCAAGTTGCGCCTGCATGTCGGGCACTTGCATTGCCTGCTCCCACTCTTCAGCGGAAGATACGCCACTTGCCGTGAAAATTGTCGTCACATCATCGACTAACGAATCAGCGACCAAATCTTCCTGCAACGCTTGTAAATCTCGCAAACCATCTCCGTCTGACCAACCCCCTGGACGATTCGCAACAATATATACACTCGATTGGTCGCCCAATCCAAAAGTGTCATCCATAAGCTCATAAGAAGCTCGTGAATCATATGAAAGCGGCAATGAATCGATTTGCGGAATCGTCAAATCCATATTTTTCACAGGAATGACAGCGATTCCAAGGAGAATAAAAGCACCGATTGTAATGAGTATAGGTCGCTTAATGACGGCATTTGCGAATTTTCTCCATTTGTCCGAACCTGTCTCCTTCACTTTGATGATTCGTCCTTTATTCAGACGGTCACCGAGTGCTATTAAAATTGCTGGGAGCAACGTGACTGAACTGAGTACAGCCATGGCAACAACAATCATGCCACCGAGTGCGATATTTTGGAAAATCTCGACTTGGATAAGGAACATTGCCCCAAGACCGATGAATACACAAAAAGCAGAGAAAATAACCGATCGGCCGGCTGTCTGAATAGTTGTTGCTGCGGCCTCCAACACATCACTTTTTAACCGCTCTTCCCGATATCTGCTGATGAACAGCAATGAGAAGTCGATACTCAGTGCGAGTCCTAGCATCGGAACGATATTCAATACGAAAATCGCCAGATCCATCTGTCCCCCGATAAGAGATAAAATACCGAATGTCGTCGCAATTGTCGTCACACCAACGATCAAGGGTACCATCGACGCCATGATTGTACCGAAAGCGAATAGCAAGACAATGATCGCAATGGGTAAACCAATCGCTTCCGCTTTCATCAAATCACGCTGACTAGCTGCGTTAATGTCTTTTGTGAAAGCGGATTGCCCAGTTAAGACGATTCCATTCTCGTCTCCGATTTTCTCGCGGATATCTGTTACCACAGCCGACATGTCACGCTCCACATTGTCGAAATGCAACATTGCGTAGGATACTTCTTCCGTATACTGCTCCGTGTTATCAAGAGGGGATACGATTTCCGAAGTTAAATTTAGCTTTTCAACTTTATCCAACGTGGTGGAGATTTTGTCATCCTTCACATTGTCGAATACGATAAACATTGTTTCAGCAGGTAGATCGAATGTCTCTGATGCAATCTTCATCACTTTTTCGTGTTCTGCATCCATCCGGAATCCATCACCTTCTAGCTGTCCCGGTAACCGGATAGCTAAAATGGCCATCACGATAAACAGGGCGGCCCAGGCAAAGATAATGGATTTATAATAATTTGTAACAAACCGCGCCAATGTACGCATATCATCGTCCTCCCAGAAGTTTCATCTATTCTCTTATCATAGCTGAATTGTAGAAGAATGTCTTACTTCATGGAGAACGGTTTTGTACGCGGGAGGGAGGATATGATCAAGAGCTGGAAGTTCGCGTTTTCCCTAAAAAAGATAGAAAAAAACCACTTCTCGAAAGAAGTGGTTTTGAAAGGTTAATTTAAATTAGTTTTTTTCAACGTTAGTAGCTTGAAGTCCACGTTGACCTTGTTCGATTTCGAAAGTCACGTCTTGGCCTTCTTCAAGTGTTTTAAATCCGTCGCCTTGGATTGCGGAGAAGTGTACGAATACGTCGTCGCCATCTTCACGTTCGATGAAGCCATAACCTTTTTCTGCGTTAAACCATTTTACTTTACCTTGTTCCATGTTTATTTCCTCCTAGTGTGGATGTGTTCCACACAATGTTACTATCCTTGCTCAAGTCTTGAAGCGGTCTAGCATTAAATCGAGACCATCATGCATGTCGAACAAAAATAATTCTCCTTTATCATAACAGAAGTAATATTACAATGCAAGAAAAAGGATTTCAATTAGAGGAATAAGTTCAACAATTGATAAACAATGGCGGCGAAAGCAGCTGAAATCGGCATCGTAATAATCCATGTCAGAACAATCTTTTTAGCGACACCCCATTTGACGCCTTTTACACGTTGTGCTGAACCAACACCCATGATAGCGGACGAAATGACATGTGTTGTACTGACTGGAAGGTGGATTAGTGTTGCACCGAAGATAATCATCGCTGAACTTAAATCGGCGGCAGCTCCATTGACAGGGCGGATTTTCATGATTTTACCACCGACGGTTTTGATAATCTTATAACCACCGATCGAAGTTCCGAGTCCCATTGCCGTTGCTGCAGCAATACGCACCCATAGTTGGATGTCGTCGCCGGTCTGTAACTCGGCGGCGATCAACGCCATCGTAATAATCCCCATCGCTTTTTGAGCGTCATTCGTACCGTGTGTGAATGATTGCAGGGCAGCGGTACCGATTTGCAAGATGCGAATGCGTTTATTCGCTTTGAATAGATTACGATTCTTGAGGAGAACTTTAAACAGCGACATCATGAGAAATCCTCCGGCAATCGCGATGAATGGCGAAATGAGGAGGGCTTGCATGATTTTGATGAATCCGCTGTAGTTCAAAATTCCGAATCCGGCGGCAGAAATGGCAGCGCCTGCAATTGAACCGATTAGCGCATGTGACGAACTGGACGGAATCCCAAAATACCAAGTGATTAAGTTCCAAGCGATTGCGGAAATAAGTGCTGCCAGGATGAGAAGAGATCCGTTTTCCAAAGCGAAAGGGTCAACGATGTCTTTTTAGATGTACGAAGTACTTCATCGCAAATCCGTTCATACTCTTTGATTAGGACGGCATGTTCACGCATCTGCACAAGTTTTTTTCTTGCCAGTAGTTGCATGGCTTTGACGATTTCGTCCGTGCTTTTTCTGATGTTCTCCATGAACTTCTGGATATATTCATCGATGTCTGTAAGGGAGAACATTTCAAGATTGGCCGCAAAATGCTCAATCCCGTCAAGGATATCATCCATTTTGATCGCGAGTTGCAAAATATCTTCTCGTTCAATCGGCGTCATGAATGACGTGTTTAGCTTTGTGATGAGCTCGTGAATCATATCGTCGCCGTCTGTTTCATATTTTTTAAGACGAATGCTTACTTCTTTTAAATCAGCTACAGACGTCACTTTATAGTCATCTGCATAATGCACGGCTGCTTGTACGTGTTCTGCAATCGCCAAAAGAGCTGTGAAAAATGGATCGGTTTTTCGTGGACTAAACATCTTTGGACCTCCATCCGTTTCCGGGAATTTTCAGTAGTCCTATCATAGCAAATATTTGTCGGAATAAGTATAGTTTTAAGGATTCTTGTGCGTGAAATTTAATGTGTTGATGAAGGAGGATTAAAAACAAATTTCAGTCATTTATTTTGAAGTTTTTGAAACTTACTGCAAACTCAACCGTATATATAGTAGAATTCATGTAAGGGAGGTAGTGTCAAAATTTCTATGAAACTCAAATTCGCGACTCGCACTACAGTAAGTCGTCGGCCATGTACCGCAATCGCTCTTGACAAACAGTCGAAAAAGGTTGCGTAGTGTGCACCAAGGGCGAAGGGGGACAAAAAGAAGACATGACAAATAGCCCTTGACTTTAACCAATTTTAACCTTTTTCTCCGTTCGGTTTGTCAAGAGTTCGCTTCGCCGATTGCTCGATTCACGATGTTCCCAAAAGCTCAGCTAAACAAAAAGTCAGCTGGCATTCTCGGTCAGCCACTGTTGCGATAGTTCAATCAGTTTCGTCCATCGAGCGGGCATGTGAGGCATTTCCTTCAATTCTGGGACAATCACAGGTACCCGGCCTTCCAAGGATGAATGAGGACGGAGAAAGTTGAAGTACGCGACAAACAGCGTCACGTGAGAAACCGATCCATCTTCGGAACCAAAGCCATGGGTGGCGCGGTAGTTCCCTTTAAATGTCCGGTTCAAACGCTCGATGATTTGCTTCAATGGACGATATTCAGTTGACACAGGGTCTTCGTTTGTCAGCCCGATTACACGTGTCACATCAAAATGGATATCGTGTTGCGCAAAGAATTGTTGGGCCAACAGGTAGATAGGGTTTCCGTCCACCACGATGTTCAAGTTCTCTGGAATGGTCTTCATCTTCCTGAACATATCATCCAGGGCGCGAATCGCTGAAAGGTGTCCGATTCGGTGAAGTCCGATAGGACAGGATGACCTTCTTAGCGGCATCGAAAAAGAAGAAGATGTAATGCCAGCGCCCGTTTACACGGATGTAGGTTTCATCCCCACAGAACTGATCAGACAACTCGTACGGAAATTATCCACAAAAGGCTTCACCGTCAACGCAACACTGTTCATGTAGTTCAGCACACTTTGATGAGAAATATGCACGTTATGAACGTCTCTCATCAGCGCTGCGGTCTTCCGTGCGGAGATGCCATAGTTTACGTGGTACGTAAGAATGAGCCCGAGTGTTGTGTGAAGACACATAGATCCTGGAGAGATCCACCTTAGGTTGAACCGGGGACGCATCTGCCATCGGTTTGAAATCGAATTGAAACTGACGGTAAATATACCGAACTTTGAAGGCCTGGGGATCTTCCTTGAATCGTTTCTTTTCTGCTTGTGTCATTTGGGCGCAACTTCTTTTGGTAATAGGAACAGTCATTGTTCTTACATTTGAAAACGTCGAAGTCCTTTCGTTCTTTTACTTTTTCAAGTGTTTTTAAGCAGTGGGGACATTTGAGGATGGCTTCCTTCAGATACCGGCTTTGTTTATTAAAGAGGCATCCGCAGACTTTACATTGGAATTGCCCTTTGTCTCCGTTGTTCGCATACAGGTAGCTGGATGGAGCACTACACCGCGGACAGCACAGCTTTTCAGGAACGCTCGATTTGGCATTCTTTCGTCGCTGGACGGGTTTTAGAGACTTCCCATGGGCTTTAAAATAATCATCCAATAAGTCCTGAAAGGACAGCTTCTCGAGTTTCTCCAGAACGGGAAGCTCATCAATCTGAAGTTTTCGATAAGGCTTGTCTACAGGCTCATCGGCCGCACACTCCCGACGGCCTTTCCAAGCACTACCGTAAGTAACGTAATAATAATTGTGTGCTGGTACTTGATATATTGAAGTAAATAAGCTAATAATTGAGGGTACAACTTGTCACTTCCTATTCTGGATGTTGGGTGTCTGGTAACCTCAATTATCCGTAGAATTTAGGAGGGTGGCAAGTTTTTTTTATTGAAACCCATAATCTATAAGGATTTATTAGCTTTTTACTATAGAAGTTTTGACAATAACGTAAGGGAAGGAGAGGTGAGAAGATGGAATTGTTCGGAATGCCGGTCCTCAATGTTTATTTGACGGTGTTGGTCATCTCAGGTCTGGCGACGGTTCTGTATTTGTTTTTCAGTGATATTGCGGAAGGGATTGGGGAAGCAAGTCCGATACTCGATCCAGCGGTCATCTTAGCTTTCATCACATTTACTTCAGCTGTCGGGTACATCATGGAGTTGACGACTGATTTAAGTCATACACTGATCATTATCTTAGCCATCGTCATTGCGGTCGGATTGGACTTCCTTCTTTATTTCTTCGTACTCCTTCCATTGAAGTCTGCGGAAGTGTCGCTCGCGTATACGGACGAATCGCTTGCAGGGCAAGTAGGTAAAGTGATTGTTCCAATACCGGCAGACGGATTTGGCGAAATCGTTATCTCCACGGTGAACGGGATCATATCGAAAAGAGCAGCAGGTTACGAAAACCAAGAGATCGTTTACGTTTCGAAGTATAAGACAGTTGGTCCCGATGAAGCACTTATTGTAACAGGCAGTTATTTAGGAAGTAAAAACGTACATACGGATGACTCGGGCAATCGCGTCAAAATCATCCGTGGTGGTGGTACATTCGTATTCCCAGTATTCCAACAAGCACAGCCATTGAGCTTGCTTTCAAGTAAATTGGAAGTGACAACACCGGAAGTCTATACAGAACAGGGCGTTCCAGTTATGGCCGACGGAACTGCAATCATTAAGATTGGAGGATCAATTCCTGAAATCGCGACAGCAGCGGAGCAGTTTTTAGGTAAATCGAAAGCCGACCGCGAAAATGAAGCGAAAGAAGTACTGGAAGGCCATCTGCGCTCCATCCTTGGTTCCATGACAGTGGAAGAGATTTATAAGAACCGTGATAAGTTCTCTCAGGAAGTGCAACGTGTCGCTTCGCAGGATCTTGCAAAAATGGGATTGATTATCGTTTCATTCACGATTAAAGATGTCCGTGATAAGAACGGTTACTTGGACTCACTAGGTAAACCACGTATCGCGCAAGTGAAACGAGATGCAGACATTGCGACTGCGGAAGCAGAAAAAGAAACACGCATCAAGAACGCCGAAGCATCGAAGGAAGCACAGAAGGCTGAAATCGAGCGTGCGACTGAAATCGCGGAAGCAGAAAAAGAGAATCAGTTGAAAGTGGCGGATTACCGTCGCGAGCAAGACGTTGCAAAAGCGCGCGCGGACCAGGCGTATGAATTAGAATCTGCCCGTGCGAAACAGGAAGTCACGGAGCAAGAGATGCAAGTTAAAATTATCGAGCGTCAAAAGCAAATTGAATTGGAAGAGAAAGAGATTCTGCGCCGTGAGAAGCAGTATGATTCCGAAGTTAAGAAGAAAGCCGATGCTGACCGGTACGCAATCGAGCAAAATGCAGCTGCTGACAAGTCCCGTCAAATGGCTGAAGCGGAAGCAGAGAAATACCGTATCGAAGCACGTGCTGCTGCTGAGGCTGAGAAAATCCGTCTTGACGGTACGGCGAGAGCTGATTCACAACGTGCGCAAGGTGAATCAGAAGCTGATGTTATCCGTTTGAAAGGTCTTGCAGAAGCTGAAGCAAAACGTAAAATTGCAGAAGCATTCGAATATTACGGCCAGGCAGCTGTCCTTGATATGATCGTTCGCATGATTCCTGAATATGCGAAGGAAATCGCAAGCCCACTGTCCAACATCGACAAAATTACAGTTGTTGACACAGGTAGCGGTGAAGGCGGCGGAGCCAATAAAGTGACTTCGTATGCAACAAACTTGATGTCCACTTTGCAGGAAACGTTGAAAGCATCTTCTGGCATTGACGTGAAAGAAATGATGGAAAGCTTTGTCGGCAAAAACAACTTCGGCCAAAGTTTCGACAACCAGTCAGAAGCACCTCGCGCACAAAAACCGACTGCGATTGAATCGAAGCAGGAAGAAGACGAAGAGTAAATAACTGAATTTCACACCCGGTCCATTTTGGCGGCCGGGTGTTTTTGTCTTTTCGTATGGGTGTATGAGGCAATAGGGAAGTGGATGTATAGTAGAACCTTAATTTGTCAAAGACCATTAGGCGCGAGAGGGTATAGTATGGCTAAATACTGCCTACCGCGCCCGAGTAATTGAATCCGCTCAACCTCCCGGGAGAACCGCTCAAGTTAGCTTGTAATCCGCTCAACCTCCTACAAGAACCGCTCAAGTTAGCGTGCAATCCGCTCAACCTCCTACGAGAACCGCTCAAGTTGTCTTGGAAACCGCTCAACTTCCTATAAGAACCGCTCAAGTTAGCTTGTAATCCGCTCAACCTCCTACAAGATCCGCTCAAGTTGTCTTGGAAACCGCTCAACCTCCTACAAGAACCGCTCAAGTTAGCGTGCAATCCGCTCAACCTCCTACGAAAACCGCTCAAGTTGTCTTGGAAACCACTCAACCTCTCACACCAATCCACCTTCTTTCATTGCATCTTAAGAATATCTTCATATTTTCCCTTACTACCTCTTAAGATTCGGCGAGTAGACTGGAGCGAGTGACTAAGTTGGAGGGGAACGTATGATACAAGTTCAGGAATTATCGCATGCATTCAAAATAGGAAAGAAAGGCAAAGAGAAGGAGGTACCGGTACTCAAAGGGCTATCTTTTTCGGTTGAGGAAGGGGAAATTGTCTCGATTGTCGGTCGCAGTGGATCTGGGAAATCAACGTTATTGCATATTATGGCGGGCTTTTTGAAACCAGACACTGGCACGATTCAAATCGGTAATGTAAAGACGTCTAACTTTAATGAAGTGGAAAGCTCGCAATTTCGTCTGACGCACTTCGGATTCATCTTTCAGAATTTCCAGCTCATGCCGGGTTTGACGGCTTTTGAAAATATCGAATTGCCATTGAAACTAAAAGGTGAAAACAAGCATGTTCGCAGGAAAAAGGTGACGGATCTGCTTCAACACGTAGGTCTGACGGATGTTCAAAATCATTATCCAAATGAATTGTCAGGCGGCCAGCAACAACGGGTCAGCATCGCAAGGGCGCTTGTTACAGATCCACCCATTATTTTCGCGGACGAGCCTACGGGTAGTCTTGATTCTGAAACGGAACAGGATATTCTGTTGCTCATCCAATCTCTTAATCAAACACGCGGGATTACATTCATTATCATTACGCATGACGATACTGTAGCGGAGACGGCGGATCGTATTTATCGTATGCATGATGGTGAACTAACCGAAAGAGGTGCGTATCATGCAATTTAAAGATCAACTCGATTTTGTAACGCAACATATTAAAAAGAACAAACTTCGTGTGTTCATGACAATTCTGGCCGCGACAATGGGAACTGCTTTTTTAATCGTCCTCGCATCAGTTGGATTCGGTATTCACGATACGATGCGCAGTGAAATTCTCGATAACCGTATGGTCAACCAGATCGAAGTGTATGGCGAAGAAATGGACCAAAAACATGTGGAAGAACTGAAAAAACGTGAACATGTGAAAGCGGTCGTTTACCGACAGTCTGTTAGTATCCAACAGGAAACAACATTGGACGAATTTACGGGAGAAAATAGTTTAATCGTTACGGAATTCGATGAAGAAAAGAAGGTCGGGTTCGAATTGAAAGAAGGTAGATTACCTGAAAACTCCAGTGAAGTAGTGGTCGGAAGTGATTTTGCGGAAATATTGTTTATTCAAAATGCAAAAGAAACTGAAGATGAACTTACGAACTATAAAGGTTCATTGATTGGAAAACAGCTCACGTACAAAATGGGGCTGTATGAGGAACCAGACATGTTTCCTGAAGAAACGACATTTACCATCGTCGGGATTGCAAAAGAACCTGCAAAAGATTGGCTCCAAGACTTCAATATGTATGCAGATGCATCAATAATATCAGCATTAAATCCGATATTCGAATCATATGTGGATGAAGAGAACAGTCAATTGTTCTACGGAAACGTCAATGTATACGCGGACAAACTGGAAAACGTGACAACCGTTAGCAAAGCATTGAAAAATGAAGGGTACTCAGTCTATTCCATCGCGGACCAACTTGAACAGATGGACGTCTTCTTCCTGGCATTCAAGGCGGGGCTTGTCTTCGTCGGGACAATTGCGATTTTGATCGCATCTATCGGCATTTTCAACACGATGACAATGGCTGTAACGGAAAGGACACGAGAAATCGGTGTCATGAAGGCATTAGGAGCGAGCCCGAAATTAATTCAACGACTATTTTTAATGGAAAGTGCATGGATTGGAATTATCGGGACAATAATAGCGGTTGTCATTTCCTACGGTGTCAGTTTTATCGCCAATCTTGTATTGCCGATTATCGTAACCGCAGCACTCGGCGAAGAGGAACTTGGTGATTTGAACGTCACATTCTCTGTAATCCCATGGCAGCTCGTCATTATCGCATCAGCAATCAGTCTATCAGTCGCCATGATTTCAGGATGGCGTCCTGCCCGTAAAGCGACGAAAATCGATGTTATTCAGGCGTTAAGGCAAGAATTATAAGATGGATTTATTATTCTGTTAATTCTAAAAATAGGTAGAGATCTACTCCGATTTCAGTTATACTTAAAAAAAACGGAGAATTCAGTCGCAATTTGGCTGACGGAGGATATCTATGGGACCTACAATTTTACACAACACAAGCACAATCATAGAAGGAAATCATCCGATTTTACAATTGACCTCAGGCACAATCACTTTGTTAGGAAGAAAAGGTGGGTTGGCTGAAGCACACTTTAATCTGAATAAAGAAGGATCTTTTTGTGCGCAATATAACATAAGTCACAGCAAATCCGAACTGTATACGATACTCGATGGCAAAGTTGAAATCGAGTATGATAACCAAAGATGGGCTTTGAAAGTCGGAGAGACGATCGATGCATCCATATACAATAAGCTCATCACTTTTTACGCAATAACAGATGCGAAAGTACTGTTGAATATGGATGCCTGTTTCTATGAGCGCAATTTTTTTGAAATGCAATCTCTGCAAGAAGAAATGGAAGCAGTCGCACGCGTCGATGGGTATACGTACCACCATTGCGATCGAATCCGTAAATACGCCATTGAAGTATGGAAAAAGTTCAATCAGCCTAGCGAAAATTTGAAACTGCTCCGTTGGGGCGCCTATTTACATGATATCGGCAAACTCGCAATCCCGCTTGAAATTTTGAATAAACCCGGCAAACTCACACCTGAGGAATGGACAATTATGAAGACGCATTCGATTAAAGGTGCGGATATTTTACGGGCGCATAAAATCGAATGGTTAGAAGATGTTGCTTTCATCATCGAACAGCATCACGAACGATACGATGGAAAAGGCTATCCCTTTGGTTTAAAAGGCGATGAAATTTCGATTGAAGCAGCAATCGTGTCAGTTGTCGATGCCTATGATGCTATGACGACGGAACGAGTGTACAAGGAAGCCATGTCGCCTGAAGAAGCAATCTATGAGTTGAAAAAGGGGAAAGGCACACAATTTCATCCTGCAGCAGTGGATAATTTTATCAAATGCCTACAAGAAAATAAGTTTGATTGAACAGACTCGGGAAACCGGGTCATTTTATTTTATTTCAATCTCAAAAAGGTGCATGATAGAAGCAGGAGTTTTCTTTTATTTCGATTAAGAAAGGCGGAGAAATGATGGACTATCGTATCGAGCATGACACATTTGGAGAAATTAAAGTCCCAGCGGATAAATTATGGGGTGCACAAACACAGCGGAGTAAGCAGAACTTTAAAATCGGTGGAGAACACATTCCCCTCGGCGTTATTCAAGCATTTGCTCATTTGAAAAAGTCGGCCGCTATCGCGAGCCACTCATTCGGAAACTTATCTGAAGTAAAGATGAAAGCAATCTCGGCAGCTGCTGATGAAGTGCTTGAAGGCAAATGGGATGACCAATTCCCACTTGTCGTTTGGCAAACGGGCAGCGGTACACAATCGAACATGAATATGAATGAAGTACTTGCAAACCGCGGTAACCAGCTTCTAGAAGAATGGGGCGAGGAAGAACGTTTGCACCCGAACGATGATGTCAACAAATCACAAAGTTCAAACGATACATTCCCAACGGCTTTACACGTCTCAGGCGTAATCGCTGTGGAACGCGAACTATTGCCAGCACTTCAAAAACTAAAAGAAACACTTGGCAATAAATCCGAAGCATTTATGGACATTATCAAAATCGGCCGTACGCATTTGCAAGATGCAACACCACTGACACTTGGTCAAGAAATTAGTGGCTGGCACCGCATGCTTGAGAAAACAGAAAAGATGCTGAACGACAGCGTCCAATCAATGAAAGAACTAGCCATTGGTGGCACAGCAGTTGGAACAGGCCTAAACGCGCCTAAAGGATTCGGAGAAAAAGTGGCCGAAGAAATCTCCAAGTCTGTAGGGATTGCATTCACATCCGCCGACAATAAATTCCACGCACTCACAAGCTATGATGAAGTCGTCTATACACATGGAGCGATGAAAGCGTTAGCGGCAGATTTGATGAAAATCGCGAACGATGTTAGATGGTTAGCGAGCGGCCCGCGTTCAGGGATTGGTGAAATCACGATTCCTGAAAACGAACCCGGCAGCTCAATTATGCCAGGTAAGGTAAATCCTACGCAAAGTGAAGCACTGACGATGGTTGTTGCCCAAGTAATGGGGAATGACGCGACAATCGGATTCTCTGCAAGCCAAGGGAACTTTGAACTGAATGTATTTAAACCGGTCATCATCTATAACTTCCTGCAGAGTGCGAAATTGCTTGCAGAAGGCATGATCAGCTTCAACGATAATTGTGCAGTCGGCTTTGAACCAAACCGCGAGGAAATCGATAACAAAGTGAAAAATTCGCTAATGCTTGTCACGGCATTGAATCCTCATATCGGCTATGAAAATGCGGCGAAAATTGCAAAAGCTGCACACAAAGAAGGCACAACATTAAAAGAAGCAGCATTGAAAACGGGTTTATTAACAGAAGCGCAATTCGATGAATACGTCGACCCTTCGAAAATGATCGGAAAGTAAGTTCCTTTATTGAATTGCATTGTCCACAAATCTGTAACCCAACTCGCCATGAATCTCCGATACAATGGAAGAACAATTATATAGTAGGGGAGTAGAAGTAAATGAAAAAAAGCTTAATGCCGATATTGCTCATCCTCGTACTTGTTCTTTCAGCATGCGGAAGCAAAGCGCAAGTTGCCGAGCATCATGAAGACATGGCGGTCGGACACGAAACGCATCTGCCAAACGGTGACTTACAGGAAGTGACGGCATCTGTATCCGAACTGCCGAAGTTTTTAGCAGACAAACCCGAAGATATGCAACTTGTCTATCAGATTGCCGCTAAAGCGGATGACATTCTGACGTACATGCCTTGCTACTGCGGATGTGGTGAAAGCGCTGGGCACGGCAGCAACTTGAACTGCTTCGTTGATGAAATTCGTGAAGACGGTTCAGTCGTTTGGGACGACCATGGCACACGTTGCCTCGTCTGCCTAGAGATTGCAGTAAAATCCGTCCAACTGAAACAAGAAGGTAAATCACTGAAGGAAATTCGTAACATCATTGACGAGACATACAGTGAAGGATATGCGAAGCCGACAGATACACCGATGCCTGCCTAATAATAGGAAGCTGCTCTTAGATTGTGAGAGCAGCTTCTTTTTTAGGATAATCGCGGCATGAAAGCCCCCTAGCAAATCGAATCGACCCGCGAAGGAAAGCTTAGACCATAACCGCTCAACTTGAAGCCGAAACCGCTCAACCTAGCTTGAAAACAGCTCAACCCAGTGCTGAAACCGCTCAACATAGCTGAAAAACCGCTCAACCTAGCTGGAAAACCGCTCAACCCAGTCCCGAAACCGCTCAACCAAGCGACTAAGCACCACTCCGTCAATTTACTTTTCTGAATATGTGCATAGACCTTTAACTTTCAAGAGAAAGAGAGTAGACTGTGTGAGTGAAAAGGAATAATCCGTATGTGGTTCGGACATAGAAGGAGAGATGTTATGGTTTTCGAGGGGAACAACAAAATCCGGAGAAAGATTTATCTGGCTATTGATGGGCTGACTGATGACGAATTCAACAAAGTACCGTCTACAGGCGGGTGGTCCCCAAAGCAGATTCTGGAACACCTGACATTAATGGAAACATATATAGCATTAAAAGTTTCAAAAGAATTGAAGAATCCTACAAGCCGAAAAGCGGCGAAAAGGTACCTGATTCTTCCGGATAGTCCGATGGTCAAAGGCGGCATGCCGAAGGAGACGCTTCCTTCAGACACGTATAAAACGATTTCTGAACTGAAAGTGGAGCTGCACAACTCACGGATTTATCTACTTGATGTGTATGACGCGAGCTGTAAAGACACACTCAAACAGAAATCATTCGAGCATCCAAATCTTGGATTGATTCCGCTGTATCAGTGGTTTCCATTCGTTGGGCAATATGAAAAATGCCATTTAAAGCGATTGAAGAAAACAATTGAAGAATTACTTATAAATGACGATACACCACAGCAATCCCGTGTCGTCCGCTAAATGATCCCTTCGACAAACGTCGAGGGGATTTTCTTGCACAAAAAATCCCGTACGCTATGTACGGGATCTAGTCTTATTTAATATAGAGATCGCTAACTAACAAATCTTTCACAACTTCCGTTGGAATCTCGAATGTAATCATTCCCATAGAACCAGGCGCGATTTCATATTTATCGAACGAGATGACCAGTTTTCCAGCAGCCGTAATATAAAATTGCTGATTGGCATCAATCGCTGAGAACCCTTCGCCCAAATCTTCCTCTGTAAAGTAAACAATATCTCTATCCTCTGCCATCTGGCGTTCAATCTCACCGGCTATATAGTCACTAATGGCAGAAATGTACGTTTCATCCCGGAATAGGCTAGGCAACGTAATCAAAACATTATTAACCTTATCAATCGTATCGTATGAAAAAGTCGTCGATGAAGAACCGACTGTATTTGCTTGATAACGACCGATGGATAGGATGCGATCCGTATCCGTCATAATTTCATATCCCGCGTCCACTCCAAGATAGCCGCCACCCGCTTTTTCCAACTCTTCCATATCCGCCTTAAACAGGTCGAACAGAACCTTATTCTCTTCCGCATACTTTTCATTCAGCGCCGCTTGTAAATCCGCATCGCCCAAACCGGTAATTGCAGGCGAAGACAGATTCGCAGAAAACTTCTCTTCTTCAAACACGATTTCATTAACCGTCAACACTTGCACAATCGAACCAAGAACAGGCAGTTTGCCCATCGCCTGTGCAAAAGAAGGACTGGCATTAAGGCTTCCGACGAAAATCGCAGATGCCGCCGCCGTACCAATCATCCAGTTACGGAAAACAGGGCGTTTAGTACGTTTTGGTTTTGATCGCCGAATGGCATCGTTAACAACGCTTTCAAGTTCCGGCGGAATTTCAATCTTTTCATAATCCCTCTTCAACTTATTCATTTTGCTCATATAGTTTTCTCCTCTCCCATTTCGACACGCAATTTACGTAAAGCTGCATATAAACGGGTTTTTACGGTATTGACATTATCACCGGTAATTTCGGCAATTTCATCAATCTTCATATCTTCAAAAAAACGTAATAATATGATGGTTTTATACGTAGGGGACAATTTATCTACCGCTTCTTGTAAATCGAAATCATGCACTTCATTCTCAGAAGGAGGCAGATGGATATCTAGAATCTCATCGGGCATAATCGACACTCGCTGATGCTTGCGGATAAAATCAATAGCCGTATTCACAAGGATTCGGTAAAACCATGTTTTCATATATTTTACTTCCTGCAACCCATCGATGGAGCGCAATGCCTTAAGGATGGCGTCTTGAATAATATCAAGTGCATTCTCCTTGTTTTTCACATAACTGAACGCTAGTCGGTAGTGAGCGTGCTGGTTTTCAACAATAAATTTTTCAACCTGTTCGAACTTTTCATCTTTTGTCATGACAATCAGGTCACCTTCTCAATAATTGACGTCTCGCGATAGCGTCTCACTAATACAGACGGACGGTCCGCGGAAATAGTTTGAATGTGAAAAAAATATCTATGTTATACTCATAGCAATCAGTATAAAGGACGTGTTGCAGCATGAGTGAACAATTTGTTGCTTCCTGGAGTGGTGGCAAAGATTCCGCACTAGCCTATTATCGCGCTAAACTGAACGGTGGCGTACCTGAACGGCTCTTGACGATGTTTGAAGAAGATGAAAAGAGGTCAAAATCGCATGCATTGCCACTTGAAATCATTGAAGCCCAAGCAAATAGTTTAGGGGTACCTCTTATCATACGAGGTGCGGATTGGAACAGTTACGAAGGACAGTTCCTCGGTGCTATGAAAGAGTGTTTCGAAGCAGGTATTCCGAACGGTGTGTTCGGCGATATCGATTTGGAAGACCATCTTACTTGGGTTAGAACAGCTTGTGCAAAAGTAGGCATGAAAGCCATCCACCCGTTATGGATGGAACCGCGCCGCAAGTTGCTCGAGGAATTTGTGAATGAAGGATTTGAAGCGTACATCATTGTCGTGAATACAAAAATGATGCCAGCCGCGTTCATTGGACGTAAATTTACAATTGAACTCATGGATGAGCTTGAAACATTAGGGATTGATTCGTGCGGTGAGTCCGGAGAATTCCATACCGTTGTCGTGGACGGCCCAATTTTTAAAACTCGTATTCCGTTAACGTTCAATGGGCAGCATGAACGAGATGGGTACGTGTTCATGGATGTAGCGCTTGAAACGTAAACGAGTTACTTAGCGCCATCTAGTGTTCTTCAAAATAACAAATAAATACTCAAAACCCATGGCAAATTATATTCTATTTTTATATAATAAGAGAAGTGCTGTACCTAGAGAAAGTAATTTATAGATAGTCAGGGGAAAAGAATGAACGCAACTAGACAAGATATAACTGAGATTATCACGTCGACGATTCGCGATGTACATATGGATGTGAAACTGAAGCATGAACGTACGGGAGTTAATATGATGTATGATTTCATCAAGGATGAAGTGCTTGTGGATTGTGAACGTGTGCAAGCGGCTTGTGCAGAATTATCGGAACAGATGCCGTTGAAGACGTATGTCGAGGTTTTAACCCTTCATGAACTAGGTCACGCGTTGGATCGCGAAGCTCTTCTAGCATCATTGGACCTCGCAACCGAACGATATGAAGTGAAGCAGCTCGTTATAACCGGAAAGAAGGCAACCGATTTGCCTTATATAGAGATGTTGCTGGAAGAGCATGAATCGGATATCCTCTTTGAGAAAACGGCGTGGAATAATGCAGAAATGTTGAACCGTTTCTTTCAAGTCGTTGACTGGAACTGCTTTGAAACAGTGAAAGCACACAGCATGGCAACGTATGAAGCTTTACTGCACGCAGATCTCAAGCTGTACGAACACCTAGTCAAGTCGACCGCAGCAGCTGATGTCCCGCTATTGACGTGAAATTATAACAATAAAACGCCGTCCATGCAGGAGGCGTTTTATTGTTGGGGAAATTACAGTTTTAAGCGTCTTCCACATCGATTAAGAAAATGCGCTCTTCAAAGCCACCGCGTTTCGCTGCCTTCTGCTGACGGATTTTCTCCAGTTCAGAGATGGAAGATCCATGAAGAATGGTGGCTGCATGAATCAGTTCGAGCAGGTCCGCTAACTCTTCAAGTGCATCATCGGCCGATTCAGCTGATTCATACTCCGCAAGCTCTTCATGCATTTTCATGCTGAGCTCAGTACTGTATTCCTCGTCATTTAAAACCCTTGTCGTACATAATTGTCCCGATCGCTCGATAATTTGAGGAATGAGATCGCGTACGAGTTTATTGTAAATTGGCATTGGCTCAGCTCCTTACAAGATAGCCCGCTTCTTCTAGTTCCGTCTCGAGAAACGGTTTCGCATTTAACAAATCTCGGAACGCTTCATACTTCACCATGTTCTCCGCGGTCGGTTTCTTTCCTGTGTAATAGGCACGGATCAGAATATTCTTCGGTGTGTGCTCCATATCGATGAACTCAAGCAACTGTGCATCATAGCCGACAATAGATAGTAGTTCTGCGCGTATGGAATCTGTTGCAAGTGCAGAAAAGCGTTCTTTTAGTAGGCCGTGTTGCAACATGACATCAAGAGCAGGTGAGTCGATTTGTGAGAATAGCTCATGTTGGCAGCAAGGAACACTCAAGATGACTTTTGCACCCCATTTGACCGCTCTCGCAAGTGCCATATCCGTCGCGACATCACAAGCGTGAAGTGTAACGACCATGTCGACAGCTGTTTCCTCATTATAGTCATTGATGTCACCGACGAGGAATTCAAGTTGGTCATACTCTAAATCCTTTGCAATCACGTTGCACTCTTCGATGACTTCCTTCTTCAGGTCAAGACCTGTCACACGGATATCTAAACCTTTTTCAAGATGCAAATAATGATAAAGCGCGAACGTCAAATAGGATTTACCTGAGCCGAAATCCAATATACGCACTGGACGATCTTTGGGTAAGTGTGCAAGGGCATCATCGATGTATTCGACAAACCGATTAATCTGACGGAACTTGTCATACTTCTGCTTTTTGACTTTGCCGTCAGGCGTTTGTACACCAAGCCGGATAAGGAAAGGATAAGGTGTTTCATCATCCAATAAATAATTCTTTTTTCGGTTATGCGATAGATCAGCTGTTTTCTTCGTTGCTGTTTTCTCTGCTTTCCAGGAAACTTTAAATTTTTTCGTCAATTGGATATGCACTTTTTCAGCAGTGAATTCCGCTTGCATTTGCTTGAACTGCTCCAGTTGTTGCTGCAAGGCAGCACGGACTTCCGTCAATTTGACATTTTCATGTTTCAAAATACGTTCGTAGTGATATTCAAATTGTATATGGATTTCATTTTTCAGCTGTACGGGCTTTAGCTTTACCTTTACGAGTTCACTGGATTTATAGCGCGGCTGGCTAATTGTCGCTTGGATGAACGACCCTTCATTAAAACGTTGCACAAGCGTATCGATTAGTTCTTCAAATTGCATAGTGTCCAACCTCTTTTCAGACAAGTATATATGTATAACCATACCAAAAAGGATCAGTAAAGGTGTGCTTTCGACACTCCGCAATAACTGATCCTTCTCAGTATGGTGTAATTAGTTAAATGTGAAACCGCGCTTTGACAGGAACTCTTTCATATAAGTCCGTCTCGGTTGTGCAAGGAAATCTGCCATTTGTTCAGACCAGACCGTATCCTTTTGATTGGTTCCGCGTGAACGGTAATAGGCACTCATCGTTTCATCGTAAGTAGGAAGGATATCATCGTATTTCGAGGCATCATACCCATTTTCATGGATGATCGCTTCAACCGGTAATCTCGGTTTCACTTCATTGGCTTCGTCTGGCACGCCGATTGACATCGCGAACATCGGAGCAACACCTTCCGGCAAACTGAACAGTTCGCTGATTTCAAGCGGAGCATTGCGCACACCGCCAATGTAACAGATTCCGTAGCCTTTGGATTCGGCTGCGACAGCAACGTTCTGAGCGAAGAGTGCGACATCGACAGTTGCAACTAGCGTACTTTCCGCATGTGAGTAATCAATTTGTTTCCCGTGAATTTCAGCTGCTTTGTCCAAACGACAGAAATCTGCACAGAACACGAGCACAGCACCTGCTGAAAGGATTTGTCGCGGATTTTTAGCGAGTTCTGCAAGTTGCTGCCGCTTTTGCGCGTCTGTAACATGAATGACTGAGTAGGCTTGGACAAAGTTCGAGCTCGCTGCGTGCTGTCCAGCGTTGACCAACTCCGCTACATCTTCTCTTGATAAAGGTATATTTTTGTAGTCCCTGACAGATGCATGTGATTTCAATAACTCTATGACCATATGAATCCTCCTAATTTTGTTTCGTAATTTTATAAAAAGTGAATATATCCATGTTACACTACCGATAACGCTAAGAAAAGAGGTGCAGATATGAGTTGGTTAGAAAGTATTTCTATAACGACAACACTTATTGTATTATTTTTGGTCATTATTCCGATAACGGCGGCAGTTTTTCTATATTTCTATGATAAACGGCAAAAACAGCATGCGATTCTTAGGAATTATCCGATCCTAGGGAGAATGCGCTATATGCTTGAAAAGACAGGACCGGAGTTTCGTCAGTATTTGTTCGATGATGACAATAAAGGCGAACCGTTCAATCGGCAAGAATATTTACATATGGTCATGCCTGGAAAATATTTGAGCAATGTGATCGGCTTCGGTTCCAAACGCGACTTTGAAGAGCCTGGCTATTATATACGTAATTCCATGTTCACGAAACAGAATGAAGAGATGCGTGTAGATAATGAGACATTGGTCAATACAATGCGCTATCGAGTAGATGAAGATGGTTTGTTTTCCCGCAAGGAGCATCGCGAAGAAATTCCTGCATTACCTTGGTTGTTGCCTGAAGAGGATGCGATTGTTATCGGTCCAAATTGTGAGCATCCATTTCATGCACGAAGTCTGTTAGGACAATCGGGTATGAGTTACGGGGCGCTTGGCGAAAATGCCATCACTGCATTGTCCAAAGGAATTGGTATGGCACGTGAAGCATGGATGAACACCGGTGAAGGGGGATTATCGCCGCATCATCTGGCGGGGGATGCTCATATCATCGCCCAAATCGGTTCAGGTTTATTCGGATTCCGTACGGAGGAAGGCGAATTCAGCTGGGAACGATTACGTGAAAAAGCGGAAATTCCACAAGTGAAAGCATTCGAAATCAAGCTTGCTCAAGGTGCTAAAATGCGAGGTGGTCATGTCGAAGGTGAAAAAGTGACGGAAGAAATTGCGAAAATCCGAAACGTCGTCCCTTATACGACGATCAATAGTCCAAACCGTTTCAAACAGTTCACGGACTATCCTACATTGTTCGATTTTATCGAAAAGATCCGTGACCATGGCGGGAAACCTGTCGGCATCAAAGTGGTAATTGGCGGACAGCAAGATGCAGAGGAACTTGCTTCCTTCATGCATGAAACAGGAAAAGGTCCTGACTTTATTTCGCTTGACGGAGCAGAAGGCGGTTCGGGTGCAACGTATCAGGATTTGGCGGACAGTGTGGGGTTACCGCTGAAATCATCGTTGATCCTGCTAGATGACGCATTGAAGAAGTTTAATGTCCGTGATCGAGTGAAAATTATCGCATCAGGTAAGATTACAACACCTGACAAAGCGGCGATGGCTCTTGCAATGGGCGCAGATCTTGTCCAAATCGCCCGGGGTTTCATGATTTCTGTAGGCTGTATTATGGCACATCGTTGTCATACGAATGATTGTCCTGCAGGTGTTGCAACAACTGACAAGCATTTGCAAAGGGGCTTAGTGGTTGAGGAAAAGAAATTCCGAGTTACGAACTATATTTTGACGATGCGCGAGGGTCTATTCAGGATTGCAGCAGCTGCGGGACTAGACTCGCCAACAAAGCTAGAGCGCCATCATCTTGTTTACAAAGATGAAAGAGGCCGTGTTTTCCCGATTGAATAAAGGACTACTGCAAATGGGTCATTCCTATTGAAAATAATTTATAAGTATTAATACCTAAGACGTCTTCCGAATTTTGTGATAATATGTAACTAACTACAGAATCATAGGAAGGGGTTAAGTGAATGTCTTTGTTGGATAACACAGTAGGAGAAGTACTGAAAAGTTGGGCTGCAAAAATTCCCGAGCATGAAGCGTATGTCTATCCGGAACTGGGTTTGCGTAGAACATATGAAAAGTTCGATCAGGAAACCGATGATCTGGCAAAGGCATTCATCGGCATGGGAATCCAAAAGGGCGAAAATGTGGCTATCTGGTCGGACAATAAACCTCAATGGTTGCTCAGTCAATTTGCGACAGGAAAAATGGGTGCAGTCCTCGTAACGGTGAACACGAGTTATCAGGCGAAAGAACTCGAATATTTGCTGAAACAATCAGAAGCGACAACATTGATTTTGGATGAACGATTTAAAAAGACGTGTTATATCGACATCATCCGCTCAATCTGTCCAGAGTTGGAGCAAACAGAAGACGGTGTCGTTTCGAGTGGCAGTTTGCCGAACTTAAAGCGCATTATCCTTATGTCGGATCGCCAGGAAAAAGGCATTTATAAATGGTCCGAGTTTCTGGCACATGCAACCGGCATTACAGACGAAGACTTACGTGAACGTCAGCAAACAATGACGCCTGATGATGTTATCAACATTCAGTACACATCAGGTACAACAGGTTTTCCAAAAGGGGTTATGCTCACACACCGCAATATCGTTAACAACGGAAAAATCATTGGAGACTATATGAAATTGACAAGTGAAGACCGTGTCTGCATTCCTGTCCCATTTTTCCACTGTTTCGGTTGTGTGCTCGGAAATATGGCGGCGGTTACACATGGTTCGACGATGGTCATCATCGAACAATTTGATCCGGTGAAAGTACTAAACGCTGTGCAAGAAGAAAAGTGTACAGCTCTTCATGGCGTGCCGACAATGTTCATTGCTGAATTGGACCATCCCGATTTTACAAAATATGATACATCTACATTGCGGACTGGTATTATGGCAGGCTCAACGTGTCCAATCGAAGTGATGAAGAAAGTGATTTCAGATATGGGTGCAAGTGAAATCACGATATGCTACGGTCAAACGGAGAGTTCACCCGTCATCACGCAAACGCAGACGGATAATCCAATTGAGAAACGCGTTTCAACTGTCGGGAAACCACATCCGCATGTCGAAGTGAAAATTATTGACCCCGCGACAGGAGTGGAACTGCCAGTCGGAAGTCCGGGAGAATTGTGCACAAGAGGGTATCACGTCATGAAAGGATACTATAATGACGCTGTTGCCACGCGTGAAGCAATTGATGAAGAAGGCTGGCTTCATACCGGAGATATTGCGGTTATGGACGAAGAAGGCTATATCGACATTACCGGCCGTATTAAAGATGTCATTATTAGGGGCGGAGAAAACATCTATCCGCGTGAAGTGGAAGAGTTCCTTTATACGCACCCTGGAATTTCTGATGTGCAGATTGTCGGTGTGCCGGATCCGAAATACGGTGAAGAATTAATGGCTTGGATAATCCCTAAACAAAATGCAAACCTGAATGAAGAAAAAGTGCGTGCGTTTTGTCAGGGGAATATTTCACATCATAAAATTCCGAAATACATCCATTTTACGGATGCTTATCCGATGACAGCATCGGGGAAAATCCAGAAATTCAAACTTCGAGAATTGTCGATTGAAAAGACATTGAGCCATCAATCATAAAAAATTCAAAAGACCGCAGTCTCCAATGGAGGCATAGCGGTCTTTTTTGTATGCATGAAAATGACAGATACGTCCATCATACAGGTAGCTACGGAAGTACTGTTATTCATACAACGTCTTTTCCAAAGATCCGTCTTCATGATAGACAGTGAGTGTGCCGTCATGTTCATTCACATACGGCTTTGCTTTATCGAGCAATGCACTTTTCGTCTCTTCTTTAAAAATTGCCCGATCTCCATCTTTTTTCATCAGCACCCAATCTTCATCACGCGGACGAACAACATATGCTGTCCGGTTTGTTTCCTCGCCATGCACATATTCACGCGCTTTTGCCGTCGCAATGGAAATGGCACGTCCTTCATCTGTTCCTTCGCGCAACAGCGCGTTTGCAATCTCAATCGCTTTGTTTCGTACAATAGGCTCCAGATTTTTGAATGAGTCAGGGTAGTCGCCCTTATTCCATGGCATGGAATCGCCTCCTTGCTAGACGATTCCCATAATCCATTCACGTAAACGTGAAATTTGCTGGTAAATTGTCGATGTTGAGCGATTTTAGTACCAGGTTGAGCGGATTCAGCATTAGGTTGAGCGGTTTTGGGTCGAAGTTGAGCGGATTCAGCATTAGGTTGAGCGGTTTTGGGTCGAAGTTGAGCGGATTCAGCATTAGGTTGAGCGGTTTTGGGTCGAAGTTGAGCGGATTCAGCATTAGGTTGAGCGGTTTTGAGTCGATGTTGAGCGGATTTATCATTAGGTTGAGCGGTTTTGCGTCGATGTTGAGCGGATTCAGCACCAGGTTGAGCGGTTTTATAATAGGTAGAACGATCTCGTTAGTAATCGAATGTCTATAAAAAACCGCTCTTGCTGGACGATTCTCCAACCTATCGCGGAGTGCTTCTTAAACAAAAATCTTCCGGGTCGCGTGTCATGCATTTGACCAATCAAGCTTTTTACAATCGTATGTCGACTCAATCAAGAGAGATGAATGCTTTAAACGGTTCGAGTTCTTTTCCTGTCCTCAGATGAGTGAAAGGGATAAGCCGGTCTTCAGGTACTTTCTTTTGATCGGAGAAGAAATTTTCCACGGGACTCGCGGAGCCGACAATCTCTTTTGCCTCGGATTTTCCGCATGCATAATAGATGTGGCCGACTGTCGACCAGTAAGCAGCACCCAGACACATCGGGCAAGGTTCACCGCTTGCATATAACACACAATCGGAAAGGTCTACTGTGCCTAGTTTTGAACAAGCTTCCCGGATTGCAAGAAGTTCTGCATGGGCGGAAGGATCATTATCCAAGTGGACACGGTTCGTTCCCGTCCCAATTACAGTACCATCTTTAACGACGATAGAGGCATAAGGTCCACCCCCTTGCCGGACACTTTCAGTTGCCATTTCAATTGCAACGTTCAACCATTTTTCATGATTCTCCATCATTTTTCCTCCTTTTGTCGAAATCTCCCCATTTCCCGGGAAATGAATCGGAAATGAGTTGATGCCGTCACTTAATGCTAAGTATATCTGACTTGCACTACATTCCCAACACAACTGCCATTGTTGTAAACTGCATCGAAAACTACTTTGAGGTGATTGTATGTCAGCTGATATGTACCAACTAATTTCCATCGTTATTTATATGCTCCTTATGCTATTCATCGGCTGGTACGCATTCAAAAGGACAACCAACCTGACAGATTACATGCTTGGCGGGCGTTCGCTTGGACCGGCCGTCACCGCGCTAAGTGCTGGTGCCTCAGATATGTCCGGCTGGTTGCTAATGGGGCTTCCTGGAGCCATTTATGCGAGCGGGTTGGTCGAATCGTGGATTGCCATCGGGTTAACAATCGGCGCCTATTTGAACTGGCTTCTAATTGCCCCGCGATTGCGTTCCTACACACAAGTTTCCAATGACTCGATTACGATACCGAGCTATTTAGAGAACCGTCTGAAAGATAAATCCCGGTTGTTGCGCATTGCTTCAGGCATTATCATCCTTGTTTTCTTCACATTTTACGTATCGTCAGGAATGGTTGCAGGTGGAAAGTTCTTTTTGAGCTCGTTCGGACTTGATTATCATGTAGGACTGGTCATTGTTTCGGTCGTCGTTATCGCCTATACATTGTTTGGAGGATTCCTAGCTGTCAGCTACACGGACTTCGTACAAGGGTTAGTCATGTTCCTGGCCTTGCTGCTCGTTCCAATCGGTGGGTTGGTAATTACCGGAGGGCTTGCTGAAACGACTGCGAGCATCAAAGCGGTGAATCCTGACTTGTTCAAATTTGTGAAAGGAGCGACTCTAACAGGGATTATTTCGTCAGTTGCATGGGGATTGGGCTATTTCGGTCAACCACATATCATTGTTCGTTTTATGGCGATTAAATCGGTGAAAGAGACGAAAAGTGCTCGCCGAATCGGAATTGGTTGGATGATACTGAGTCTTCTCGGAGCGATAGCAACAGCTTTAGTCGGAGTCGCCTATTTTGAACAGAATAAGGGAGCAGAATTGGTCGATCCAGAAACAGTTTTCATCGTTCTTGGACAGATTATTTTCCATCCATTCATTGCAGGCATCATGCTTGCGGCTGTTCTAGCTGCAGTTATGAGCACGATTTCCTCCCAACTAATTGTTACATCATCCGCGCTTATTGAAGACTTGTACAAAGCAATCATCAAATCCGATGCGAGCGATGAACGTTATGTATTTCTTGGCAGGATTGCAGTCCTTGTCGTTTCACTTCTCGCGATGGTTTTAGCTTGGCCTAATAACGAATCCATATTAAAACTCGTTTCGTTTGCATGGGCGGGATTTGGTGGAGCTTTCGGTCCCATCATCATCCTGTCGCTTTATTGGCGAAAGCTTACAGCTACAGGAGCATTATGGGGAATGGTCGCAGGTGCAATCACAGTCGGGATATGGGGAAACATCAAAGCACTGTCCGATACACTTTATGAAATTGTCCCGGGTTTTCTTATTTGCCTGCTCGTCACATACATTGTGAGTAGAATAACTTTCAAACAAAACGCGGAAATTGACAAAGAATTCTACGATGCAATTGAATTGGTGAAAAAAGAACGTTGAAACCGCGACCTCCGGCAATTGTCGAGAGGTCGTTGTTTTGCGTATTGCTTCATGGAATATGGTACTCTATTCAAAATGAAGGGGGATTCTATTTTGAAACTTGATCATGTTGTTTATTTCACAAATAAAAGTCCTGAAGAAATTGTGACAGAGCAGCGCAATGAAGGAAAGCATGCAGTTGTTGGCGGTCGGCATGAAAGTTGGGGAACGCATAATGCATTGATGTATGTGAAAAATGCGTATGTTGAATGGCTTTCAGTCGAACGGCCTGAACTTGCCTCCGAGGTGGATCATCCCTTGACGCGGCTGTTGTTGCACGATATCAGTGAGAAAGAGGGCTGGGGAACGCTTTGTCTATCTGTAAATGACATCGGATTGTTTTGTGAAGAGATTGAAAACAAAGGGTTCAAGACATCAGGTGTTCTGGATGCGCAAAGACGCACGACGACCGGCGAACTGAAGAAGTGGAAAATGTTATTTATCGATCAGCCCATTTCCAATGAGTTGCCGTACCCGTTTTTCATTGAATGGGAAGAGGCCGACGAAGTTCGTTATGCGAAGTTGCGAGAAGAAGGTACACTTATTGACGATAATGAGAAGCTGTTCGTAGAAGAATGCGTGTTTCACGTAGAAGATCCTTTGAGAGATACGGGCGAATGGGCTGTCTTACTATCGCAGAAAGTCGGGAACCATGATGATATCGAGCTTGAAAATGTTCGTCTGCGGTTTGTCGGACATGAAGGTGGAAAAGACCGTTTGCATGAAGTTGTCATTCGGACGGAAGCATGATGGTGGCTATGCTAGTATGAAGTGAGACATCTATGTCTGAAGGAGGTCATTTAATGGATATTTTAGTGGAACGCGCTATTCTTGTCGGTGTACATGAACAAAATGCTGAGCACTTTGAATATGAAATGGAAGAATTGAAGAACCTGGCGGAAGCGATTGACGTGGAAGTCGTCGGGAATGTTACGCAAAACTTGGAAAAAAGACATTCCTCATTATATGTAGGAAAAGGGAAAGTCGAAGAAATTAAACGGTATTATGAAGAGATGGATGCAAATCTTATTATATTCAATGATGAGCTATCTCCTTCACAAATCCGCAACCTTGAGCAGGAACTAGAAGTGAAAGTGATCGATAGGACGATGCTGATTCTTGATATTTTTGCACGACGTGCACGCACGCATGAGGCAAGAATGCAAGTCGAACTGGCACAACTGCAATATACACTCCCGAGGCTTGTCGGATTGCGTGCCTCACTCGGACGTCAAGGTGGGGGGACGGGCGGTGGTTTCCAGAACAAAGGTGCTGGTGAAACGAAGCTTGAACTCGACAGACGGAAAATTGAAGACCAAATTGCCAAGCTCGGTAAAGATCTTGAACACGTCCGTGACCGGCGTGACACCCAGCGTAAACAGCGGAAAAAGAGCGGTATTCCCGTCGTATCGATTGTCGGGTATACAAATGCGGGTAAATCAACGTTAATGAATGGTCTATTGCGCAAGATGGATGACGAAAGCTCCAAGCAAGTATTTGAAAAGGATATGTTGTTTGCGACGCTCGATACATCTGTCCGCCATCTGAAGCTTGCGGACAATAAAGAGTTTTTATTGACGGATACAGTCGGTTTCGTATCGAAACTGCCACATCATCTTGTCAAAGCGTTCCGGTCCACATTGGAAGAAGCAAGAGGCGCGGATTTGCTGCTGCATGTCGTGGATGTCTCCAATGATGAATATCGTCATATGATGAACGTTACCAATGAAACATTGCAAGAAGTTGGTGTAGAGGGCATACCAACATTAAATATTTACAATAAAGCCGATCTGGCGAAAGTTCCCTATCCAGTCATATCTGACGACAATGTTTGGATCTCGGCGAAAGAGATGGATAGTCTCGATCCACTAATCGAACTGATCAAGAAAAAAATCTACGGGCAATATGTAACATGTAAACTTCTTGTCCCGTTTGACCGTGGTGATGTCGTTTCTTATTTGAACGACAAAGCGAACATTAAAACAACAGAATATGAAGAAGAAGGCACATTAATGACTGTTGAAATGAACAGTTCCGAACGGACAAAATTTGAGGAATTCATTATTAGCCATTAAAAAAACTGCGTCACCGACACTGAAGTCGGTGACGCAGTTTTTATCTATAAAGAGAAAGGGGGTGGGATAGTTCTAGTATGCCCGATTCTCAAAATATTAAACCTCTTGGAATTGAATATTATGCAAACGTGCGAAGAGCCCATTCTGTCTCACGAGTTCCTCATATTTTCCGTCTTCAGCAATGCCATCTTCTGTCACGACGATGACCCGATCAGCATCACGGATCGTTGCAAGTCGGTGTGCGATGACAAGTGTTGTACGATTGGCGGCCAATTCGTTCAGAGACTGTTGAATAATGCGTTCCGTTTCTGTATCAAGTGCTGAAGTGGCTTCATCCAAAATAAGAATCGGTGGGTTTTTCAAAAACATCCGTGCAATTGCGAGACGCTGTTTCTGGCCACCGGACAACTTCAATCCACGTTCGCCAATTTGCGTTTCATAACCATCCGGAAGACTTGCAATGAAACTTTCGAGATGCGCTTTTTGTGCAGCGGCAATGACATCTTCGTCAGTGGCATCCAAGTCACCGTAGGCAATGTTCTCTTTAATTGTCCCCGTGAATAAAAACACATCTTGCTGGACGATTCCAATTTGCGAACGCAATGATTGTTGCGTCATATTGCGGATGTCAATGCCATCAATGGAGATTGCGCCTTGATTGACATCATAAAATCTCGGTATGAGTGAACAGATTGTTGTTTTCCCTGCACCAGAAGGTCCAACGAAAGCAATAGTCTGACCGGCGTGAATGGACAAATCGATGCCGTCCAACACATTCTTATGGGAATCATAGTTGAAATGGACATCATTAAATTCGATATCGCCGTTCAGCTGTTGCACGACGATAGCGTCAGGACGGTCCTTAATCTCCGGTTCCTCGTCAATCATATCTTGGAAACGTTTGAAGCCCGCCATCCCCTTCGGATACAGTTCAAGCAATGCGCTGATCTTATCGACTGGCTTAATGAGAATATTAACGAACAAGATGAAACCTACGAGCTCACCAGGCGTTAACTTGCCTGTGTGGGTGAACCATGCACCGACAACGAGAACGACTAAGGTGACAAGCCTTGTCATCATATACATACTTGACGTCGTCCAAGCCATTACATTGTATGCAACAAGTTTAGCGCTCCGGAATCCGCGATTGTCTTTTTGGAATCGCGTCATTTCAAATTCTTCATTTGTAAATGATTTAACAACCCGCGCACCAGAGACGGAGTCCTCGACGCGTGCATTGACGTCTGCAATTTTGACATACATCTTCTGCCAAGCGGCATTCATCTTTTTATTGCAGTAGGCTACAACAATGACAAGAAACGGGATCATGACAATGGCAATTAGCGCAAGCTCAGGGTTAATCGAATACATAAGAATGAATGCCCCGACAATTGTCATGACAGCGATAAAAGCATCTTCTGGTCCGTGGTGAGCCAGCTCTCCGATATCAAAGAGGTCATTTGATATACGACTCATAATATGACCCGTTTTTGTATTGTCAAAGAAACGAAAAGATTGCTTATGTACATGATTGAATAGTTGCTGTCTCATGTCCGTCTCAATATTTATGCCGAGCTTATGGCCTAAATAACTGACGATATAATGCAAGCCTGTACTGATTAGATAAACGATGAGCAGTAGAACACTGATTGTAACTATTGTGTTCCATTCCCCAGTTGGAAGCAGTTCGTCGATGAACCATTGGACAGCCATCGGAAACGCCAATTCGAGAAGTGCGACGAGAATGGCACTTGAGAAATCGATGATAAACAGCCGTTTGTGCGGCTTATAATAAGAAAAGAATTTTTTTAGCATGGCAGTATGTTCCTTTCACGTAGTTCCGCTATTATAACGTACTTTGTTTAAAAAGCTAGAGTGGATTCACTTGTGTTGCATGAGGAAAGGCTTACAGTCCACCTCTGATTAAAAAGATTCAAATGTCATAAAAGAGCCTGGAAAGTGGAACCATTTGCGTTTTATCCCGTATGATTAGGTGTATCAAAAATAGCAAGAATGAAAGGAAGCGATCGAATTGAAAAAATGGCTACAAGGAATAGGAATTGGAGCACTTGCGCTTGGACTTGCCGCATGTGGATCATCCGCGGAACCGAAAACTGATTCTACTACTGGCGAAAAAGTGGAAGTAACAAACAAGAGCGATATGACAGCCCAAGAGGTATATAGCAAAGCAATGAAAGTCTCTGATGACTTGAAAAGCATGCACGCTGTTATGGATATCAATCAGACGATGACGATTCCAAGTCAAGATATGACAATAGACTCCAAAATCAATATGGACATGGACATGATTATGGAACCGATGGCTATGTATCAGAAGATGAAGATGGACATGGGCGAACTTGGAGCATCTGATATGGAACTGTATATGACAGAAGCTGGTTTCTTCATGCATGATGAACAAATGGATCAATGGATCAAAATGCCAAACGACATGTACGAAGAAATGATGGACGGCATGGGTGGCGAAACGGATCCAACATTGGATATGAAAATGTTCAAAGAGTTCCAGGACGATTTTAAATTCGAACAAACAGACGATGAATATATTTTGACGCTGAACGCTTCAGGAGACAAACTGAATGGACTTATCAAACAATTGATTGGCGATGCAATGCCGATTGACGGAGCGATGTCTGGAGAAGAAGCAGAAGTCTATGAAAATATGGACGTTAAAAGTCTTGATTTGACAATTTATATTGATAAGAAAACATTCTATACAAACGCATTTGATATGGATATGGATTTGACGATGAAAGTCGAAGAGGAAGAAATGCATATGGTTCAAAAGATGAAATCAGTCATGACGAAGATTAATGAGGTTGACGAAATCGTCATTCCTCAGGAAGTGATTGACGAAGCAGTAGATTTGGAAGAGTTAATGGGCCAAGAAGGTTAATCTTCTTCTAGAAAACCCATTGCTAACAAGTGAGTAGGGAAACGGATGCCGGCATGAATTGGCATCCGTTTTCTTTCTTGCTTTTTTTCATTCTCACTACTTCATGTCTTTAATTAAATTCTGCGGATTCATTCAACGGACTGGTGAAAACGTCCATATTGTGCATGAGGTGGAACTTTATTACCTCTTAAACACTTGATTTATAAGTGTTTTCATAGTAATTGATAATCATTTTCAATTAACAGTTGACACAAGATACGTAACTGCTATAATTGGATTTGCAGCTAATTGATAATGGTTTTCACTAGTGCATTCTCAATTAGACGCAAATACTCGATATCGGAGTTATTTCTTCATGAAGAAACGTTATTTGTTTATTGCCTTAATCTTATTATCTTTGCTATCACTTTTTGTAGGAGTTAGTTCCATTAAACCGATGGATCTATTGGATTTTAAATCGGATCATACCGAAATATTCCTAATCAGCCGGGTGCCAAGACTTGTGGCCATTCTTCTCGCAGGCGCGGGAATGAGTATCGCGGGATTGATTATGCAACAGCTGAGCAGGAACAAGTTTGTTTCACCGACGACTGCAGGTACGCTTGACGCTACGCGACTAGGCATACTCGTATCGATGTTGTTGTTCACCAACGCCTCGACTATCGAGAAAATGGTTGTCGCATTTATATTTGCGCTTGGCGGTACATTGCTATTCATGCAAATTTTGGACCGCATCAAGTTTAAGGATGCTATATTCATCCCTCTTGTTGGTCTGATGTTCGGTAACATCCTTTCTTCAATCACGACGTTCTTCGCTTATAAATCGAACGTCATCCAGAATATGTCTGCTTGGTTACAAGGGGACTTCTCGATGATTATGAAAGGGCGCTATGAGCTTTTATACATAAGCATTCCGGTGCTTATCATTACCTATCTGTATGCGAATCGTTTCACTGTTGCAGGTATGGGGGAAGATTTCTCGAAAAACTTAGGACTAGCATACAAGCGCATCGTCAATATTGGTTTAATATTGGTGGCACTTGTAACGACGACTGTCATTTTGACTGTCGGAATGATTCCGTTTCTCGGATTGATCATTCCGAATATCGTCTCCATCTTTCACGGGGATAACTTAAAGAAAACATTGCCGCACACCGCTTTGCTAGGTGCAAACTTCCTGCTAGTTTGCGACATTCTCGGCAGGGTGCTCATCTTTCCATATGAAATCTCCATCAGCCTAATGGTCGGGGTCATCGGAAGCGGCGTATTCCTCTACTTGCTGTTTAGGAGGAAGGCATATGCGTAATTCAACTAAAATGATTATATTGTCGGTCATTGCACTTGTTTTTTGCGGCTTGTATCTATTCCATGATTTAAATGGAAGTTTCGATTATGCCCTACCTCGACGAGCGATTAAAGTCGTTGCGATGGTTCTTACAGGTGTTGCGATTGCGTATTCGACGGTTATATTCCAGACAATTACGCATAATCGTATTCTAACGCCAAGTATAATGGGTCTAGACTCACTGTATTTATTGTTGCAGACGGTCGTCATCTTTTTCCTTGGTTCAGGCCACTTTACGATTGTCAACAGACATGTGAATTTCATTTTATCCGTTTCAACGATGATTGTTTTTGCGCTTATTCTGTACCGATTCCTTTTCCGAAGAGGCAGCAGGCCAATCTATTTCCTTCTGCTTGTCGGAATAATTGTCGGGACGTTTTTCCAAAGTATCTCGACGTTCCTGCAAGTGCTTATCGATCCGAATGAATTCATGCGTGTGCAGGACAAAATGTTTGCGAGCTTTAACAACGTAAGCGGTGAACTTGTCTGGTGGGCGCTCGGTATTGTGATTTTGACATTTATCGTCGGATGGAAATCATTCAACGACTTGGATGTCCTTTCACTTGGCAGGGATACGGCCATTAACTTAGGGGTCTCTTATGACCGCGTTGTCAAAATGATGCTTGTCATTTCGGCAGTACTTATATCCGTGTCAACTGCTTTAGTCGGACCAATTACATTTTTCGGTTTGATTGTCGCCAACTTATCGTATCAATTCTTTAAAACGTATAAGCATACTATACTGATTGCCGGCGCATCGGTTATGAGTATTATCGCTCTTGTCGGCGGGCAATGGGTCGTTGAACGAATCTTCACATTCTCAACGACTTTAAGTGTCATCATCAACTTCATCGGCGGCGTATATTTCATCTATCTACTATTAAAGGAGAGTCGATCCACATGATCCAGGTCAGAGAATTATCAAAGTTCTATGGTAAGAAAATGGTCGTTGAAAAAGTGAACGTCGATATCCATCGAGGTAAAATCACTTCTTTCATCGGTCCGAATGGAGCTGGGAAATCGACCTTGCTTTCTATGGTCAGCCGTCTAATTGACGCTGATACAGGGGAAGTACTTGTAGATAATGATCAAGTCAAAAAGATGAAGTCGAATGAGTTTTCAAAGCGTGTTTCAATCTTGAAGCAATCCAATTTCATGAATGTTAGATTGTCAATTCGTGAACTTGTCTCATTCGGTCGTTTCCCTTATTCCCGTGGGAAACTCAATGCGGAAGATATCCGCGTTATTGAGCAGTCGATGGAATACATGGGCTTGACCGATATGCAACATGAGTATATGGATGAGTTGTCTGGTGGTCAGCGTCAACGTGCGTTCATTGCAATGGTTATCGCGCAGGATACCGATTATATCTTATTGGATGAACCGTTAAACAACTTGGATATGAAACACTCTGTGCAAATCATGAAGATTTTGCGAAGGCTAGTCGATGATCTCGGAAAGACTGTCGTCATCGTCCTTCACGACATCAACTTTGCTTCTGTTTATTCCGACCGCATTGTCGCTTTGAAAGAAGGGCGTGTCGTCAAAGACGGTCCGACAAATGATATTATCAACTCCGATGCGTTACGAGACATTTATGACATGGAAATCCCTATTAAACAAATGAATGATTGCCGTATATGTGTCTATTTTAATTCTTGACGAAAGACTACTACTCGAAAACAAAACCTAAACTAAAAGGATGGTTCTGATGAAGAAAATTTCTATGATGTTAGTAATGGCTGCTCTACTGATCGTATTGGCGGCATGCGGAGCGAAAGATAGTGACAAGACGAAAGACGAAAGCTCAAATTCGTCATCCACACCTGAATCAAGCGAAAGTGCAGAAACAATTTCAGTTAAGCACGAACTAAGCGATAAGCCAGTAGAAGTGGCGAAAAATCCTGAAAAAGTCGTTGTTTTCGATTTCGGTACACTTGATACATTGGATGATCTTGGTGTGGAAATTGCGGGATTACCGAGAAATACAGTTCCGGGTTATCTTTCGAAATATGATGACGATAAATATGTAAATCTCGGCAGCTTGAAAGAGCCAGATTTTGAAGCCTTGCATGCCATGAAGCCAGATGTTATTTTCATCTCAGGACGTCAGTCAGATCTTTATGAAGAGTTTGCTAAAATCGCTCCAACTATTTATGTAGGGTTGGATACTGCGCATTATATCGATTCATTCAAACATAACGCTGAATTGATGGGTGAAATTTTCGGTAAAGAAGACAAAGTGAAAGCAGAACTTGAAGATATCGATGCGAAGATTGCAGAGATTAAAGAGAAGGCTGTTGAATCCAAATCAAAAGCACTTGTTGTTCTTGCCACTGAAGGAAAAGTTAGTGCATACGGTCCAAACTCACGTTTCGGTTTAGTGCATGATGTGTTAGGATTTACACCTGCGGATGAAAAGATCGAAGTCTCAACTCACGGGCAGAATATTTCATTTGAATACATCCTTGAAAAAAATCCAGATGTTTTGTTCGTTATCGACCGTGATGCTGCAATCGGTAACGGTGCTAGTGCACAAGGCGCTATCGAAAACGACCTTGTGAAAAAGACGGAAGCCTTTAAGAATAACAAAATCGTCTACTTGAACGGTGAATATTGGTACTTGTCAGGTGGCGGATTGCTGTCTATGAAAGAAATGATTAAAGAAGTTGAAGCAGGACTATAAAGAACGATAAAACGAGCTTGTCCACTTTCTGGTGGGCAGGCTCTTATTTTTTGGGATTTTATGTGCATACTTGGCAAGAACGCGCATTGAATATGATACGATATGCATAAAACAATCGTTCGAGGTGAGTGGAATGGGGAAGTCTGTGACAGTGAAGGCACCGACTGTGGAATTAGCGATTGAGCAGGCGCTTGCGGAATTGGATGCAACGCTCGAACAAGTCCGGGTAGAAGTAATAGAACAGAATGGAAAAAGCATGTACGGTCTTAAAAAGAGGCTGGCAGAAGTGAATGTCACGATGCTTAAAGTACTTGTGCCTGAGCTGACAAGTCCAGTAGATATAGGGGCGAATGGTGCTAGAGTGATCGGTAAACGTGTAGAAGTCATCCAATCGACAGATGCATTTCCAATTATCGAACCCGGTAGCAATGTGAAAGTGTTCATCAATGGCAGAGAAGCGATCGGTAAAATGCATGTCTCGCACGAAGATGAAATAGAGATCCGTGTAGCAGATGAAATCATTCCTCCGCAACTATCCATTCGGTTGATTGAACAGGACATCCTAGCGATGTTGTCAATCGAACCAGGAAAAAGAATCACAAGAATCATTCGGGATACCGGATTTCAGGATGCTCTTTATATCGAGGCGGATGAGCTTGTAGAACCTTATATGCCGTTGACAGTCGAAGACATCGTTCAGGAATTGGCTGAGCTCGGTATAACGGAACGAATCGATTTCTCGGTTATTGAGGATGCTTTGAACGCCGTCGTACCTTTTGAAGCGATTATCGCGAAAGGACAATGGCCGATTGAAGGATTTAATGGCGATCTGTATTTGCATGCAAGAGGGAAAAATTTTAGTTTGGATGACCAAGGAAGAGTGGACTTCAGGGAAATGAATCCTATAGAATCTGTAAATGAAAATGAGCTTATTGCCACGTATTTACCGCCTGTTCAAGGGGTAGATGGTATGGATCTGTTCGGTAGACCCGTACGGACTAAATTGGTTCGTAGTCTGGAATTCAAGCTGGGAGACCAAGTAGAGATGCGTGGTAATGAAATTTATGCCCTTTCAAGCGGCCGGGCTATTATTGAGAAGCACGGATCGATAATAACAGTTGATTTGAACAGTGAATTCATCCATGACGGGGACGTCGATTTGCATAGTGGGAATATACGTTTCAAAGGAGACGTCCGAATCAAAGGTGGAATAGAAAACTCCATGTACGTCGGTGTGACAGGAAGACTTAATGTCGGGGGATCTGTCAGAAAGGCAGTCGTCGAATCGGGTAAATCAGCTATCATCGAAGGCAACATTTTCTCATCGACGGTCACTGTCGGGATGCAGGAAGTGCTAGAAGATGTATTGGCGGGTCAACTGAGTGAACTGCTATCTTATTTGGATAAGATGCAAACAACGATTTTGCAAATTATTCATATCCGCGGAGTTAATCCCGAAGAAGTAGATGCAGCCGAATTGAAAGAACTTGTGCTGATTATTTTGAAGGAGAAGTATTTGGATTTTCAACAGGTTAAAAATGATTTCATCCAAAAAGTGAATAAACATTCTGCTCAGCTTTCTCAGGAGTGGACGCTTATTAGCGATCAGTTGAATAGCGTATTCACGGACACGGCTCTAACTGTTGTTAAAAATGCACATGACTTCTCGAAGTTGCTGGCAGATGCGCGTGCATTAATTGAACAGAGTGAAGCCGGACAAAATGATCCACCCGTATTGAAATTGCCTTACGCCATTAATAGTGTTTTATCGTGCAGTGGTACGATCGAAGTGACGAAGAAAGGTTTGTCCAATTGCTTTGTCGACACGAGGGGAAAAGTGTCTGTGGAAGGAAGTTGCAGAGGCGGTGAAATTACGGGGCTGGAAAAAGTGTCTATTCAGGAAACGGGCTCTGTGAACAGTGTGAAAACTATTATTAAAACAGCAATGGACGGCGTCATCACCATCGGACTGGCAAGAAGTGGTACGGAAATTTGGGTGGGAGAATCGATTTATCATTTTGACGCGGATAAATTAGGCGTTCATGCAAGGATAGTCGATGGGAATTTGAGGATTGATTAAATAAAGGTTGTCCAAATGGATCGGGAGAAGTATAATGACAGGTGTCAAGACACTATCATTCTATAACGAAGGGCAGACGAATTGTGAACAAACAACAACCTGCAATTTCACGCAATAAACTACTCGCAATCTCGGGCACAGGCTGGATGTTCGATGCGATGGACGTCGGAATCCTGTCATTCGTCATCGCAGCCATCTCTGTTGAATGGCATCTCAATCCTACGCAAATGGGATGGATTGGCAGCGTCAATTCAATTGGTATGGCGGTCGGTGCATTCGGCTTTGGACTTTTGGCAGATCGAATCGGAAGAAAGAATGTTTTCATGCTGACCCTTGTCTTGTTTTCGCTTGCAAGCGGTCTTTCGGCTTTCTCAACTACGTTGACCTTTTTCCTCATCCTGCGCTTTTTCGTTGGCGCTGGGCTCGGAGGAGAATTGCCTGTTGCTTCGACTCTCGTATCTGAAAGTGTGTCCGCGAAAGAGCGAGGACGCGTCGTTGTATTGCTCGAAAGCTTTTGGGCTGCCGGCTGGCTAATCGCCGCATTAATTGCTTATTTCGTCATCCCGGAATTTGGCTGGAGAATCGCACTAATCATAACCGCATTACCTGCATTTTACGCGATTTACTTACGAAGAAACCTTCCCGATTCACCGAAGTTCGAATTGGAAGGGAAGCCAAAACAATCATTTGGTGCGAAAATGAAACTCATTTGGTCAAAACCATACGCGCGCAGGACAACGATGCTTTGGATCGTCTGGTTCACAGTCGTCTTCTCCTATTACGGCATGTTCCTTTGGTTGCCAAGCGTCATGGTAATAAAAGGATTCGATATGATTCATAGCTTTAAATATGTTCTCATTATGACATTGGCTCAATTGCCGGGCTATTTTACAGCTGCTTGGCTAATTGAAAGAACGGGCAGAAAGTTTGTCCTTTCAACTTATCTGATAGGAACCGCGGCGAGCGCACTTGCTTTTGGCAACTCGGATACGTTAACTATGTTGCTTATTTCTGGTGCATTTTTGTCCTTCTTTAACTTAGGCGCATGGGGTGCACTTTACGCATACTCACCAGAACAATACCCGACTTCTGTCAGAGCGACAGGTTCCGGTATGGCGGCAGCTGTTGGAAGAATCGGCGGGATTTTCGGTCCGTTGCTCGTCGGCTCACTGCTTGCCGCTGGACATGGATTCGAAGTGGTCTTCGGTATCTTCTGCGGGGCCATCATTATTGGCGTCCTCGCAGTCATCGTGCTCGGCACGGAAACGAAACAGATGGAATTGGAATGAAACAGAAAGGACTGCTTACGCTGCAGTCCTTTTTTATGTGGGTGTGCTTGTAAGGTAAGTCGCCGCGCGCTCGTAAATCGTGGGACTGCGCTCGTAAAGTCGAGTGGTGCGCCCGTAAACAGTGAATCCGCGCTCGTAAAGTCATGTTGCGCGCCCGTAAATAGTGAGTCCGCGCTCGTAAAGTCATATTGCGCGCCCGTAAACAGTGGGTCTGCGCTCGTAAAGTCATGTTGCGCGCCCGTAAACAGTGGGTCCGCGCTCGTAAAGTCATGTTGTGCGCCCGTAAATCGTTGGTCCGCGCTCGTAAAGTCGTGTTGTGCGCCCGAAAATAGTGAGTCCGTGCTCGTAAAGTCGAGTGGTGCGCCCGAAAACGGTGGTCCCGCGCTCGTATTCGTTGCCGTCGCGCCCGTATAACCCCACGCCACGCCTGTAATTCCATTCCACCTACGAATCCTTTAAAAGTACTTGAAACTTTCAATCTCCTTCAATCGTAATACTAGTATCAATAGGGGGTGTCGGTATGTCTATTAAAAACTTCAATGTTAGTCTGTCTCCGAAAGAAGCGGCAGACAGGATCCACTCTGAAATCATCAAAGGCAGTATCAGCGGCACGTTAGTCGACCATTATGTAAGGAATACCACTATGGGGGAAATGCATGTGTTAATCATGGAAAAATATTATATGCGCTCCAATAATCGGGCGTCCGTTACGTCGACGATCGACAATTTTGACGGCGTAACACGTGTCCATGTCGTGGCGGCGGGGAGTTCGGAAGGTGTGTTTTTCCGCTTTGACTGGGGAGCGGGGAGCAATTTCGCCAATAGTGTGGAATGGGCTTTGAAAGAGTATATTATGGAAGGTGATGGAAATGATTGAAGAAGTCCTCCAACAGTACTTTTCAAATCCACCGACTGCAACTGAAGTTTTGCGTGACCAAGATAGACTCGTCGCAGAAGTGACAGTGGACGGCAAACAGTACTATGTAAAGGGCGGAAAGCAATCGCTAGTATATATTGAAAAAACAATAACCCTCACGCATCTCATGAGGGAAGCGAACTTGCCGTTCATCACACCTGTCCAGACGCTTGACGGTAAATATTATGTCAAGCACGGTCAGATGCACTTCATTCTCGAACAAAAAGGTGTGGGTGAGGAAGTTAAATGCTTACGAATGCTGCATATCGAAGAAATCGGCCGCATGCTGGCGAAACAACATCTCGTTTCGGAAAATACAGCTATGCGATTCGGGACAGGAACAAGCTGGGGCATGTTCGGTGGCAATGCAACCGATGCACTTGGAGATTATGATGAAAATGAACTTTGTTTTTTGGACTTGATGCGTACTCTCAAAGAACATGACCAGCACGTAAAAGAAATGATCGCCATCAAGGAATTATATGAAGCAAGAAGATCTATTTTGCATACATTTTGGGGTAAGCTTCCCCTAGGACCTGTCCAAGGTGATTTTGCACCTTATAATATGTTATTCCAACAGCATAAAATGACTGCGGTCTTCGATTACGATATCGCGGGCGATGAAGTGCTTGTCAATGAATGCATTGCAATCGCCATCTATTTGGCATGGCATTATGACTATGAGGGACCTGAAACGCCCGACGAGCGCTATACAGCATACATAAGGGCGTACAGTGCAGAAAGGCCTTTGTCTAATCGCGAACAGGAAGCGGTCCCTCACTTATTCGCACTTATCCGCGCATGTCGATATGATCGTATAGAAGCGGGCATTGAAAAAATCAAGCGGGGAGACGGAAAACCGTTTTTGGATGAAACGATAAATATATTACAAGGGTGAAAGGGGTGAGTCGATGTTTCGGATACCTGAAATGATGGCGCAACTCGGTAAGGAACGCATTGAAGGATTTCCTGTGGAAGGCTTCATCTATGGTGAAGGACCGGAAAATCCCGAACTGATGCTGATTGGCGAAGCACCGGGGGAATTTGAATTGGTCGACGGTATTCCTTTCATCGGACGCGCAGGGAAAGAATTGATGAAGTCGCTCGCGACCATTGGTTTGTCACGTGAAGATGTCTATATTACGAGTGCTGTGCGGAGTAGACCGTACCGCTGGGGCGAAAAGCGTGAACGTGACGGCACGCTGACGACGCGCAAATACAATCGACCACCGACACGTCTAGAGATTTTAGCGCATGCTCCCGTATTAGATTATGAAATCGCCAACATTAAACCGAAACTAATTGTCACTCTTGGCAATGTCGGTTTGCAACGGCTAGTCGGCAAGGATGCAAAAGTAACAGAACTGCATGGTCAATTGTTGGAAAGACCTGTGCAGTACTTACGTGGACTCGATGATAAAGTATTTGAGTGGACCGAACAGCATCATCGAATTGTCCCTACCTTTCATCCGGCATCGATCTTTTATCGGCCATCTCACAGACCGAATCTCGACGCGGATTGGCTAGCAATCGGCGAAATACTGCAGCGCATTAAGGACGAAGAACATGAATGAGTATAAAAGGATTCTTCTAATTGGGTGCAGTGGAGCAGGCAAGTCAACACTTTCCATTAAACTGGCGGAAATTCTCGATTTACCTGTCCTTCATCTAGACGCAGTTTATTGGAATGAAGGATGGGTACCGACTCCGAAATCGGAATTCAAGGAGAAGCTACAAATGGCACTAGAAGAGCCTGCATGGATTATCGATGGGAATTTTAATTCGACGATTGAGATGCGTTCGAGATATGCTGACTTGATTATTTTTCTCGATTTCCCGAATTGGCTCTGCTTGTCAAGAGTGTTGAAAAGGGTTTGGACATATAAAGGCGCAACACGTCCTGATATGGCGGAAGGCTGTAATGAAAAAATCGATTGGGAGTTTGCTAAATTCATATGGACGTATCCAAAGAAAAAGCGGCCAGGCGTGCTGGAAATGCTTAGTAAAATGAATGTGGATACGCTAATTTTACAATCACCGAAAGAAGTGGATTTGTGGCTTCGGACGATAGAGAGAAAGAAGGTTATGTAATGGGGAGTGAAGTACAAAGTAAAGGATCGATGAAGGAGTTTTTCTCGTTATTGAAGCAATTGACATGGCCAAAAGGAATAACAATTATTGCTCTCGTCTTGTCCTTATTTTCAACAGTCGCAAGCTTGGCGATCCCACTTGTCACAAAGGAATTAGTAGATTCCTTGACGGCAGCATCCTTCAGTTGGAAAACAGGTGCATTCCTGTTTGGTGTTTTCGTCGTACAGGCGGTACTTGGCGGAATTTCGCTGTATTTATTAGCCTATATAGGCGAAACGATTGTAGCAGACTTACGGACGAAGCTTTGGGCTAAAATTTTGAGACTGCCGGTTTCCTATTACGATGACAATGAAACCGGAGAGACGATGAGCCGTATTACGCAGGATACAACGATGCTGAAACAACTCGTTTCGGATCATCTTGTCTCGTTCATTGCAGGTATTATTTCGATTATCGGTGCCATTGCGATCTTGCTTTATTTGGATTGGAAAATGACGTTAATCATGCTGATTAGCATCCCGGTCAGTTTCGCCATCATTATGCCGCTCGGTAAAATTATGCATAAGATTGCACGGGCGACACAGGCTGAGATGGCAAAATTCTCAGGTCACCTCGGAAGAGTACTTGGTGATATTCGTTTAGTGAAGGCTTATCGTGCGGAGCCCAATGAAGGTGCACATGGTGAGAAAGCGATACGCTCACTGTTTTCATTCGGTTTAAAGGAAGCGAAGGTCCAGGCGATAATATCGCCGGTTATGACACTTGTAATGATGAGCATTCTTGTCGTTATTCTTGGGTATGGCGGTGCGCAAGTGGCGAAAGGTGCTTTGACTGCCGGAACGCTTGTCGCAATCATCTTCCTCATGTTCCAAATTATTATGCCGTTTGCGCAAATGGCACAAGTGTTTACGATATTCCAAAAAGCGGTAGGTGCAACGGAAAGAATCCAGCAGATCCTCGGTATGGACAGTGAGAAGGCTGAAGGAGCGACGGTTGTTCCAGAAGGTGGATTGCGCTTTGAGTCAGTCGGATTTGGTTACGAATCAGGGAAGCAAGTGTTGGATGATGTATCATTTCAAGCGTCACTTGGGACGGTTACGGCATTCGTCGGTCCAAGTGGTGGAGGAAAGACGACAATCTTCTCACTCATTGAACGGTTTTATACACCGACTACAGGGGATATATTCATCGGTGACACCCGAATTCGGGATATCGCATTGTCTGATTGGCGGAAGCGGATTGGCTATGTGTCACAGGAAAGCCCATTGCTAAGCGGAACAATCGTGGATAATATTGCGTATGGTTTGGAAGTTCGTCCTTCAATGGATGAAGTGCGGATAGCAGCACAGGCAGCAAATGCACTGCAATTTATCGAAGAAATGTCTGACGGGTTTGAAACGTTAGTAGGTGAACGTGGCATGAAGCTTTCAGGTGGCCAACGTCAGCGGATAGCCATTGCGCGTGCGCTGTTGCATGACCCGGAAATTCTATTGTTAGACGAAGCGACGTCAAATCTAGACAGCGGTTCTGAAACGCATGTGCAAGAAGCATTACAGCGGTTAATGGAAGGGCGGACGACGCTCATCATTGCGCATCGGTTGTCGACTGTCATCGATTCCGACCAACTACTCTTTTTAGAGGCGGGCCGAATTACGGGCATCGGTACACATGATGAGTTATTCGAATCGCATTCTTTGTATAAGGAGTTTGCCCAAGGGCAAGGATTATCATGAAAGATGCCGGAGAGGGCCTCGCCTTCTCTGGCTCTTATACGTGTTTTTAAGAGATTCAATTGTAAATACCTGGGTAAGTGGTGATAAAAGTGTGCTAAGCGGTGATAACGAGAAAAGCCGACTTCCTCTAGCACGCTCAATTACCCAATAGGAAACCGTTTTTCATTCTTCTCGATTTTAGCGCGAGCAGCATCTAACAAGTCTATGTTAAGAACGTCTGCAAACTGCAACAAATAGATGAATACATCTGCCGCCTCCTCTGCAATTTCATCTCGGTTCGCTGCTACTGTTTCGTCGGACGGGCTCCATTGGAAATGCTCGAGCAATTCGCTCGCCTCCAATGAGATTGAAATGGCCAGGTTTCGGGGATCACGATTGCCTGTCCACCCACGTTGCTCTGTAAATTCTTTAATTTCCTGTTGTAACTGTTTCATGTTTCCATCATCCTTCATCATTTTTCTTGAGTATACAGCATCGCTTCACCATAATGTAGATACAAATGCGATAGGACGGAGGGATATGGATGTATAAACCGATTGACCCATCATTTTTCGAAGCGCCTGTCCTTGAGCTTGCGGAAAAACTAGTTGGCCAATACATTGTGCACAAGACGCCGGGCGGAATCATTGTTTGTAGGATTGTAGAAACGGAAGCTTACCATGGACCGGAAGACCGTGCAGCGCATAGTTTCGGGAACCGCCGGACGAAGCGGACGGAGATCATGTTCGGTGAACCGGGCCTCGTCTACACGTACCAAATGCACACGCATACGTTGATGAACGTCGTCAGCGGACCGGTCGGAACACCACATGCTATCCTCATCCGAGGAGCGGAACCGGTCGAAGGCCTCGAGTTAATGCAACAGAACCGCGGAGAACACTTGAAGATGAAAGATTGGACAAATGGGCCAGGTAAACTTTCAAAGGCGTTAGGCGTGACGATGGAGTACTACGGACATCATTGGACGGACGAACCGCTGTTCATCTCAAAAGGACCCGGTGCGGAAGCAATTGAAACAGGTCCACGGGTCGGTATCGGGAATACCGGCGAAGCGGTTCATTACCCGTGGCGATTCTTTGAAAAGGATAGTCCATACGTTTCAAAATATCGCCCATAGGTTTAGTCAATGGGGTTAGTGGAATAGAAGAAGGGATTAGGAAATTTGAAAGGATGATTGTTCAAATGGCGAAAATTGCTACGGTAATCACAAATCTATTCGAAGACTCCGAGTACACAGATCCGGCAAAAGCGTTCAAGGAAGCCGGACATGAAGTGGTGACAATTGAAAAGGAAGCAGGCAAGGAAGTGAAAGGCAAGAGTGAAAACACGGCTGTCAAAATCGATAAAGGTATCGATGAAGTGAATGCTGATGATTTTGATGCGCTGTTCATACCGGGTGGTTTCTCCCCTGACCAACTCCGAGCCGACGATCGTTTTGTCGAATTTGCGAAGAAGTTCATGGATGGCAAGAAGCCTGTATTTGCAATCTGTCATGGACCACAACTTCTCATAACGGCGAAAACACTTGAAGGCCGTGACGCAACCGGCTACAAATCCATCAAAGTGGATATGGAATATGCGGGTGCAAAATATGCAGACAAAGAAGTTGTTGTCTGTCAAAATCAACTCGTGACGAGCCGTACACCGGATGACATTCCTGCTTTTATCCGTGAGTCAAAAAAACTTTTGGAAGCATAATTAAAATATAATACTTTAGTGAGCTGTCTCCTAGTGGGGGCAGCTTTTTCATATGGGGCGGGGAGTGGACTCTATTCTGACAATAGACCTACTACAAATGTCGCCCTTGAAAGTAATCTTCATGCGTGGTAGATTAATACGGGACCATCAAACATGCGTTGAATATTCGCATTATTTTATAAATATACATAGATGTTTTCCAATGATAACAGTAGGGGGTATATCACGTGAAAAAAGTTCTTAAAATGGGAAGCGCTTTCATCGGAATCATAGTCGGTGCAGGCTTTGCGTCAGGTGCGGAGATTCTCCAATACTTTACGGCTTTCGGGTACATGGGGATCGTCGCTGCCATTATTTCAACAGCATTATTCGCTTACATAGGTATGGCATTAACGAGATTGGGAAGCAGACTGCAGACGACTTCACATAAAGATGTCATCTACACAATCAGCGGCCGTTTCTTAGGAACAATTATTGACTTCATCATTATCATTACGTTGTTCGGTGTCGGTACGGTTATGATTGCTGGGGCAGGGTCGAATTTGGAACAACAATTCGGGTTACCATCTTATATTGGTAGTGGTCTAATGATCGTGCTTGTCTTCGCAACGATCTTGTTGAATGTCGATAAAGTAGTGGCGGTTATCGGAAGTATTACACCATTCCTCATTCTTGCAGTTATAGGCGTATCCATTTACAGTTTGTTTACAATGGATCAGTCTTTTGCAGAGTTGAGTCCGATTGCCAATGCAGTCGATACAACATTGCCGAACTGGTTCATATCAGCTATTAACTATGTGTCGTTTAACATAGCTGTTGGTGCTTCGATGGCACTTGTTATGGGTGGAGCGGAAAAGGACGAGAGAACTGCTGCATTGGGCGGTTTGGTCGGTGGACTCGGACTCGGAATCATGATTCTATTGAGCCACTTGGCAATCTTTTCGAAAGTTGATGTGGTCAAAGACGCGGATCTTCCGATGCTTGCGATCATCAATGACATTTCTCCAATTCTAGCCATCTTAATGGCATTCGTGTTGTACGGCATGATCTTCAATACAGCTGTAAGTATGTTCTATGCGTTTGGCGCACGCTTTGTCACAATCGGAACTAGTAAGTTTAAAGGATTCGTTTTAATTACGCTGCTAATCGGATTCGGATTGAGCTTCCTCGGATTCAAGAACTTGGTTGCTCATTTATATCCGTACATCGGTTATATGGGACTGTTGCTATCAGCAGTTTTAATCTATGCATCAATCAAGTTACCGAAGAAAGTCGCACGCTGAATTTGTCAAATGAAAAATACAAGGCTGCTACACGCATTGTGCTGTAGTAGTCTTTTTTTGTCGAATATTCGACAAAGTTTCATAGAAATCACTTCTAATGGGGGGTATAAGGTTGTCAGTGTGATTGACACGGTGGTTTAATTGAAGGAGTACGTAAGGAAGGAATGAAGAACTTGATTCACTATCGGACGTATCAGAAGAAGGAAGATGCACCCTGGGTCACATTCATACATGGCGCCGGTGGAAGCTCTTCTGTTTGGTTCAAGCAAATACGCGAATACCGCAAGCATTACAATATATTATTGGTTGATTTACGCGGCCATGGGCAATCGCAAAAAGGAAATTGGGAAAAAGGTGACAGCTTTGCGGATATCGCGAAAGATGTCGTCGAAGTACTCGACACACTCAATATTTCAAAGACACACGTCGTAGGCATGTCGCTTGGCACAATTGTGGCTCAGACAATGGCGGATAACCATCCTGAGCGTGTAAAATCTCTCGTTCTCGGAGGCGCAATTATTCGTTTAGATATCCGAACGAAATTCCTGTTGTTCGTCGGCCATGTCTCAAAGAAAATTGTTCCATATATGCTTCTTTATAAGCTATTGGCGTACATCGTCATGCCACAGAAGAAGCATGAGGAATCGCGTATGGTTTTTGTGAATGAAGCAAAAAAGATGTGCCAGAAAGAATTTGTGAAATGGTTTTCATTGACGCAGCTCATCAATCCGTATTTGTCACGATTACAAATGTCTACGACGGCAATCCCGACGTTGTTTCTTATGGGGGATGAAGATTATCTGTTCATCCCGCCTGTTGAAAAAGTAGTTGCGGATAGTAAGACATTTGAATTCATTGCTATCAAGGATTCCGGACATGTGTGCAATATTGACCAGCCAGAGGAATTTAACCGGCTGTCAATCGATTATATTACCCGCATTGAACAACAAAACGCAGCCATCCCTGTCTGAGGGAAGCTGCGTTTTTTATTGTTGATGTGATTACGCTTGAACTAATTCAAGTTGTTCAGCAGGGCCGAAGAATTCAAAGTGGATATTTTCGTTCGCTACCCCATTTTTATGCAAGGCTGATACAACTGCCTGCATGAACGGTGTTGGACCACAGACATAGACGTCGCTGCCATCAATGACATGCTTAGCCAAGAATTCAGCTGTGATGAAACCATCGCCTTCCTCAGAATAGAGGGCTTTATAAGTTGAATTTGGCAATGACTCGTTGATGTTGTGTAAAACGTCATTGAATGCCTGATGGTTGCGTGTACGTGCAGAGTGTAGGAACGCAACCGGACGTTCCGGTTGTTCGTTTGCGATTGTTTGGTACATCGCCATCATCGGTGTGATGCCGACGCCGCCACTAATTAATGTAACCGGTGTTTTGCTTTCAGTATCCAGATGGAAATCACCAGCTGGGGCACTCAATTCAACAGTATCACCGACATGTAGGTTTCTGTGGATGTGGACAGAAGCTTTACCGTTTGGCATGCATTCATCTTCACGTTTTACCGAAATACGGAATGTATCGTTACCAGGTGCTTGAGATAAGCTATATTGACGATTAATCAAATACTCATCTCCAGGAATCTGGAAGCGGATTGTAATGTACTGGCCAGGTTTGTAAGTAGGAAGTTTCTTTCCGTTAACTGGTTTGAAATAGAATGAAGTGATGACATCACTCTCTTCGACTTTTTCAACAATCGTGAAGTCTTTGAAAGTTCTCCAACCGTCAGTTTCTTCTTCGACCTTGTCATACATATCTTTCTCGACACCGATGAACGCATCTGCGATGACACCGTATGCTTCTCCCCATGCTGCGATGATTTCCGGAGTTGCCGCATCGCCGAGTACTTCTTTGATCGCTCCTAGAAGATGGTAGCCGACGATTGGATAATGTTCAGGCATGATGCCGAGTGAACGGTGTTTGTGAGCGACTTGGATAACTGTCGGTAAGATTGCACCTAAGTTATCGATGTTTGCTGCAGCGGCATAGACCGCGTTAGCGAGTGCAGCCTGTTGACGGCCTTTTGATTGGTTTGCGTGGTTGAAAATATTTAATAGCTCTGGATGAGCTTCGAACATATTTTTGTAGAAAACCGTTGTAATTGTTTTTCCGTGTTGTTCAAGAACAGGTACTGTAGATTTTACGATATCGATTGTTTGTTGAGATAGCATGTGATGCACAACCTTTCTTGTTTTGTTAATTCCACAATAAACGATATCGTCGCTTAAAGATACATTTTAAATGCATCTTTAAAAAGTGTTTAAACTTTAGACACATTTCTTTCACGATACCGACATAATCGCTATAATAGGTTGTGAATGGCGGTGGAAATTATGCGGTTAACGTTATATACAGATTTTTCATTGCGTGTGCTCATTTATTTAGGAGCAAAGGATGCAGGCGAATTGTCAACGATTCAGGAGATTTCTGACCGTTATCAAATTTCTAAAAATCATTTGACGAAAGTCGTCCATGAACTTGGAAAGATGGAGATTGTGGAAACGGTACGTGGAAGAGGCGGCGGCATACGTCTGAAAAAGTTGCCCAGAGATATAAATGTCGGCGAGCTAGTTCGCCGGACAGAAGATGATTTCTATTTGGTCGAGTGTTTCAGACCTGGTAATAACCAGTGTATCTTAACGAGTGTGTGCCGGTTAAAAGGTGCATTGCATGAAGCTTTGCTTGCGTATCTTGCCGTTTTGGACAAGTATACGATTGAAGACTTTATTGTGAATAAAGATGAACTTGAAGCGATTCTGTTCAGTGAACCTTTATGATAGAATAAACAGGAATATAGACATCAACAGGAGGATTACAATGGCGAAAGTATTAGTGTTTGGACATAAAAATCCTGATACCGATTCAATAACATCGGCAATCAGTTATGCTTATCTAAAGCAACAAATTGGAATGGACGCGGAAGCTGTCCGTCTCGGATCAATTTCAGGTGAAACGGCATATGCCCTTAGCCAGTTTGGTTTCGAAGCGCCACGCCTGATTGAAAAGGCGGGAGAAGATGCACAGCAAGTCATTCTTGTGGACCATAATGAAAAGCAGCAAAGTGTGGATGACTTGGATGATGTGCAAGTCATTGAAGTTATCGACCATCACCGAATTGCCAACTTCCAAACGGCAGATCCACTTTATTATCGTGCGGAGCCAGTCGGTTGTACGGCGACGATTTTGAAGAAGTTGTACAAGGAGCATGACGTGGAGATTCCTAAAGAAATTGCGGGGCTCATGTTATCTGCGATTATTTCGGATTCCTTGCTGTTTAAATCACCGACTTTTACAGAAGAAGATCGTAAAGCGGCTGAAGAATTGGCAGCTATCGCGGAAGTGGATGCACAAAGCTACGGACTTGAAATGTTGAAGGCGGGCGCAGATTTAAGTGGAAAATCACTTGAAGAGCTTGTCACGCTGGATGCAAAAGAATTCACAATCGGCGATTCTAAAGTGGAAATTGCACAAGTGAATGCAATTGAAGTGAACGACGTCATCGAGCGTCAAGCGGAACTCGAAGTGTTGCTAAACAGCATCATTGAAGAGAAGGACTTGCAATTGTTCCTATTCGTCGTCACCGACATCTTGAACAACGATTCAACGGTCATCGCACTCGGACGTGAAGCAGAACGCGCATGTGCTGCATTCAATGTTGGTTTGACGGATAACAGAGGAATCTTCAAAGGGGTCGTATCCCGTAAGAAACAAATCGTACCGATTTTGACAGAAGCATTGAAATAAGCAGTGAGATAGGGTCGTGCATATTATGTGCATGACCCTGTTTTTTTTGATTCATGAATTGGTATTGATTCGTGTTGAGCGGTTATTGATTCATGTTGAGCGGTTATTGCTCCATGTTGAGCGGTTCTCGTGCCATGTTGAGCGGTTTTTGACAAACATGAGCGGATATCATGCCATGTTGAGCGGTTTTTGACAAACATGAGCGGTTATCGTGCCATGTTGAGCGGTTTTTGACAAACATGAGCGGATATCATGCCATGTTGAGCGGTTTTTGGCAAACATGAGCGGTTCTCGTGCCATGTTGAGCGGATCTCACGTCATCATACTAAGTGGATTTCATCCTATCCCTCTCATACTCTCTCCTTAACTCAAATCCAATGGTTTTGTTGCGGGTCCTTCCAATACAGAGCCGTCATTTCTGAATCGTGAACCGTGGCACGGGCAATCCCAGGTTTGATCGGCTTCATTCCAACGTGTTCTGCAACCCATATGGGTACAAATCGGTGAATCGGTACGTGTGATATGTCCACCTGTGAATTCTTTTAAAACAAGTCCTGTATTGCGCAATGCCTGTAATAGGAACGATCCGAAGCCTGTGCGATCTGGTGCGTAAAGTGCAATGGCTTTATTTTCACGGCCCACGATTTGGTCGCTAATGATCCGTGCACTTGCAATGGAATTGGTCAACCCCCATTTTCGGTAACCTGTACTGATGAAGACATAGGGCATGCTTGTTGAAATGGCACCTGCATAAGGGATGAGGTCGGGAGTGGACGGATCTTGAGCGGACCATCGATAGTTGAATGGCTCAAGTTGGTATATGTCCTTCAATTCTGTTGACAGTCTTTCGTAATGTATATGTGTTTCTTTCTCCATGCCTGCGACATGCGCTTCACCGGATAGTAAAAAATGTGTTTTTCCATCGATGTGTACTGTCCGGACGGAACGCTTCGGTTTATCAACAGAAATATACTGACCTTGCAATGGCATATTTGCGGGAGCGGAAGCGATATAGGAACGATTGACACTTAATTTGAGAATTTGTAGACCGCGTAACGCCTCGATCGGATAATGCGTACATAATATAAGATTTCGGAATTGGATTTCATGTTTGTTTGCCGTATACAGCAACCGTTTCTTTAAGTCCATCAGCTGAACATCGGTCTGTTCGAATATACGGGCACCGGCTTTTACGGCAAGTTCTGCCAGATGTTGACCAAAGCGGACGGGATGGATTTGTGTTTCATTTAGAATTGTTAAAGTGGCATCCGTTTTGAGCGGCAATTCGCTACTACGTCCTAGCTGTCCAGGAATTCCAAGGACATCGTATGCTTGTTTCTCCGCCTTCAATTGTTCTGTTCCGTATCTCGATTGGGAAAAAAGCACAGAATCTGCGCTTCGCAATTCATCCCCTTCCGCGAAGGATCTGCCGAAGTCCATCGCCTTCCGGTTCACATCATAATAAAGTTTTGCATGGTCATGGCCGAATTGTTTAATCAGGTCCGCGTAGACAAGATCATGCTGAACGGTCAGTTTACCAGTTGAATTCCCTGTCGCACCTGAGAGAAGTGTGTCTTTTTCCAATAAGATGACATCGATTCCTTCTTTTGCAAGAAAGTACGCATTGGCAATCCCGCTCAATCCGCCACCGATAATGCATACATCACACGTTACGTCTTTATCTAGGGGTGGGAAAGGCTTCTTTTTGTAGGCGGTTTGCAGCCAGAGTGAATTATTCATCGTCAATCCTCCATAAATTTGTATATATCACCAGTAGTAGGCATATTCATTGTTGCCATGTTAGAAGGAATCTAAAATAGAAAGAGAGAGGTGGTCGTAAAAATGAAGATTGAAATATGGTCCGATTACGTATGTCCATTTTGTTATATCGGTAAAAGAAGGTTGGAAGAAGCGCTAGCATCAACAAATTTGACAGATAAAGCCGAAGTGGCTTTCAAAGCATTTCAGCTGGATCCGAATACGCCGGTCGATACAGAGGCGCTCATGTTAGACGGATTGGCGCAAAAATATAATGTCAGCCTGGGAGAAGCGGAAAAAATGATGGCGAACGTTTCTGAACAAGCGAAGACGGTCGGACTGACTTATAACGTAGATGAAATGAAAGCGGCAAACACATTCAATGCGCATAGACTAGCGAAACTTGCAGAAAAGGAAGGCAAAGGTGCCGCTGTTTCTGAAAGATTGCTCCAAGGGTCATTCATCAATGGAGAAGCACTGGGCAAAGAAGAAACATTGCTGACGATTGCTGAAGAAGCAGGTATGTCAAAAGATCGCGTGAAGAACATGTTTTCATCCGACGAGTTTGCGGATGAAGTTCGTAGCGACATTGCAGAAGCGGGACAGATTGGTGTGCAAGGTGTTCCTTTCTTCGTGATTAACCGGAAATATGCCATTTCAGGTGCACAACCTGCGGAGGCTTTCGCGGAAGCATTACTGAAAGTAGCAACAGAAGAAGGCATACAGCCGTAATTCAAAGTGCTTATCGGAAACGTCGTAGACATTCGTACAGAAGAGAACTGTGAGATTTAATACATTCGCTTTTCTTAGAACAAGGACTGTCCCTAAATCCGATACGGGAGGGCAGTCTTTTTCTTAAGGAAACAAAGTATCCGACTTGCAAATTAAACAGCTTAATCAAGAAGATTCTCTTGTCAAATACGCGCATTGCAAGCATACTTATAAGAGTGAAAGGTTTAACTGATCGTTTGGATAAATGGGATTTTCAATGGCTGTGAGCGCCGGGGAAGATGGACAAATAATGCTGATTCCCGAAAAAATTGCGACACACTCCCTTTGCGTATCAGAATTTCACTACCTCGAAAGGAATGTGTTTAGATGTCAAAACATGTATGGCTTGAGGATTTGAAAAAGAATGTGATGATTGGCGATGTACTTATAGATGAACCATTAAACAAATATACAAAGACAAAACTTGGTGGATCGGCTGATTTGCTCGTCATACCAGGAACGCTGGACGAGATGCAAAGCACTGTCCGGTATGCATTCGAATCGGAAATCCCGCTTTTGTTATTAGGGAACGGTTCCAATATGGTCGTGCGCGACGGTGGCGTCAGGGGCATTGTTTTACATATGTCAAAACTTGATAAAATCGTGATCGACGGCACACGCGTTCATGCCGAGGCAGGCGCACATATTATTGATGTCTCTAAGCGTGCGGCCGCTGCTTGTTTGACAGGCATTGAATTTGCATGTGGGATTCCCGGCAGCATTGGCGGTGCGATGGCGATGAATGCTGGTGCTTACGGCGGGGAAATTAAAGACATTATCCTTGAGGCGACTGTCATGGATCATAGCGGGAAAGTGTTCGTGTTATCGAAAGAAGAGTTAGAGCTTGGCTACCGAAAGAGTATTATCGCGAAAGAAGGCTATTATGTTTTATCTGCCGACTTTGAACTGTCGATAGGCGACCAGGAAGCAATTGATGCAAAAGTGGCGGATTTAACGTTTCAACGTGAATCCAAGCAGCCACTGGAATACCCGTCTGCGGGCAGTGTTTTCAAACGTCCTCCTGGTTTTTTTGCAGGCAAACTGATTCAGGACAGTGGACTGCAGGGGAAAGGGTTTGGTGGTGCGGAAGTGTCTGTTAAACATGCGGGCTTCATCGTCAATAAAAACAATGCGACTGCTACCGACTATATCCGTACAATCGAAATGGTTAAAAAAGAAGTGAAAGGCCGATATGATATCGACCTGGAGCTCGAAGTGAAGATTGTCGGCGAAGAGCTTTAAAACGAATGGGGGTCATCGGGATCTCCTCTACATATTATAACTAGGCCGGTGTCGGGAAAGGGGTAAAGAATGAACGATTTCTCAATAGATGGCATCATACTGCTCATAGGATTCTTTTTGCTTTGCGGTGTACTAATGACCAAACTCACGTCAAGGGCCGGTGTGCCGGCCCTTGTCCTGTTCATGATTTTAGGAATGGTTTTAGGAAGTGACATATCCGGGCTTATTTACTTTTCCGATGCTAATCTCGCGCAAACAATCGGGATTGTTGCGCTTATTATTATCCTGTTTGAAGGTGGGCTTCAGACAGAGTGGAAGAATGTCAGACCGATACTTGGCGGCGCAAGTGTCCTTGCGACTGTCGGCGTCATCCTCACAGCGGCTGTCCTTGCTATCGCTGCGCATTATGTGCTCGGGTTAGGTTGGCTGGAATCATTCCTTCTTGGTTCGATTGTAGGCTCGACAGATGCGGCGGCAGTGTTTTCCGTTATGTCCGGGCAGAATATCAAACCAAAAATGTCTTCAACACTTGAAATGGAGTCGGGTTCAAATGATCCGATGGCCATGTTCCTCACGATTGCATTCATCGAATGGCTGACACTACCAAACTTCGATATCGGTAATCTCATTATGAACTTCTTCGTACAAATGGGATTAGGCCTCATACTTGGTCTTGGCTTCGGCTACTTGTCCTCTGTTTGGATGAATAAAATCAAGTTGGATGCGAGTGGATTGTATGCAGTTCTGTCAATGGGCTTCGCGATAGCGATCTATGCCGTCACTTCTGTCGTAGGCGGAAGCGGACTACTAGCTGTGTATGTGGCTGGTATATTGATAGGAACGCGTGAATTGAACCATAGCCACTCGATCTTTAGATTCCATGAAGGTTTCGCTTGGCTTATGCAATTAGTCATGTTCGTTATCCTCGGACTTCTCGTCTTTCCGAAAGAGCTGGCGAACTGGGACCTAATCTGGAAAGGGCTTGTATTATCCTTTATTCTTATGTTTGTCGCGCGCCCTGTAGCGGTATTTCTATGCACGATATTTTTTGACTATTCATTCAAGGAAAAGCTGTTCTTGTCATGGGCAGGCTTACGAGGAGCTGTACCGATTGTATTGGCGACATTCCCGTTACTTGCCGGAGTTCCGAACCCGTACTTGTATTTCAATATGATTTTCTTCATCGTCATCACCTCGGCCTTGTTGCAAGGGTCGACGATTTCGAACGTTGCTCGTTGGCTGGGGCTTGAAGCACCACCTTTGCCAAAGCGAATTCATCAACTGGAACTTATATCGATGGATAAAGCGAATGCAGAAATGCTTGAAGTTGAAATTTCAGTCAATTCGCCATTCCTTGACCAAAAAGTTCAAACGCTCGGCTTGCCAAAAGAGACGGTTATCTCCGCGATTATTCGAGATGGTAAACTCGTCATGCCGACGGGCCGGACAAAATTGCAGGCGAAGGACGTACTCTATATATTGACTGCGAAAGAGCAAGTGCCAAAAGTGAAACTCGTCCTTGCCGATGAAAACGGATTTGAATGACGAGACTTGTAAAATCTATAGTTAACTAAAAGCAACACAGGTGAAGGAGATTAGTCTCCTTCACCTGTGTTGCTCTTTATATAGAAAAAACCTGAATAGTGATTTTAGCTTTTGGGATTGTCCTCTCGCAATTTTACAGGCCACCGTTCAACTGTTCTGTTTTTCCTGCCTGTCGTTGTTTCCGCATGTATGAGCGATTGATAGACCGCTTCTTCTGTTGCTTCAATAGTAGCTTGGAAGAGTTTGTTCATGAGAGGTGCGTCGTCCCTCAAAATCGTCTGCGTCACTGTCGATAGCTCATTCGCGTGTGGAATCGTATAGGCATTCGAGAACGCGATGATAATATCCCCGCTGCCGTTATGGAGAGACGTTCCTGTCCTGCCAAGTCCGATAGCTGCACGCTTAGCGAGACGCTTCAGTTGACGTTCATTGACAGGCGCATCCGTCGCGACAATAATCATAACGGATCCATCAGGCTTATCTTCAAAGTCTGTTGTCGTTTGCTCGCTTTTACTATCACAAGAATATCCATTCCGCTTAAGCCATTCATTGATGAGACATTCTTTTTCATCCCCGAAGTTGGTCAATGTTAAGACGCCAACCGTTGCAGCCTCATCACCTTCGATCACTCTTGACGCCGAACCAATCCCACCTTTTCTGCCGTAACAAATCATCCCTTTACCCGCTCCGATGGCCCCCTGTGCAATCGGACCGCTTTCTGCACTACGAAGCGCTTCGAGAGCATGTGTAGGACGGACTTTCATCTCCCGCATGGCATTTAAATAACTGTCATTGCATTCACCGACGACGATGTTCAGTGAACTTGTCGAGTCGCCGATTGCCGGGTTGCTGTCGAGTATGTATTGCAATGTGCCTTCCAGCACCGCGCCAACACTGAAAGTATTCGTTAACATAATGGGCGATTCAATAACACCTAACTCCTCCACTTGAATCAGTCCCGCTGTCTTGCCGAAGCCGTTCAATACAAAGCTTGCAGCTGGAACTTTTTGCTCAAACAGATTCCCTTCGTGAGGCAGTATAGCGGTCACACCTGTACAAGCACTTGTCGAACTGGACTGCTCATGCAGTGTGACATGGCCAACTTTGACACCGTTCACATCCGTAATGCTATTCCACTTTCCTTTTTTCATGAAGTACAACTCCTGACGTTCTGTTATTTAATAATCAATACAGGCGCCGATACCCGTTTGGCCACTTTATGGCTTACGCTGCCAAGTAGCATCTCTTGGAATGAATTCAACCCTCTGCTGCCAATAATGACAAGGTCGAACGCATTTTCATTTGCATAGGACACGATTGTCGGCCCTGGTTCACCGTGTCGGATGACAAGTTCATGTTTCACTTGTTGTTTTACGAACTGGTCCATTAACGGTTCAATCAGTTCTTTACGGTACAAATGAAGGTCTTCAACTTCAGCATCGTGGATGACATCCGTACGTGTCCGATCATAATTCAATACATATAGTGCAACGATGGATGCTTCAGGATTTACGCTTGCAAGCCAGGCTGCGTGTTTTGCCGCGCGCTTGGAGTTGTTCGATCCGTCAATAGCAATTAAAATACGATTGTACACAGGAATCATCCTCTCTTTATATGTGGTTCATTCAGAATCCATAATCTTATTACATTCAACATGAAATGCAATAATCCTTTATTCTACCGAAAAAATACATTCAAACGTCCGTTTGTTTAGCCTTGCAAAAGCAGAATTGAATGCATATACTAAGTATACAATCAAACAATCATTTGAATGAGGTGGGATAATGAGTACCAAAGATACATGTGAAGTTGTGATCGTCCATGAAGACGTTGTAGAGAGAGTCCAGAACGCGATGCCCGACGTTAACGGGATGGCGCGAATCTTTAAGGCGCTGGCGGATGAAACCCGTTTAAAGATTGCCTACGCCCTTACACTTGAAAGTGAAATGTGTGTGTGCGATGTAGCCGCAGTCATCGGCTCATCGAACGCTACCGCCTCCCACCATTTGCGTTATTTGCGTGAACATAGCCTGGCGAAATCGCAACGTAAGGGAAAGATGGTCTATTATACATTGGCCGATTCTCATATTTGTGATCTCGTGAAAATTGCGCATGAACACGCATTAGAAGAAGGGGAGAATTAAATGGCTTCTAAAAGTGAATATAGACTTGAAAATCTAACGTGTGCTAGCTGCGCGATGAAGTTTGAGAACAATGTAAAGAAAATCAAGTCCGTCTCTGATGCGACAGTGAATTTTGGCGCATCTAAATTATCATTCGAAGGCGATGCAACAGTGGCGGAACTGCTCGAAGCAGGAGCTTTTGACGGCATAAAAGTTGTCCCTCTTCATACGAGAAAACCAGAGCCGAAAATACCTTTTTATAGACGCAAGGAAAATATCGTAACTGCGATATCCCTCTTTTTTGTCGTGCTTGGCTTGTTCTATACGCATAAAAGCGTGCCTGAGCCGGCTATTGCCACGGGACTGTTCGCTGCGGGGATTGTCATAGGTGGGTTCAGTATGTTCATCACGGGGTTAAAGAACCTCGTCAGGCTCGATTTTGACATGAAGACACTCATGACGATTGCCATCATCGGGGCAGCGATTATCGGTGAATGGCAGGAAGCGGCGGTCGTCGTCTTTTTATTTGCGGTAAGTGAAGCACTTGAAGCCTATTCCATGAACAAAGCACGGCAGTCAATCCGCCAGCTGATGGATATTGCACCTTCTTCGGCATGGGTTAGAAGGAATGACGAAATGCTGGAATTGTTGACGGAAGATATTCAAATCAATGATGTACTAATTGTCAAACCGGGTCAGAAGATTGCTATGGACGGTGTTGTGAAAAGTGGTTATTCAACTGTCAATCAGGCGCCGATTACAGGTGAATCGATGCCGGTGTTGAAAAATACTGGTGATGAAGTATTTGCCGGTACGTTGAATGAAGAAGGCGCGCTTGAAGTGACCGTGACAAAACTTGTCAACGACACGACAATCGCCAAGATCATCCATCTCGTAGAAGATGCACAGGCAGAAAAAGCTCCTTCTCAGAAATTTGTCGACAAGTTTGCTAAATATTACACACCTGCGATTATCGGTGTCGCCATTCTTGTCGCTGTGTTACCCCCTCTATTCGGAGCGGACTGGCAGACGTGGATTTATCAAGGGCTCGCCGTACTTGTCGTTGGATGTCCATGTGCACTTGTCATCTCAACACCTGTTGCAATTGTGACAGCAATCGGTAACGCGGCACGACAAGGTGTACTCATTAAAGGCGGCGTTCACCTGGAAGAAATGGGGCGCATTACAGCAGTCGCATTTGATAAAACGGGCACATTGACGAAAGGGTATCCGGAAGTGACCGATTTCATCACAATCGATGGAGCTCGAGCGGATCTACTTCAATTGGTTGCGGCAGTGGAATCGATGTCCCAGCATCCATTGGCACGCGCCATCGTCACGTATGCGAAAGGGAAAGGTTCTACATCAGTAACAAATTTCCAATCCGTTACAGGAAAAGGCGCGTATGCACAAGTGGACGGCGAACTCGTTCATGTCGGTAGTATAAAATGGGCGGAAGAACTTGCGCAATTACCTGCAGACATGAAAAGGCAGGCAGAAACGTTACAGCGGACAGGTAAATCAGTCATGGCTGTTCTAGTGAATGAAACCTTCCAAGCGCTTATTGCTGTCACCGACCCGTTACGGGAAGAGAGCAGTGAAGTGCTACAGAAATTAAAAGATATCGGGATTCGCCATACAGTCATGTTGACGGGCGATGACCAGCGGACAGCTGAAGCAATTGCAGGACAGGTCGGCGTGACAGACATTCGCGCGGGACTGATGCCTGAAGATAAGCTAACTGCAGTGAAGGGGTTAATCGGTCAATACGGCCGTGTCGCTATGGTAGGCGATGGCATTAACGATGCCCCAGCCCTTGCCGCCTCATCAATCGGAATTGCAATGGGCGGTGCCGGGACAGATGCTGCACTTGAAACTGCGGATATCGCTTTAATGGCAGATGATCTTAGACAATTACCATATACAATGAAATTAAGTCGAAAAACGTTGCAGATTATCAAAGAAAATATTATGTTTGCATTAGGCTTAAAAATTGTAGCGCTGCTGTTAATCATCCCTGGATGGTTGACGTTATGGATTGCAATCTTCGCGGATATGGGTGCGACACTACTTGTCGTCTTAAATTCATTGCGGTTGATGCGGATTCATAAATGAAGAAGGCGGCTCGGACGGGGGATATGAATTGAAATTACGTGAGTGGACAATGGAAGAACAGGAACAGCTAATTCATTTTTTGACGACAAATACTTGGCCGTTCCACGGGAATTCAAACCCGGAACGCGCTTTGCTCGAAAAGACGATTGAAGAAGGCGGCTACGAATCAGATGAAGTGAAGACATTTTGGGTGCAAAACGAAGAAACGGAAATCGTAGGGATTGTGAAAATCTACGATTTGCAAGACGAAATACCACTCTTCGACTTACGTATAGCGGATGAATATAGAGGATTTGGCTATGGCCCGAAAGCTTTGAAACTGATAACAGAGTATGTTTTCGGTTTACCTGAAGGGAAAATTCGCCTGGAAGGTCATACAAGGCAGGATAACTTGGCGATGCGTAAAACATTTGAACGCGCAGGCTTTGTCAAGGAAGGCCATATGCGAAATGCATGGTTTTCGCCGAAAGAGAATTCCTATTATGATGCAGTCACATATGGCATGACGCGTGAAGACTTCTTGGCAGGCACGACGACGCCTGTCATGTGGGAAGACGCGGGATATGGGGAAGAACCAAAAAAGAAAAAACGGATTCCGAATTTCCCGACCCAATTTGAATCGGAACGTTTATTGATCCGTATGCCTGAAATGGGTGATGCACTTGATGTGTTCGAAGCGCTTCGCAATTCATTGCCCGCATTGAAGGCTTGGCTGCCATTCGCGCAGGAGGAGCCAGAACTTCAAAAGACAGAAGAGAATCTACGTGAATCGATTGCGGATTTTATTACCCGAAAAGACCTTCGTTTGCATATCTTTTTAAAAGATACCGGCGAGTTTATCGGTTCGACAGGTCTACACCGCATCAATTGGGCGATTCCAAAGTTTGAAATCGGCTATTGGCTCGATACGAAGTTTGAAGGGAATGGCTATATGACAGAAGCTGTCGAACGCCTAACGCGTTTTGCGTTTGAAGAACTCGGAGCAAACAGGGTCGAAATCCGTTGTGATGAAGAGAACGGGAAAAGTAGAGCTATTCCGGTAAAACTCAATTATGAACTCGAAGGGATCTTGAAATCGGATTCTTTATCGGGTGATGGAAAACATTTACGAAATACATGTGTTTATGCGAAGATAAAGTAAGGACGATGGAAAAAGGGTGCCATGTAGGAATGGCACCCTTTCAAACGATTAATAGTATTGGTTTGACTGAATTCAACTGTTAGAAAAGTGTGTGTGCATGTTCAATTCAGTTAAACCGATCGTCGTCCGGTTAGTAGCTGGATAACGAATACGATACCAGCGATAACTAGTAGAAGGTGGATTAGGCCGCCTCCTATTTTCATAGCAAATCCGATTAACCAGAATACAATTAGTGCAACAATAATAATCCATAGTAGTCTACCCATTTTTTTTCACCTCTTTGTAGTGGTATAGTGAATTTACCCGTTCATTCGGTTTTATAAACCAACTCTGAACTAGAGACTGTTTTACGAGAAATGAAAATGTGCATACTGGAGGTGGAATAGTTGGCAACACCAAGTATGGAAGATTATATTGAACAGATTTATTTGCAACTAGAATCCCGTGGAGAAGCAAGAGTTTCCGATGTGGCGGAAGCATTGTCCGTCCTGCCTTCTTCAGTTACGAAAATGGCCCAGCGGCTTGATCGTGAAGGGTATGTGTCTTATGAACGTTACCGTGGACTTGAACTGACCGATAAAGGCTCGAAGTTTGGAAAAAAACTTGTCCGCAGGCACGATATGCTGGAACAGTTCCTGCGCATTATCGGTGTCGAAGAGAAACTGATTTACAATGATGTTGAAGGAATTGAACACCATCTAAGCTGGAACGCGATGGATCGCATAACGGATCTAGTCGAGGCGATGGAAGAGGATGGCGAATTCGTCCGAAAACTGAAAGAAAGACAAGATAGCTAAACGAAAGAGGTGGATGAAAATGACAGACTACAAACCGGGGTATACTGCCCGATTGACAGTTCAAGGGAAAGAAGGATCCAGATTCATTCTGGATGGCGGTGACGAAGAGATTATGATCAATGCATCCGAGTTTGAAACCGAGCCTGCCGAAGGGGATACAGTCGAAGTATTCCTCTATATGAACAGACGCGGTGAGTTGGCGGCGACATCCAACTTGCCGAACATGACATGTGATTCATTCGGATGGGCACGTGTCATCCGGATCGATGAAAAGGAAGGTGCCTACGTTGATATTGGCTCAGCCTTTGAAGTGCTCGTGAATAAAGCGGATCTACCGCGTGTGAAAGAGCTGTGGCCAAAGACGGATGATGAGCTCTACATGACATTGCGGACGGACCTTGGCGGCAACATTTTCGGACGTCTTGCGACTGAAGAAAGAGTCCAGGAGTTAATCATCGAAGCGCCTTCAACATTATTCAATCAAAGCCTTAAAGCAAGGGCATACAGATTGCTGCCAGTCGGCTCATTCTTTTTAAGTATCCCTGAAAACTACCGGATTTTTGTCCATCATACAGAGCGTGAGCACGAACCGCGTCTTGGACAAGAAGTGGAAATCCGCATCATTGATATTAAGGACGATGCGTCATTAAACGGTTCATTGCTTCCGCGGAAACAGGAACGGCTCGGAGATGATTCGGAAACAGTGTTCCGTTATCTGTCCGACGTTGGCGGTAAAATGCCATTTTCAGATAAGTCTACTCCGGATGAAATTGATGAAATGTTCGGTATGAGTAAAGCGGCTTTCAAACGTGCCCTTGGTAAATTGATGAAAGAGGGTAAAGTATCACAGAGTGAAGGCTGGACGATGTTGAAATAACAGGCCATCGGGAACTTTATCGGTGGTACGTCGTACTACTTCATAGAACCTGAGATTACTAGTTGATCTCATAAGGAGGAAGAGCTTATGAAGAAGTGGTTAGTAGCAGCAAGCGCATGTTTACTACTCATTGGTGGCCTGTTTCCGAGCAGTACACAAGCTGATTCGGTGATTGACGAAAAACTGGGCGTGCCAATCGTTGTGTTAGGTGCAAACCTCACGGACGCTGAGAAGGAATCAGTCAAGAAAAGTTTGGGTGTTGATAAAGAAGCCGAAGTAGAAGAGATTACAGTCGACGGCAATGACCTCGTTAAATATATTAAAGATGGCAACAGCCAGGCAAGAATGTTTTCATCTGCTAAAATTACCCGTCAGGATGAAGGCAAAGGTCTCGTCATTAAAATCGTCACACCTGACAACATTACACAGGTGACGAATGAAATGTATGCGACGGCTATGCTTACAGCTGGGATTGAAGATGCCATCGTTGAAGTGGCGGCACCGAAAGCGGTCACTGGCCACTCGGCTTTAGTCGGAATCTACAAAGCATATGAAGTGTCAGGTGAAACGCTGGATACGGAACGGACAGATGTAGCAAACGATGAACTGAATCTGGCGACAAGATTTGCGAAAGACTCCGGCATCGATCAGGACAAAGTCGCGGAACTACTAACAGAAATTAAAAAAGCGATTGCTGACAACAAACCGGTGACGAAAGAAGAAGTCGAGAAAATTGTCAATGAACAGTTGAAGAAATTCAATATTGAACTGAGTGAAGCGGACCGTCAGTTATTGATTGAATTGATGGACCGGATTCGTGCGCTTGATATCGATTTCGGGAAATTGTCCAGCCAACTTTCTGACATGACTTCGACGATCAAAGAGAAATTCGGCGATATCGATCCGGGCTTTTGGGAGAAAGTGCAGACGTTTTTTGAAGACCTGATGAATTCCATCAAGTCTTGGTTCAAGTGATTCGGCAAGTTGTTATGATAGAATAATGCAAAAGGAGAGGATTTCATGGAGTTTGAATTTGTAAATCTTGGTGGTGACGCTTTCGCATTCCGTCAAGAGAAGGACGGTAAAATGCAAGCTGAAATCACATGGACACTTCTTGCTGATGTAATGGTCATGGATCATACGTATGTTTCCGAAGAGCTGAGGGGACAGGGTGTTGCCAAAAAATTACTTGATCGTGCAGCAGAATATGCGCGCGAAAAAGATTACAAAATGGACGCGGTCTGTTCCTATGTCGTAACAGCGTTCAATCGTTACAAAGAATATGAAGATGTAAAAGTATAATGAAAAAAAGCGACTACGTTAAATTCAACGGAGTCGCTTTTTTTCGTATATAGAGTTATTAAAAGCCAATGGCCAAAGTAGCTGCGTAAATGATTCCGGTTAGAATGCTTGCGCCTGCGACGGTATAAAGCATGTCCGTCGAAGTATAAAGTATGTTTTTACTCATGATTCATGCTCTCCTTTCGCTCGATGTACTAACTGCGTGTACTTTATGAATACCCGAATCGTAAAAAACAAAACTTTCCAATACTGTAGGTACGTAACTATATGTATTTCGATACAGACGAATAGGAGTTAAGATTCAACTTCAGGGTAATGAAGAAAAGAATTAGGTAGAAATTGAAACTATTTTGTTCATTGTTCGTATAATTTGGTATGCTATAAAAATAGCTTACTAGAAAGGGTGTTTCTATGAATAGAACGGCAGAAAGAGTATTATCGATTATTGCAGTCATTTTGACGGGAATCGGAACCATTTTAGGATTTCTGGGAATCGCATTTTTCAACCTTATAAAAAATGATCCTACCGTTAGACAGGAAATCGAAATGGAAATGATGACAGATCCGACGTTGTCACCAGCGGACGTTGAAATGGTTTTTGATATGTTTAATGTTTTTGGCGGATTCTTATGGGTAATTATTATCGTCATGATCCTTAGTATCGTCTTGAATATTGTCGGTATCGTCAATATCTGGAATAACAAAAATGCGAAACTTGCTGGGATCATGTTTATCGTAGCGGGGATTCTAGGTGGTATTTTGACATTACCTTCTATCTTGCTCTATATTGCAGCAATCCTTTGCTTCACAAAGAAACCGCCATTGCAGGATGATTTGCAGTTTGCAGAACAACCGTACAATGACGACACAATGAGACCTTTGTAATTGAAAAAGACGCTTACCCGATTAGGGATAAGCGTCTTTTCTTATGTCGTTTTATTAGTAAGCGAGTGCGTGCTCATGCATATAATAAACGTATTGAACTGTCTCCACGAGATAACCTTCAAAGTCCTCTTCGAAAATATCGAGTTGAATGAAACCTTGTTTCTCATAAAAAGCCCGTCCGCCTGAATTGCGGCTATCCACATATACGAATAGCTGTTTAGCACTGCCGAGAAAGTTGATCGCATAATCGATAAGTTGTTTGCCGTATCCTGAGTGTTGATAAGAAGGAAGAATATACATAGCAGTCAATTCTGAATCGCCATCCTCATCTTCTCTAGTGAAATTCAAGAATCCGATGGGGATACCTGTCTCACTTTCAGCAACGAGCAGGTGGGTCTTTTCCATGCGCTTTTCCAACATGGCTGCAGAAAAGGAACGATTGAGATAAGCTGTCTGAATGTCTTCGGGAATGAATCCGGCATATGTATCATTCCAAGTATTGTGTGCAATATGTTGTATATAGCCAATGTCATCGGCAGTCATAGGTCTGATCAAGTTGCTCTCACCTCCGCTGTCCTTTTTGCTATCATAACAAAAAACAAGCCAATAAACTATGATTGTAACCATAATGAAATATAAAAATGTTAATTATCTAAAAAATCTATCTCTTGTATTAATTAAACGCATGAAAATTGAAAACAATCACCTTCTATGAGATGCTATACAAAGGATATGCGTTTAGAATACCGTTGTTAAGTTGAGGAAGACCAACTTTTTTTGAATAATAGTTTTTAAAATTTTACAAAGGGTATACTATAGGCATAATACGATTAAGAAAAGATTAATGGAGGATTGATAGTTATGGCACGTAAACGTGGAAATGGATTACTCGTGGCAACATTGGCTGCAGGAGCGTATGCGTATTTCAGTAAAAAAGAAAATCGCGATAAAGCAATGGTCGCGGTCAACAATATGAAAACAAAAGTCGATTCTTTCGTTAACTCACAAAAATTAAACCGTTCGGACGACACAAAGGCCGGACATTCAGATCCATACGATTTGCAGGACAATTCCATGGTAAGTGAAGGTGCTCAAACGAGTGTTCATTACTATAACCAGGAAGTTGAAGACAAATCAGAGGAATCCAAAGTAGATGGCTTATACAAAAAGACAGAGAATCCTGAAGATGCGCCGCCCACAAAGGACGACAATAAAGAGAACAAAGACAACAAAGACAACCAAGACAACAACTAATCGAAACGCCTCGCTATTTGAGGCGTTTTTTTATGTGTGGGAAATAAAAAATCATGAAATAGATGAACGATTTTTATCGAATTTGTGGAATTTATAAGAAAAATGAACTGAATCCGTTGATTTGACGAACATTAATTGTAATTGGATAGTGAATTGAGGTATACTTTTCAGTAGTTTGAAATAGTGAAGGTGAATCTATTGAAGAAGAAATTGGGTTTATTTACGATATTGATGACCGCTACGCTATTCTTGAGCGGTTGTTCTGGTGTACAGAACAAAGAAGGCACGTTTTATAGTATTTTTGTTAGGCCGATGGAATGGCTGCTTCATTATCTTGGGGAAACCTTCAATGGCAGTTATGGCTTGGCAATCATCTTAATAACCGTTGCCATCAGACTTGTCCTCATGCCACTTATGTTGAAGAACTATAAGTCGCAGCAGGATATGAAAGTTAAAATGGATGCGCTTCGTCCTGAAATGGAAGACATTCAGAAGAAGATGAAAGAAGCAAAAGAAAGTGGCGAAAAAGAAGAGCAGATGAAGCTTCAGCAGGAAATGATGGGCTTGTATTCCAAACACGGCGTCAACCCGTTGAACATGGGCTGCCTCCCGCTTGTTATCCAAATGCCGATTATTATGGGGCTATACTTCGCAATTCTCTACGCACCACCTGAAGTGAAAGAGCATCAGTTCCTTTGGTTCAAGCTCGGGGAACCTGATAAGATTATGATGCTTGTGGCAGGTGCGGTTTATTTCGTACAGGCGCGAGTTTCTTTATGGACAATGCCTGAACAGCAGAAGAAGCAGATGAAAATGTTCATCTACATGTCACCGATTATGATTATGTTCATCTCTTTCTCGGTCATGGCTGCATTGCCGCTTTATTGGGCGATCGGTGGTTTGTTGCTTATATTCCAAACGTATTTGGGACGCAAGTTCTACTATAAGGAAGTTGAGCCTATACCTGTTACTGAAGCTAAACCAGAAACGGAAAAGAAATAACCGGTTTCGATCGGACGGTAAAGGGCTGGAGAGCAATCTCCAGCCTTTTTTGGAGGGAAATAATCATGAATCTGAAAAAAATCTTTATGGCAAGCATCATCCTGTTTGCGGTTATCGCACTGGTTTTTGTTTTTTTAGCTAAATTTAACTTGGCGATTCTTGCAATGATGGCACTTTTCACTTTAACTAATGCATCTCGCGCGAATTCGTTTAAAGACCAAGGACATGTGCGGGAAGCAAGATGGATGCGCTATTTGTCCATTGTATTTGCGTTTGCATTTGTTGTTGTGTTCATTTTAATATTTTTTGTTTAAATGAAATTGAGCAATGAAAAACGCCTGCAGGAAACCATAGTTTCCTCGCAAGCGTCCTTATATTTATTAGTAGGCTAAGCGATTTCGTGTCGCCAACACAATGAAAATAGCAGGAATGGTACAGACCGTCATTCCTAAAAATGCAATGCCTGGTGAAATTTCATACAGATAGCCAGCCGGGAAAGTTAGAATGGCCGTGCTTAGGCTCATGGCGAATGCCGCATAAAAGCCCTGGGCTGCTGCAATTTTTGTGTGTGGCAATTGTTTTGAAATATATTGTATGAATGCGAAATGGGCAATACCAAATGATACGGCATGCAACACTTGCGACAGTATGAAGACGGCTGTCGATGGAAACAGGAAGATTAAGATCCAACGCACAGTCGAACCAATTGCTGCGATGAGGAACATGGTCGAAATTCGCACTTCGGAAAGAAGACGATCCGCTTGAGTGAAGAAGATGATTTCAAATAAAACCGCGATATTCAAGATGACACCGATATAAAAACCATTGACATTCAAGTCGTCCAGAAAGAGGAATCCATAATTGTAATACGATGCATGAGCTCCTTGAAGCAAGATGGCAAGCAACATGACGACAGGAAAACCTTTCGTTGCAAATAACGAACGGAGACCGGGCTTTTTTACAGCCTCGTCTGTCTTGTCTGGAATTATTTCAAGGATAGCGGGAGCAGGGCGCATGAAGAACACAGTTGCTACAGCTAGTCCTCCAATCATCATATAGAGGATCGCTTGTTCATCCCAAATGGCTGTCGCTGCGCCTACGATTAAAAGGGCGACTGTATATCCAATTGAACCGAATGATCGGCTTTTGCCGTAATGAATGCGTTCGGTCTGCATGAGTACCGATGCGCCACTTTCGACAGCAGGCAAAATAATCGGATAGACGATGCTGAAGAGCACTGTAATAATAAGTAATGCAATAAACGGTGAAGCAGGAATATACAGTATGACGACGAACAAAGAGAGTATCGTAGACCATTTGATGACGCGAATATACGATGTATGTTTCATTAAATACGGAAAAATGACGAAAGTGGAGAACGAGCGGGCAAGCATACCGGCACCCATGATGGCACTCGCTTTTGTTACAGACATCCCTTTTTCGAGCGTTAAATAGCCAGTCCAATAGGGGACAAAAACACCCCATGTAAAGAAGAATGTCAAAAAACTGATAGATAGCCATTTTTGATTGTTCATTAACTGAGCCCCACAATCTTTCATTTACACATATGACAATAAATGATAGCATACATAGATTGGAAAGAAAATGATATTCACGTACAAACACGATTATTTGAAATTCGAAGGACAACAGATGCAGAAGGAAGGCCACCAATAGATGAAACGTAAAAGCACATTTAACAAACGCACAAAATCCAATAAAGCATTGCCCATTACATTAACGTTCGTCGGCGTATTGATGACAGCTATTGTCGTCTGGTTTTGGTTCAATGAGTGGGATGTTAATAAAAGTCTTAACCAAATCGGCATAGGTAGTGAACAACAATCGGAAGAACCTGGAATTGATCCAGAAGAAGTAGAGGAACCGGAAGAAGAACCGGTAATCGATGGGGAAGAGCCGGTTGATGAAGAAGAACCGGTAATCGAGGAAGACCCCGCCGTTGAAGAACCGCCTGCGGAAGTGGAAAAGCCAGTGACGGAAACGCCTGTACCTGAGAAAAAGCCGGAACAGAAACCGGAAAAACCGGTGACGCCGGCTCCACCTAAGAATGATAAACCTCCGGTAACCGTTAAGCCTCCCGGTACACCGAATAAAAGTGGCTATATTGAAGGACAGAAACTTCCAGATAAACCGAAGTATGTCAACGGAATTATCATCGCCAACAAAACATTTCCGTTGCCAAGCACCTATGCACCTGGTGAAAGCAAAGAGGCACGGGTAGCATTCGATGAAATGGCTGCAGAAGCCCTTCTGTCAGACATAAAGCTGACTGCATTCAGTACGTATCGAGCATACGATTATCAAGTAGGTCTTTACGATCGCTATGTCAAAAAAGACGGTGTCGAAGCTGCGGACCGCTATAGCGCAAGACCGGGTTATTCTGAACACCAAACTGGCCTCGCATTCGACATCGGTGAAGTGAATTTCGAAAAGCATTGGGCCTCTTCTTCATTCGGTGATACGACTGCCGGCAAATGGGTCGCTGCAAATGCACACCGTTACGGCTTCATCTTGCGGTATCCAAAAGGAAAAGAAAGCATCACAGGCTATATGCATGAATCATGGCATTTCCGCTACGTCGGTAAAAGTATCGCAGAAGACATATATAGCCGCAACATCACCCTGGAAGAGTATCTGGGGTTGAAATAAAGGACATCCGCCTATCGAGAAATCTCGGGTAGGCGGATTTTTTAGTCTGTATGGCTACTGAATGCTTGCGCTTGTATGGGTGGTGTTCGCTCTTGTAAAAGTCGGAGTCGCGCCCGTAAAAGTTGTGTCCGCGCCCGTAAAAGTCGGAGTCGCGCTCGTAAAAGTTGTGTTCGCGCCCGTAAAAGTCGGAGTCGCGCTCGTAAAAGTTGTGTCCGCGCCCGTAAAAGTCGGAGTTGCGCTCGTAAAAGTTGTTTCCGCGCTCGTAAAAGTCGGAGTTGCGCTCGTAAAAGTTGTGTCCGCGCCCGTAATCAGATCCGCTCAACCTTCATCAAAAACCGCTCAACTTGTCGTCCGAACCGCTCAACTTGCATCGAAAACCGCTCAACCTGTCGTCTAAACCGCTCAACCTGTATCAAAAACCGCTCAACTTGCCGTCCGAACCGCTCAACTTGCATCAAAAACCGCTCAACCTGTCGTCCGAACCGCTCAACTTGCATCAAAAACCGCTCAACCTGTCGTACGAACCGCTCAACCTGTATCAAAAACCGCTCAACTTACCGTCCAAACCGCTCAAACTGACATCCAAACCGCTCAACCTACCTCCATCCCCCCGCCTTTAATCAAAAATCCAAATAAAAAAAGATGTAGGAGAAATTCTTCCTACACCATCGCACACAATCCCTATAATATCGGGGACAATAATCGGGAAACCGACTCTTTAATCTTGATGCCGCGTGTTCGGTTCAAATACATTTCATACGTCAGCTCAGTCGACAACTGCATATCTGATTCAAACAGCTCGGCCAGTTCATGGGATTTCTCCCGGTCATAAATGAAGGCATTAATTTCGAAGTTGAGTTTGAAGCTTCGTACGTCAATATTGGCTGTTCCGACTGTCGACACTTCATCGTCGACCACAATTTGTTTCGCGTGGATAAAGCCGTTTTCGTAAATATAGACTTTCGCACCGGCTTTTAACAACTTCCCAACATTTGAATACGTTGCCCAGTAGACAAACATATGGTCAGGTTTATTTGGTATCATAATGCGCACATCCACGCCTGACAGGCAGGCAATCCGAAGAGCGTCTAGGAAACTGACGTCTGGAATAAAGTACGGCGTTTGGATATAGATGTACTCCTTTGCAAGGAAAATCATCTTCAAATAGCCATCTTTAATCTGTTCCCATTCCGCGTCCGGACCACTTGAAACGATTTGTAAACCAACGGATCCTTTAGTCGGAATCGCAGGGAAATAGCGCTCTGCATAATCGATATCTTCCATTGCGGATGCCTGGTTCCAGTCTAAAAGAAAGCGTGTTTGTAACGGGTGGATAGCACTTCCTTCTATTCGCAAATGAGTATCGCGCCAATAACCGAACTTCTTATCGAGTCCGAGGTATTCATCACCGACGTTAAAGCCACCGACATACCCAATCCGGCCGTCGATTACGACAACTTTCCGGTGGTTCCTGTAATTCAGCCGCGGATTGATCAGCGGGAGAATAGCTGGGAAGAAAGCCGTTACTTCGCCACCAGCATCTGTCAGTTCTTTCAAATGCTTGATGCGCAAGCCACGTGAGCCGATGTCATCATAGAGGACGCGTACTTTTACGCCTTGCTTCGCTTTTTTAATCAATACATTCATGATTTTTGTACCCAATGCATCCAAACGTAAAATGTAATATTGAAAATGGATATGATCTTTGGCGTTTTCCAAATCATCTAATAACGCTTTGAATTTCGCTGCTCCGTCATTAAAAACCTGCACATCATTGTCCTGTGTCAATACGGCATGATTATTACGGAGATGGAGATAAATCATGTCGTGATAATGAGCTGTATCATCCAATTTGAAGTCGAACCGTTCTTCTTCAATTGCTTCAATTTGATAGTCAATTAGCGTTTCGATACCAATCCGGTTTTTCCCGGACCAACGGAAGTTATGCTTATCCCTCAATTTTCTACCAAATAAAAGATAAATAACGAACCCGAATAATGGAATAAAAAATAGGACGAGAAGCCACGCCCAAGTAGAGGCCGGATCCCTTCGCTCTAGAAAGATTAGCGCAATCGCGAGCAAAGTATTCAAGATATAGATAATTGAAATTGAAACCGTAATAAAGCCTGCCATATACGCCCTCCTTAGTTGGTACACATACTAGTATACAGAAAAGTACTGGAAAAAGAAGAATATATCACGCATAGTTTAAAACATACTTGACCGATATGAATTAGGGGTATATAGTTTGCATATATTAAAAAAACGATTGAAATGGGGGAAAGTACATGAATACAGTTTTATTGTCCATTAACATACTGGGCTTATTGCTCTTAATCGGCGTGCTCTATACTATGCACAGGAAAGGGATTTCGTTTTCCAAAAGGGTATTTACCGGACTTGGACTAGGAATTCTTTTCGGTTTTATTTTGCATATTGCTTACGGTGCTGAATCAGAGGTGTTGGCTAAATCGGTCAGCTGGTTTAATATCGTTGGAACAGGTTATGTGAAGCTTCTTCAAATGATTGTGGTACCACTCGTATTCATCTCGATTCTTGGTGCATTCACTAAAGTGACGATTGGAAAGAACTTCGGAAAAATGGCAGGAATGATTTTGGGGATACTAGTCGGCACGACAGCGATTGCAGCTATCGTCGGAATTTCTTCATCATTGTTATTCGGGTTGGATGCTTCAGAAATTGTCCAAGGGGAAGCGGAAGCAGCACGAGGTCTATCCCTTGAAGAGCGATCTGCAACGATGGCTGACAAGGCTTTGCCAGATCAAATCCTGGATTTATTACCAGCCAATCCATTTCTAGATTTTACAGGTGCGCGTCCAACATCAACAATTGGTGTCGTAATCTTCGCCGCATTTCTTGGTTTTGCCTATTTAACTTTAACGAGACGGGATAAAGCGAATGCGGACTTAGTGAAAAAGGGGATAGACGCAATTTATTCACTCATCATGGGTGTTGTGAAAATTGTCCTTCGTTTAACGCCTTACGGAATCTTGGCGATCATTTCAAAAACAGTTGCGACCTCTGACTTTGCCGCTATTTATAGCTTAGGGAAATTTGTCCTTGCTTCTTATGTTGCGCTACTCGTCATGTTCATCATTCATTTGGTCATCATTACGATCTCGGGTCTCAATCCGCTGACCTATGTAAAGAAGACAGCGGAAGCCTTATTATTCGCCTTTTCTTCAAGATCGAGTGCGGGAACATTGCCACTGACAATCAAAACACAAACCGATCGTCTGGGCGTGCCCGATGGTGTTGCAAACTTTGCGGGCTCGTTCGGTTTATCAATTGGCCAAAATGGATGCGCAGGTGTTTATCCAGCAATGCTTGCTGTCATGATTGCTCCGACTGTTGGTCAAAATCCATTGGAGCCGACATTCCTAATTACGTTGATTGTCATTGTAGCGGTTAGTTCATTCGGTGTTGCAGGAGTCGGAGGAGGAGCGACATTCGCCGCGATTCTAGTGTTATCCGCTCTCAATTTACCAGTTGCTCTAGCAGGTTTATTAATCTCAGTCGAACCGCTTATTGATATGGGACGGACAGCATTGAATGTCAGTGGTTCCATGACTGCAGGTGTAACTACCGCGCGTGTGACAGGTGAGTTAAACCAAGATATATACAACGATTCAATTGAAAATCAATCAATCGAAGCATCCTAATGAAAAAGCCGCAAAAGCATATACGCTTTTGCGGCTTTTATTATGAAGTTGTTTGTATCGATTCTAGCGTTTCCATAATGAAGTCTTTATATGGGGACGGAGGCATTGGTGTTATATTGGTGACCGCTTCCTCTATGGAGGCGATAGCTTTCTTTTTCTCCCCAAGTGCAAAGTGACATAGAGCAGCATAAGCATCTTTCGCATAAAAAAGGGACAAATCAAAAGGATGATTCAAGAAATCTGGGATTTTTACCTTTTCTAAATGTTTGAGTGCTTCATCATACTTCCCTAAACCGTAATGTGCCTTGCCTACTTCCAAAGAAACATAAGGTGAAAAGTAACTAGGTAGTTGATGTTCATTGAAAAAATCATGAATATAATCCAGTGCTTCTTGATACGCCTTTTTATAAGTTGTAAGGAAATGGACTTGTGAAAACTTGTTAAAGAAACGCGGTTCTTCATCATCAGATAGATCAGCATACAACTCAAGCTTTCGATTATAGTATTTCCGAGATTCCTCGTCACCCATCATCATTGCATTAAATGAAGCCATTCGATATAAATGATCAATGCGATAAAAAACGCGCTCTTTCTTTGAAAACTCAATTCCTCTTTTCATGACACGAATCGCTTCATCAGGGTTTCCGACAGCGAAATGGAGGACGGCTTGTAAATAATCAAAATCCAGTCGGGTTAGCGAATCAATAAATACATTACGTGCTTCGATCGCTTTCCGTTCTTTCAATAAAATTTCAAGTGAACTTTCGTAGTCATGTTCCGTGAATTTCACCATTGCCCTGAACATCCCAATTGCAGCAAGTCGAGGGATTAGATTTAATTGATCAAAAATCTGGGCTGCCTTATCGGAATAAATTTGCCAACCATCCTTTCTTTCAGCATGTAATGTCCGACTATAGATTTCGAGTAACCGGCCCGCTTCATACCCCTGATTCAATTTATCCGCGTAAGGTTCAATCAAAGCGATAATTTGGTCATGTTCATCAGTAAGATTATCGAATTCGGTATGATACAGTTTTTCTACTTTTTCAAGCACTTCCTGAAGTTCACCGCTGCTCACTTCTTCCATCAGCTCTGCTGCTTCCACGCCAAGCCGTTCCGCGATATACGACAAGCTCTCCATCGAAGGATTTGCTTTGTTGTTCTCAATTAAACTGAGCATCCCTTTTGTAAGTTGTTCTCCAGCCAATGCTTCCAATGTTAGTTTCCGTTGTTTCCGTAAAGTTCTAATTCGTTCTCCAAGCGTATACATAAGGAACACCTCGATTACCTTCATTCTTTGTTTAATTATATTAAACATTGCCTTGCAATGGAAGTAGTAGGGTGTTATTATTTGTTTAATAAGATTAAACTTACTGAAAGAAGGAACTAATTTGACAGATTCTTTAAAATTGAAGAGGGCGACCTATCATTTATGGACGTTTACCATTAGCAAGCTGATTTCATCGTTCGGCGCACAAGTATATGCATTTGCTATCAGTTTTTACATTTTGCAATTGACGGGATCCGCAACAAGTTTTGCGACGAATCTTATTTGCAGCATTTTGCCCCGTACACTGATGGCGCCGTTCGCCGGGTATGTCGCAGACCGTTATTCGAGAAAAACGATTGTCATTGTTGCACAAATCGCTACGACACTTGCAATCGGAGGTTTATTGACAGTAAGCATTATGTCAGGCTTGTCGCTCATTGCGATTTACACGACTACTGTCATTCTATCCATCACGTCGACATTTTCAGGTGTCACATTTACGTCATCAATTACGGGTCTTGTGGATGAAGCACGTATCCAGCGTGCCATGTCGATGAACCAAATGTCCATCTCGTTTGCAGCAATTGCAAGTCCTGCAATTGGTGGCTTGCTTTATGGGACAGTGTCCATGTCGGTGTTCCTTATTATGTATATGATTGCGTCAAGTATTGCGATCGTCTTAGAATCAACGATGAATTTTACATTATTCTCAAAGCGCAAGGAAGTGGTGGAAGGGGAGCCGAAAGAATCGATGTTCCAAAGTATGAAAGCGGGTCTGGACTATGCACGGCTACAGTCGATTCTCATGACGATTATTTGGATTTCATTAATCATCAATTTCTTATTTGGGGCTTTCCAAGTTGGGTATTCATTCATTCTGATTGAAAAAATGAAAATGGATTCGACGCATTTTGGACTGACAGAAGGAGCACTTGCAGTTGGCATGATCATCATGTCTGTCTATATGTCTGTACGAAAAGAAGCGAAATATCCATTACGCATCGCCAAATGGGGAATCATTCTTATGGGGATAGTAATGGGGGGAGTCGCGATTCCATTGCTGATCAAATTTTCCTATAATGGGATGTTTGCATTCTACGCACTTCTCATGTTCAGCTTCGGCATCCTCTCTATTCTCATCAATACGCCGATGATGGTGATGATGCAGAAAATGATTGATGATGATTATAAAGGGCGTGTCTTCTCGATTATGGAAACGATGGCAATGGCGCTAATGCCGCTTGGAATGGTGTTGTTCGGCTTCCTCTATGATATTTTGGAGGCACAATGGATTCTGCTTGCTTCAAGTGGCACACTGATTCTTGTCGTTCTCATTATGGCGCGCCCATCGGTTGTACGTAAAGCACATCCGGAATTGGGGGAAACGGAAGTTGTGAAAGTGGAAGCTGTTCAAGAATAATAAATTGGGGTGTAGAATTGAAAACTATATTTAACGAAATCGTACACATTATGAACAATGATTATGCAGGTTGGAAAGATAAAGCGGGGTGCGACAGACCAGAAGAGTTTCGTAGAAGAATGGAAGAGTCGGGGGAACTATCAAACAAGCAGTTTCAAGAAATCGTTGAGGAATATTTACTTGATTTCAACGACCGTCATGTGTTTTTTATCGGAGAGAATGCGGGTGAAGAGAAAGCGCAAACACTTGGATTTAAAGTTCGTCGTTATGACGATCGATTGTACGTGACAGAAGTCGATGCGGAAACACAGTTGCAAACCGGCATGAGTTTTGTGTCCGTGGGTGGTTTAACAATCTCTGAGTTGAAAGAAAAACATCATCGTTTATTGAATGAAAATCATCCTGAACGTGAAAAGTGGATACTTGTTTTACTGCAGTATGCGGAAGGCGAACTTGACGATGGGAATGAAATAAGGAGCTTCTCATTCGGTTCATATGATAAAACGCAATTTGTCCCGACGTATAGCGTCAAGAAAGTGAGCGACGATACGCTACTGATGACGATGACTGATTTTATGAATCCCGATGCAATTAGTCAAATGGTTGAGGAAAATAAAGAGCTTCTTGACACGACCGATAAGTGGATCATTGATATGCGGGTAAATAATGGCGGAAGTGATTCGAGTTTTCATTCTTTATTCCCGTATTTATTTCCTGAAGAAGGGTTTGAACTATCAGACCCGGAAGATAAGATGCTCATGAATTGTACAGAAGCAAGTGCGCAACGGGTTATACCTGAATTGGAAGCAATGTTGGAGCAAACGGAAGATAAGCAGGCACGTTTTGTGCTGAACATATTCAAACGCGAATGGGATCGTAATAGAGGGAAAGGGTTTGTGGAATTCGATTTCAGCGAGCTTGCAGGCGGCGAAACATTTGTGAAAGGGTCTAAACATCCAGCGCGGATCATTGTTATGACGGATGTAATGTGCGGCAGTTCCGGAGATTCGTTTGTGGAACTTGCTAAAAAGTCCAGTAAAGTGACAATCATTGGCAGGGCGACGCTTGGTGTGAATGATTACGCAAACTTAGTCAGCGCAAAATGGGAAGAAGGATTTGAGTTGATGTATCCGTCATCTCGGCTGTCTCGCATCGATAAAGGGGAAGGGATGACAGGGATTGGAATAAGGCCACACATCCATATTCCGTGGACACCTGAGCATTTAAAAGAAGATGTAGATTTGAAAAAGGCGTTCGAGCTTTTAGCTAATCCGAAGAACGTAGAAGTGAACTGAAAGGGATAGATCCTTAAGTTGAGTAAATGAAAAGCGAAGTTCCAGTCCGTTTAAACGGGGGAACTTCGCTTTTTAATTATGCATTACGCAATGTTTTTGCCGAACTGCGATACATGAATACGAAAATAATCGACAGGATGGCAAGTGTGGCGGAGATATAGTAAATCTGTCCGTCCATTTTCGTAATGAGGAAGGTGAACAACAACGGTGCTAAAATGCGGCCCATATTGTCCATCGAATACGTCATGCCTGCAGCAGTCCCGTATTTCCCGCCGGACTCTTTCGATGTCAATGAAACAAGGATTGTCCGTGCGAGTGCGTTACCCGCTGTAAATACGCTTAAGGCAAACCCTGCCCAGAATAGATTTGTCGTAAACGGTATTAAAATTAGTCCAATCGCCGTAATAATCTGCGCCCCGATAATCCACTTCGTTTCGGAACCGTTTTTGACGCGGCGAACGACTCCACCTTGGACGGCAGCATCAACGAATCCACTCGCCATGAACAAATAGCCGACCTGTTTAATCGTAATGTCGATCTGGTTAATTTGGAACAATTGGAACGTCGACTCAATCCCCGATAAGATGAACGTCACCATGAACGAAAGTAGGAATAAGTTGCGAATCCGGTACTTCCACAGCATCGCACCGCCCTTAGGTAAAAGTGCGCGTTTGTTGGCCTCGCCTGTTCGTTCAGGTTCCTTCAAGATAATGCTTGCGTAGATAAGAATGAGCAATGTCAGAATACCCGATGCGATGAACGGTGTTCGTAAACTGATATCTCCAAGAACACCGCCAAGTGCCGGCCCGAAAATGAATCCAAGCCCGATGGACATACCGAGAAAGCCCATATACTTATTACGATTTTCCTCAGTCGTCATATCCCCGACAAAGCCCGTGACTGCAGTATACAAAGCTCCAGAGAACACGCCACCAACAATTCGGGAAACGTATAGCATCGGTAAATTATCAAAGAATAGGGCGAATAGGAAAAAGCTTAGACTAAATCCAATAAGCCCAATCATAATCAGTTTTTTGCGTCCCGTCCTGTCTGACAATGAACCCCAAAGTGGTGCCGTGAAAAACGAAGCGAGTGCATATATCGTCAACAATCCGCCAACATGTACTTCAGACAGATTCTGCTGCACAATGACCTCTGGGAGAATCGGAATGATGATTCCGAATCCGAGATAGACGAAAAATTGTACAGACATTAATAGGAGTATCGATTTTTTCATCATAAAACCTGCTTTCTGTAACCGGTCATATCGTTAGTTTACTCTGCCCTTCAATGGCTTACAAAGGATATGTATAGATTTTTAAATGTCACCATTTTTCATGCGTACGGCAAACGTAAAAGTCCATAACTCATTCTAGAAATCCATAACGGCGTCCAAAAGTCCATAACGCATGCTGGGAATCCATAATGGTATTCATAAGTCCATAACTCACAGTAAAAGTCCATAAAACCCCTAATTGCCAAAAAGCTTTCCTGCGCGAATCGAATACCTGTCAATGGAAATCCCCGCGGTTCTGCGTTAATCTCACTTCATCAAACTTCGAATGCGATCGGGAATCATAACGACTTCTGTTGTTAAATCTACGCCGGGAAACGTCTCGTCAATGCATTCTGCCCAAAACGCCATATGTTTCTCATCAATCCAATGTTCAGATTGCTCGACGTCCTGCCCGCCTTCGCCTTGGACGGAATACCAGTATAAATACTCGTCGCTGTTCAAGTGTTCTCTGAAAATCGTCTCAACATACATTTTCTCACTTTCCAACGTGAGCAGCACGTCTTTCATATGATCATTCAGGAACTGCAACCACTCATCGACCTTCTCCGATTTACCTTGCTTCACTCTGAATCTAGTCAATTCGATATTCATTGGTATCCTCCTAGAAAAGGTAATATGTACATGATTCAATCTACCATTTTTAGGGTCGGGATTTCAATTTGTGTGTTGGAATTAGAGGAGTCGGTGATAACTTCCCAAAAGTCGGTGATAACTCTCCCAGAGTCGGTGATATACGGTAAGAAGTCGGTGATAACTCCTCCAGAGTCGGTGATAACGACAAAAAAATCCCCTCCGCCTCTTCCAGGCAAAGGGGATTTTACAATTAATCATCTCAATTTCACGCGTTGCAATCGCAATGCATTCAATACAACAGACACCGAGCTGAACGCCATCGCGGCACCCGCAACCCACGGAGCAAGTAGTCCAGCTGCTGCAATGGGAATGCCAATCGAGTTATAGGCGAGCGCCCAGAACAGGTTCTGCTTAATGTTTCTCACAGTGAGACGACTCATTCGAATCGTATCGGAGACGCGCAACAAATCACCGTGCATCAACGTAACATCCGCCGCTTCCATGGCAACCGCAGTTCCCGTTCCCATCGCCATACCGATATCCGCCACAGCAAGGGCAGGTGCGTCATTAATGCCGTCACCAACCATCGCAACTCGCTTACCTTCCGCTTGCAGGGAGGCGACGACTTCTGCTTTGCGCTCCGGCAATACGCCTGCATACACATGCTCAACGCCTGCTTTTGCCGCAATCGCTTTCGCAGTGCGCTCCTGATCGCCCGTCAACATGATGACATCGAGTCCGAGCTCGCGAAGTTCTTCGATCGCTTGTTTCGACGTCTCTTTTAACGTGTCCGCAACAGCAATTGTGGCTACATGGACACCATTCATCGCCATATACATGACGGTTTTTCCTTCATCTTCAAGAGGTGCTGCATCCGCAATCGAATCATTCATCTCAATCGCCTGGTCAGCAAGCAGTTTTCGTGTGCCCATTAAAATTGTGGAGCCTCGGACAACGGAACGGATTCCGTGACCTGGAATCGCTTCGAACTTTTCATCATTTGGGATTTGCCCAATTGTATCGAGTCCAAAAGAAGTAATGGCCTTGGCGACTGGGTGCTCAGAATCACTTTCCGCGGCAGCCGCCAATCCGATTAAAGTGTTGCGGTCTCTGCCTTCAGCAACGAGGAAATCAGTTACTTCTGGAATTCCTTTTGTAATCGTCCCGGTTTTATCGAGTACGACTGTATCGATTGACTTCGTCTGTTCCATTGCTTCAGCTGTTTTGAATAAAACCCCTTGTTCCGCAGCCCGACCAGATCCCGCCATAATAGATGTAGGTGTTGCAAGGCCGAGTGCACATGGACAAGCGATGACAAGAACAGCGATCATTGAAGTTAGACTTTGCGCGAAATCGCCTGACGTCACGACGAAATACCAAACGAGGAACGTGACTACGGCAATGCCGACAACGACCGGCACGAAGACGCCTGAAATTTGATCAGCCAGCCGTTGAATTGGCGCTTTAGATCCTTGCGCCTCTTCCACTACTCGGATGATATTGGATAGCATCGTATCTTTACCGATTTTATTAGCCCGAACCCGCAGTGAGCCATTTGCATTGACAGTCGCTGCGAAAACAGTATCATTCACGCTTTTTTCGACAGGTAAACTTTCCCCTGTAAGCATCGATTCATCGACTGCGGATTCGCCAGAAACGACTTCTGCATCGACGGGAATCGAAGCGCCCGGACGAATGACGAGGATATCACCAATTTGCACAACCGCAATCGGAATTTCAGAGATGACACCATTTTTCTCAACAGATGCCATCGTCGGTTGCAAGCCCATCAATTTCTTGATTGCATCCGAAGAACGGCCTTTAGCTTGAGCTTCAAATACTTTTCCAAGTAAAATCAAGGTAATTAGCACGGCACTCGTTTCAAAATAAAGACCGTGAGTTGAATCAATCAACACTAAATACACAGAATAGAAATAGGCGGCAGATGTCCCAAGTGCCACGAGGACATCCATGTTCGCGCTTTTATTACGAAGTGCATAATAAGCCCCTTGGTAGAAAATCCAGCCAATTCCAAACTGGACGGGTGTCGCCAATAACCATTGGAAGTAAGGATGCATAAATAAATCTGGTACAGGCATCCATGATGTGAATGAAAAATGAGCAAACATCGTCCATAGAAGTGGCAATGATAAGGCGGCTGAAATATAGAACAACCTTGTCTTATGCCGGATTTCTTTCTGACGGTGATCTTCAGCACCATCAGGGACATCACTTTTCAGTTCTGCGCCGTATCCCATCCCTTTTATTTTTGAAATAACATCTGATGCAGACATAACAGCCGGGTCATAGTGCACTTTTCCGGTTTCAAGCGCCAAGTTGACGCTGGCGGACTGTATGCCTTCCGTCCGAGATAACACTTTTTCAATCCGGGCTGAACAGGCGGAACAAGTCATGCCGGTAATTTGGAAGTCTGCTTCTTCTTTCACTGTGTCAAAGCCGAGTGTGCGGATTTTTTCTTCGATTGATGTAATATCGACCTGGTCGTTGTTAAAAGTGACAACGGCTTTCTCTGTCGCAAAGTTAACTGCAGCCGAATCAACGCCGTCCATTCGATTAAGTCCCTTTTCAATTCGATTGGCACATGCACTGCACGTCATTCCAGTTATGGCGATGTCTCTTTTTATTGGAGTCATACAATCACCTGCTTTCAAATAAAGTACCCACGGGGGTATAATAAACAGCAAAAGAAACTGCGGAAATCCGCAGTTATGCAACGTCAAAGCCTTGATCTTCTATTGTATCGGAGATTTGTTTCGTACCGATCTGGCCGCTTTCAAATTCTACGTCTACTGTACCTGCTTCTAGATTTACCTGCACTGATTTGACACCATCTAATTTACCGACGTTGTCTTCAATCGTTTTTACGCAATGTCCACAAGACATGCCTGTTACGTTCAATGTTGTTTTTTCTGCCATGATCTTTTCCTCCTTATTTTCGCATCAATTTTGTAATCGTTACAAGAAGCTCGTCCAGCACCTCTACATCGCCTTCCGCGAGACGCTCTTTGACACAGCCTTTCAAATGGCCGTCAAGCAAGACTTTAGCAACGCTATTCAAAGCCGACTGAGTCGCTGATAGTTGGGTAATAATATCATCACAGTAAACATCCGTTTCAACCATCCCTTTAATACCGCGTATTTGTCCTTCAATACGATTGAGGCGATGGATTAAATTCGTCTTAACGCTTTGCGGATGGTGACTTTTTCTGCAAGACGTCACGGTCTCCATTTGCAGCTCAGTATTATCGTTTAACAAGTCTTTTGTCAAGATTACGCCTCCTTCTCTACTTTTATACTATTATACCCACAAGGGGTATGTCAAAGAATTAAAACGGTTTCGTAGAAAAAGCTAAAAATATTTATTTTGAAAAACAGTGAGAATGAAGTTTAAAATGGAGGGAAAAGCGGAAAACATGAAATGCAAGGACGATTTTAAAGAAAAATGTATAAAAGGTTTACAAAAACCCTACAATTGTAATATAAATGAAAGATTTAAAAGTGGACAATAGTGGTATAATCTGTATAGATGAATTTTTATAAGGTTTTATGTTCGAACTGAAACTTTTCAAAGAGTAGATACGTCAACAACATATAGAAAGGTCGAGGTGGAAAAGATGGCGAAAGATAAGGTTGATTTAAAAAAAATCATCACCAACTTGGCGAAGTTGGGTGTTTCGGCAACCGCAACGAAATCCCGTCTAGATATGCTGAAAGCCCTCGCGCCACCTGCAAATGACCCGCAAATACAGTCATAAGAAAAGCTCCCACGAGTTGACGTGGGAGCTTTTCTTATTTTCCGCTTTTATTGGCTAGCTGCAACGACCAGGTCCTCGGGTCATAAGTCGTCTCCGCTGTGTGGCAAAAGGCGCCACTTCGCCGATTCGTCTTATGCCTGTCGGACCTAAGCGGTCGTTTTCGCTTTTCTTGGCTAGCTGCAACGACCAGGCCTTCGGGTCATAAGTCAATCCGGTTGTGTGGCAAAGAGCGCCACCCAGCCGTTTTGTCTTATGCCTGTCGGACCTAAGCGGTCGTTTCCGCTTTTATTGGCTAGCTGCAACGACCAGGTCTTCGGGTCATAAGTCGCCTCCGCTGTGTGGCAAAGGGCGCCACTTCGCCGATTCGTCTTATGCCTGTCAGGCCTAGACGGTCGTTTTCGCTTTTCTTGGCTAGCTACAACGACCAGGTCCTCGGGTCATAAGTCAATCCGGTTGTGTGGCAAAGAGCGCCACCCAGCCGTTTTGTCTTATGCCTGTCGGACCTAAGCGGTCGTTTCCGCTTTTCTTGGCTAGCTACAACGACCAGGTCCTCGGGTCATAAGTCAATCCGGTTGTGTGGCAAAGAGCGCCACCCAGCCGTTTTGTCTTATGCCTGTCGGACCTAAACGGTCGTTTCCGCTTTTATTGGCTAGCTGCAACGACCAGGCCTTCGGGTCATAAGTCGTCTCGGCTGTGTGGCAAAGGGCGCCACTTCGCCGATTCGTCTTATGCCTGTCAGGCCTAGACGGTCGTTTCCGCTTTTATTGGCTAGCTGCAACGACCAGGTCTTCGGGTCATAAGTCGTCTCCGCTGTGTGGCAAAAGGCGCCACTTCGCCGATTCGTCTTATGCCTGTCAGTCCTAGACGGTCGTTTTCGCTTTTCAATCGTCTTCATCTTTGCTAAACATGTATGTCCTGTGGTGGAACTTCATGCTGAATATTAGGCCGATGGCGAGCATGTTGCCCATGAGGGAACTGCCGCCGTAGCTGATGAACGGCAAAGGTATGCCTGTGATCGGCAGCAATTGGATTGTCATACCGATGTTTTCGAATACGTGGAACGTAATCATGGCGATGATACCTGCACAAATGTATGTGCTGAACGGGTCTTTTAATTCAAGTGTAATTTTCGTCATATGATAGATGAGAAAGAAATAGAGGCAGATGACAAGGCTTGCGCCGACAAATCCCCAATCTTCACCGATTGTGCTAAAAATGAAATCGGTATGACTTTCAGGTACATATACTTCCCGACCTTGATAGCCTTTGCCAAATATTTCACCAGAACCAATGGCGTTCAGTGAAGTGATTAAGTTAAGGCCTTCGTTGGTGGAATATGAATACGGGTCAATCCATGAGTAAATCCGTTCAAAGTGATACGGTTTAAACCCGAACTTCGCAAGAAACTCCTGTGCGTACAATGCCATCCAAAGCAACAGAGCACCAATTGTCGCTGTACCGATAAAAATCGGTAGGATGATGCGCCAAGTAATGTCAGCTACAATAATCAGGGCAGCAGTAATGGCAATGAAAACAAGTCCTGTCCCTAAGTCGGGTTGCATCATAATGAAGGCTAGCGGTAACAATAGGACAGCGAGAATTTTACCTAGCAACAGGAAATCTGTCTGCAATGTCTTTTCAAGATATTTTTCATGGTGCTTTGTAATTGCACGGGCAAGTCCGATAATGAAAAACGTCTTCATAAATTCTGCAGGTTGGATGCTCCCGATTCCAAATGGTAGGTGGAACCAACTTTTTGCTCCGTTACGCGGCGCAACGAGTGCCATGCCGTCGGGTAGGATGAACAGCAAAAAGAGTAGAAAGATGCCGCCTCCATAAATAACCCAGGCTGCTTTTTTATATTGTTCAGGTTCTAAGTACATCGTTATAGCGATGATGATGGAACCGACTACATACCATTGAATTTGCGATGGGATGAAGTTGCGAGTGTATTGTCCGGTTGTCTGTGCGGAAGAAATCGCGATAATGCTAATAACACCGAACAGCAAGAGGATGAATGCGAGTACCCAGTCGAAGCGGTCCGCAGGTCTTTTAATTGAATTCATAAATTCACCTTATAGTCTGTCAGAATTGGTTGAAGCATGAAGTTCATTATAACCGAAATGTAGGAATGGGCCCTACGTTTTTTTTGTCCGTAAATTATTGCCAGCTTCGTGTGGCAGCAGCTCGGGTCGCTTCAGCATTGAAATAAAGGCAAAGAGCGCCTTTTTTTCAAAGCCTCCAGCGCCTGTCACTGCTAAGCGCCACACTTCGCTCCATGTTCAATCCAGCTTCGTGTGGCAGCAGCTCGGGTCGCTTCAGCTTTGTAAAAAAAGGCAAAGAGCGCCTTTTGTTTTCAAAGCCTCCAGCGCCTGTCGCTGCTAAACGCCACACTTCGCTCCATATACAATCCAGCTTCGTGTGGCAGCGGCTCGGGTCGCTTCAGCATTGAAATAAAGGCAAAAAATGCCTTTTTTTCAAAGCCTCCAGCGCCTGTCGCTGCTAAGCGCCACACTTCGCTCCATGTACAATCCAGCTTCGTGTGGCAGCAGCTCGGGTCACTTCAGCATTGAAATAAAGGCAAAAAGCGCCTTTTTTTCAATGCCTCCAGCGCCTGTCGCCGCTAAACGCCACACTCCGCTCCATGTTTAATCCAGCTTCGGGCGCCAGAGGTTCGGGGTCATAAGTCGAAGCTGCTATGCGGCAAAGAGCGCCGCTCCGCATCTTCGTCTTATGCCCGAGGTCGGCAGGATGCCGATCATGCAGTCGTTGCCGCAGGACGCGGCGGTTTTAGACTGCGAACTTCTTATAGGCAGGCGCCCTCCGCTCCATGTTCAATCCAGCTTCGTGTGGCAGCAGCTCGGGTCGCTTCAGCAATGAAATAAAGGCAAAGGGCGCCTTTTTTTCATTGCCTCCAGCGCCTGTCGCCGCTAAACGCCACACTCCGCTCCATGTTTAATCCAGCTTCGGGCGCCAGAGGTTCGGGGTCATAAGTCGAAGCTGCTATGCGGCAAAGAGCGCCGCTCCGCATCTTCGTCTTATGCCCGTCACCTCTAGGCAGGCGCCCTCCGCTCCATGTTATTCCTCGTCTGTTTCGAACATGTAGGTTCGGTGGTGGAATTTCATGCTGAAGATGAGGCCGATGGCGAGCATGTTGCTGAATAGCGAGCTGCCGCCGTAACTAATGAATGGCAATGGGATTCCGGTGATTGGTAACAGTTGGATGTTCATGCCGATGTTTTCGAAAACATGGAAAGCGATCATTGCGATGACGCCTGTGCATACATATACACTAAAAGGATCTTTCAGTCCGAGTGCAACCTTCGTCAAGTGATAGATGAGGATAAAGTACAACGAAATAACGACACAGGCACCGATGAACCCGTACTCCTCTCCGATGACGCTGAAGATGAAGTCCGTATGGTTTTCGGGGATATACACTTCGCGGCCATGGAATCCCTTCCCAGAGAGTTCGCCTGATCCAATGGCTGTCATGGCCTGAATGAGGTTATACCCTTCGTCGGACGGGTAAGAATAGGGATCGAGCCAAGAATATACCCGCCTGAATTGATAGCGGTCAAAGCCGAGAACGTTTTCCATGAAATCCTGTGCATACAAGGCCATCCATAACAGACTGACACCAAGCGTTGCGCCTGCAGAGAATAAAGGAATGATAATTTTCCACGAAATACCGGCAACGAGAATAATCGCAATCGTAATGGCAATGAACACCAACGAAGTACCAAGGTCAGGTTGTTGGATAATGAAAAACAGTGGAACAATAAGTGTGATACCTATTTTCCCAAGTAACCATAAATCAGATTTCATCGTGCTAATCAGATTTTTTTCTTGGTGTTTGCTGACCATGCGAGCCATTCCTAAAATGAAGAATGTTTTGATGAACTCGGAAGGCTGAATCCGCCCGATGACCGGAAGATTCAACCATCTTTTCGCACCTAAACGGATCTCAGCAATCTGATCTTTGCCGCCAGGTGCAAACATCAGGAATAAAAGCAAGAATACACCAATTCCATAGAGTGGCCAGGAAATTTTTTTATATTGTTCAGGATCCAAATACATTGTGAAGGCGACGATGATCATGCCAAGCCCGTACCATCTAATTTGAAGCAAGACGTAATTGGTCGGTCCGTATTGTTCTGCGGTTTGTGCGGAAGCGATGGCGAAGAAACTGACAATCGCTAGTAATCCTAATATGAAAGCAAGCGTCCAATCGAAACGGTCAGACGGCTTATTTTGGAGATTCAATGTTATTCACCTTTTCTCAAAAACTAGTAGTTCGAGTATAACCCAACTAGCGCAATATATCATATCCTTTAACAGACGTCGAACGGCAAAAGAGGTTGCAATCCGAAAGACGAAACTTGTCATGGAACGATTCATTTCGTGTTAAACTGGATGAATGAAAAATAAAGCGAGCGGGGGATTAAGATGAAAAGAAAACTAGGTCTAATCTACGGCGGCAAGTCCGCAGAGCATGAAGTATCACTGTCTACAGCAAGAGCGGTGTCACATGCGGTGGACTTTGATAAATACGAAGTAATCCCTGTTTATATAACGTACAGCGGTGAATGGAGAAAAGGGGACGCATTGCTGGCACCGGTAGAATCAATCGAGCAATTGCGACTTCAGCGTGACGAAGAAAAACCTGACAGTATTCACGACTTTCTTAATGGCAACGGAACACCGGATATTATTCTGCCATTACTGCACGGCACGAATGGAGAAGATGGCACGGTCCAGGGGTTGTTCGAAGTGATGAATATTCCGTACGCTGGAAACGGTGTCCTTGCTTCATCTGCAGGTATGGATAAAGTCGTTATGAAACAACTATTCGCCCATGTCGGTTTGAAACAAGTACCGTACGTTCATTTCATTCGCAATCAATGGAAGAAAGATCGGCAGTACTGGATCGATAAAATGGAACACGAACTCAATTTCCCGATGTTCGTCAAACCGGCTAATCTCGGTTCAAGTGTTGGTATTAGCAAAGCGGTGGATCATGAATCCCTTATGAAAGCTGTCGACTTTGCACTGAAATTTGACCGTAAGATTATTGTCGAGCAGGGTATTACAGCGCGTGAAGTGGAAGTAAGTGTCCTCGGCAATGACGATCCGGTGTGTTCTGTTCTCGGAGAGATTAAACCTGTGGCAACATTTTACGATTATGAAGCAAAATATCAGGATGGCAGTACAGAATTGCTGATTCCTGCACCCGTGACGGATGAAGTGGAAACAACATTGAAAGATATGGCAATCCGTGCGTTTAAAGTGTTGGATTGTGCTGGTCTCGTCCGTGCTGACTTTTTCGTAACGGCTAATGACGAAGTACTCATCAATGAAGTGAACACGATGCCAGGTTTCACACCGACTAGCATGTTCCCGCTATTATGGCAGAATACAGGCAAGTCCTATCCAGAATTAATTAATGATCTAATCGAATTGGCACTTGAACGGTATGAAGAAAAAAAGAAAATACAATATACGATGGATTGAGTGTGATAGACAATGAAAAGAAAACTGACTGAATTGGCAATGTGGTTGCAAGCTGATGGGCAGCATATGGATCATGTCATCGTGACGGGTGCTTCCATTGATTCGCGGACGATAGCGAAAGGCGATCTGTTCATTCCGTTCCGTGGTGAACAGGTGAATGGCCATAAATACGTGGAGCAAGCGGTTCGTCAAGGTGCAGCGGCTTCATTGTGGATGAAAGACGAACCGGGAGCTCCTGAAGGCATTCCGCTTATTTTTGTCGAGGATTCTGAACACGCGTTGCAACAACTTGCGCGCGTCTATCGCGAAGAACTATCGTGCAAGTTTATCGGCATTACGGGCTCTAACGGCAAGACCTCGACGAAAGACCTTATTGCCGGTGTATTGACTCCGTATTTCAACGTGCAAAAGACGGAAGGGAATTTCAACAATGAACTTGGCATGCCATTGACGATCCTTTCATTAAAGGAAGACTGCGAAATCGCTGTCTTGGAAATGGGCATGAGCGGTTACGGAGAAATCTCTTTTCTATCTGAACTGGCAAAACCTGATTTTGCAGTCATTACGAATATCGGTGAAGCGCATATGCAGGATCTAGGTTCGCGCGAAGGAATCGCCAAAGCGAAATTCGAAATTATTGACGGTTTACAACCAACAGGCAAGTTCTTCTTTGATGGTGATGAGCCATTGCTTCGCAGTTTAGTGAAAGAACATCCGGAACTTCATGCCGTATCTTTTGGTTATGGTGATAAAAACGATTTATCACTTCTATCGACTGTTTCAGGGGACGAAGGAAGTGAATTCCACGTTTCAGGCATTGTAAACGGCGAATTCACAATTCCAGTCTATGGTGCGCACCAAGTGAAAAATGCACTTGCTGCAATTTTAATCGCCCATGAGCTCGGTTTAGATGAAACACGTATAGTTGAAGCACTTAAACAGTCCGAACTAACAGATATGCGGATGCAGCCCGTTGTTGCTGCAAATGGCGCATTGTTCATCAATGATGCTTATAACGCTGCACCGACATCGATGCATGCTGCTTTATCGTTTTTGAAAGAGTCCGCACTGCGCAAGGAAAAGTGGGTTGTCCTGGGCGATATGCTGGAACTTGGTGACCATGAGCGAAACTACCATGAATCCATCGCTGCTCAACTAAGCACAATACAAGTAGAGGGAATCCTCTTATATGGACCGCGGATGAAATGGCTGCGTGATGAGCTAGTAAAGAGTGGGAACGATACGAAAATTGTCTGGTCGGAAGATACGTATGTGCCATTGATTGACACATTGAAGACCTCTATTGGAAAGGATTCGATTATATTGTTGAAAGGTTCCAGGGGCATGGCGCTTGAAAATGTCATGCACGCTGTATTGGACGCATGAAAACCGGTGTGCTGTTCATCCATGGATTTACTGGGGGACCATTTGAAGTCCGTCCGTTCATGACCTATATTCAGGAACAGACGGACTGGGTTGTCTCCGTGCCGGTACTGCCTGGACATGAATTTCCGCTTGATTTGAAAGCTACTTCGGCAGAGTCATGGCTGATGGAAGCGGAGCTCGCCTTGAAACGACTGCGAAAAGAAGTCGATCGGGTTTTACTTGTCGGTTTTTCGATGGGCGGTTTGATCGCCCTCTATTTAACACTGCGTTATCCCATTGAAAAAATTGTGTTGCTCAGTGCCGCTGCAAAGTATATTAGTCCGCGTTTTCTTCTTGAAGATGCTGTAATCATGTTGACGGAATCTGTAACGAAGACCTATCCACCGAACACATTTTATCATTTATATGACTACAAACTACGCCATACACCGTTTCATGCGACAAGGGAATTTTTGCGTCTTGTCAAGATTGTGGAACCCTATTATGGTAAAATTACGGTTCCTGTATGCGTCGTTCAAGGGAAGAAAGATGGCATCGTCCCGTTTGCCACAGCAGAGTATTTATTGAAATCACTCGGTTCAAAGAAGAAGCAACTGATTATATCAGAAGAAGGAAAGCATCATATATGCTATAGCGATGACTGTCAGGAGTGGTTTGGCAAAGTATATGAGTTCATGCGCGAAGACTAGCGCAGGATTCTGATTACACTTTTAATGCCGAATTATTTGCGGTTGTCGCTTAGGCATGATAAACTACTATGAGTATTGGATACATTTACGCGAGACTCTTCCATTGGCGAAGAGTGCTTTTTTTTGAATAAAACGGTTTGAAGCCCATGGAACAGCAATCCATCGCGGTGATAGACCGATCGGCAGAGACCGGCTTCCTTTTCAACTATAGCCTCTGAAATTCAATGAAGTTCAACAATGGACTTCTGTCCACTCCAGAGTATACAAAAATAACGGAAACGTTCCCATAGAAGTTAAAAGCTCGAATTTGCCGTGCTTTCATTTGCAAATGTAACCAATTGCTAAATGAAGAAACCAAAGGAGATTGAGAAGTTTGACAAAATTTTCAGAACTTAATATTAGTGAATCCACACAGAATGCACTATCACGCATGGGGTTCGAAGAAGCAACACCAATCCAGGAGAGCACAATTACATTCGGTATGGAAGGCAAGGATGTAATCGGCCAGGCACAAACAGGTACAGGTAAAACTGCAGCGTTCGGTATCCCTCTAATCGAGAAGATCGATATGAATGACACAAACGTACAGGCACTTGTCATCGCGCCAACACGTGAATTGGCAATCCAAGTATCCGAAGAAATCTACAAAATCGGTTACGGAAGACGCGCACGTGTATTGACTGTTTATGGCGGCCAGGAAATTGGACGGCAAATTCGTGCTTTACGCAACAACCCACAAATCGTAGTCGGAACACCTGGACGTATTCTTGACCATATCAACCGTAAGACGTTGAAGTTGAATAACGTACAGACACTTGTTCTTGACGAAGCGGATGAAATGTTGAACATGGGCTTCATCGAAGACATCAATACAATTTTGGCAGCAGTTCCTGCAGAACGTCAAACACTATTGTTCTCTGCGACAATGCCTCCAGCAATTCGTAAAATCGCTGAAACATTCATGAAGAACCCTGAAATCGTGAAGATCAAATCGAAGGAAATGACTGTCGAAAACATCGATCAGTACTACGTAAAGTCACAGGAAAGAGAAAAATTCGATATTCTTTCACGTTTATTGAATGTTCACCAACCTGAACTTGCGATTATCTTCGGACGTACAAAACGTCGGGTTGACGAACTATCTCACGCACTTAACATTCGTGGTTACCTTGCTGAAGGAATTCACGGTGACTTGACACAAGCGAAGCGTATGTCAGTTCTTCGCCAGTTTAAAGAAAACAAAATTGATATCCTCGTAGCGACTGATGTTGCGGCACGTGGACTTGATATCTCTGGTGTAACACATGTCTACAACTTTGATATTCCACAAGATCCTGAAAGCTATGTACACCGTATCGGACGTACAGGCCGTGCTGGTAAAAGTGGTATGGCAATCACATTCGTCACTCCACGTGAAATGGGTTACTTGCGTACTGTTGAAGAAACAACTAAAAAGCGTATGAATCCACTTCAGCCACCAACAGAAGACGAAGCGCTGATCGGTCAGCAACGTGTAGCGATGGAACAATTGAAAGAAATCGTAACGAAAAACGAATTGAACGATTATATGCCATTAGCGGCAGAACTTCTTCAGGGTATGGATGCTCAGGAGATTGTTGCAGCGGCAATTAGATCGTTGACGAACGAACCTGATGATACACCAATTAAAATTACGGAAGAGCGTCCTTTGCCAAACCGTAAATCATCATCATCTTCACGCGGCGGCGGTGGCTATAAAGGCAATCGTAGCGGTGGCGGTCGTTCATCCGGCGGTAGCCGTGGTGGATATGGCGGCGGAAGCGGCGGTTCACGTCGAAGCAGCGGTCCTCGTGAAGGCGGAACTCGTAGAGATCGTCCAAGAGGCAGAACAGAAAAATAATAATTCCGACACCGAAAAGATGAGTCATCATCTTTTCGGTGTTTTTTTAACTTGATTTAGCAGAAGTCCTCTTTTCAATAAGTAGAAGGATGAATGCTGGGATATCCTTTCAATCAGAGGGAGTTCAAACTCCCAACGCAATTATGCCGTTGCGCAAATGATTTGTGGAACATTTTTCGTCGTCATACGTATACAATAGGAAGATAGAAAGTGGGGTGTTGAAATGAGAGCTCAACCAGCAAATAGAATATCCAGAAAAGGATTGAAAGTCTGGCGCCTATATGGGGTCATCCAAACAGTCATACTTGCACTGCTGGCAATTGGTGTCGGTGTACTCGTATACATATTTAAATGGCCTTGGTGGATTTATGTAATTGAAATTGCTATCTTGCTCTTATTCGCCTATTTCATCATCGCCTTATTTCCGAAAGTCAGATGGATGCGGTGGAGGTATGAAGTGAGGGAGTCTGAAATCGAGTTGCAACATGGGCTTTTCATCGTCAAGCGGACGTTGATCCCGATGGTGCGTGTGCAACATGTCGATACATCCCAAGGGCCGATACTGAGAAAGTACGGATTAGCAGAGATTTCGATCTCGACCGCGGCGACTGTTCATACAATTCCTGCCTTAGTCATGGGAGAGGCAGATGAAATGCGCGCTAGGATTTCCGTGCTTGCAAGGGTGGCGGAAGACGATGTTTGAACAGCAACGGTATAAACTGCACTGGATCACAGCGATTCTTGAAATGTTGAAGACGTTGAAAGAGGCCATTTTGCCGCTTGTCGTGCTTGTATTTGCGAACGGATGGCGTGGAAGTGGAAGCGCCCCTTGGTATGTCGAATATTGGACGTTCATTGTATTTGGTGTGTTAATTGTCGCGCTGCTGATTAGCGGCATTATCAAATGGTTACGTTTTGTCTATTGGTTTGAAGATGACGAACTGCGCATTGAGTCCGGATTGTTTATTAAAAAGAAACGTTATATCCCTTTTGACAGAATTCAGAGTTTGGATTATACGGAAGGGATATTCCACCGGCCTTTTGGGCTTGTGAAAGTGAAGGTCGAAACGGCGGGTAGTTCCTCAGCGAAGCAGGCAGAGGGCGAGTTGACCGCAATTTCGAAAGAAGCGGCGAGAAGAGTCGAGACGGAATTGGCTGAAGCGAAAAAACGTAAAAGGAATAGTACGGTTGTCCATGAAAATGAAATTCCTGTTGAAGGAATCGTTCCTGAAGAAGCGGTCGAAGAAAAGGCTGCGTCGAGGGAAGTTTTCTCGATGACAAATAGAGATTTACTAATCCTTGCGACGACTTCGGGTGGAATCGGTGTCATCCTGTCTGGTGTGGCAATCTTCGCTTCGCAGTTTGGAGAGCTTATTCCGTATGAATGGATGTACGAAGAAATTTCTGCGTTTATTAAATTTGGTGTGCTCATCGTGGCGATTGCGGTATTTCTTGGACTGCTTGGAGTATGGCTGTTGTCAGTGGCGATGACATTCCTATCCCATTTCAATTTCACCGTCTTATTGGATGAAGAAGACATTGTCATTACGAGAGGTTTGCTTGAGAAAAAACGGGCAACTGTGCCACTTAAACGTATTCAAAGTGTCGTTGTCGTTGAAAATCCGATCAGGAAACTCTTCGGCTATGCAGCGGTAACGATTCATAGCGCGGGTGGCGGCGTATCGGACGGCTCCAAGATCAATCTATTTCCGCTTGTTAAGCGCAAGTTTGTTGCTGAGCATTTGCAGGAAGTTTTTCCCGATTTGTATGTCGGGGAGCCTGTAAATAAGCTGACATCAAGGGGGAAGTCATTTTACTATAGGATTGACTTTTTCTGGATGGTGCCTGTTATCGGAGCATTAACTTATTTCTTTTTCCCATATGGTTTGTTTGCATTGGCGATCATCCCTGCGATCATTGCGCTTGGCATTTGGCAGCATCGTTCTGCAGCCTATGAAATTAAAGGCAATCAGCTGACGATGCGCTTCAGGGGAATCAGTTTGCAGACGGCTTATATGATGCGAAAAAGAATCCAATCGATGGAGATGAAACAGAGTTATTTTCATAAACGAAAAGGTGTGGCGACAGTCACTGCAAGTGTGAAGTCCGGTATGGGAACGTACCATGCGACAGTTCAGCATATGGAAGTGGAAGCAACAGAAGAAATTATGGAGTGGTATGAAAAAGATAGAAAAGCTGTCGTGGATCCGGCGACAGAATGAAAAAGGTGGGGTGGAAATTTATCCACTCCACCTTCTGCTTACCGTTTTCGCCAGCTGACGACCCGTTTCGGATGGAAGTAACTAAGTCCGATGATGAAGCCGACGATTAGACCTGATATATGGCCAATAATATTAACGCCTGGTTGCAGGAAAGTCATAATCACACTGAGGATGATGATTGGCAACATGATTTGGCGAAGCTGTGGCAATGCCTTTTTTGTGTAGTAGATGAGTGCGCCGAACGCGCCAAAGATCCCGAAAATCGCTCCACTTGCGCCCGCATGTGCTGTCTCTATACCGCCGAAAAAATACGTTGCGATATTCGCGAAGATACCAGAAAGCATGTAAATCGTAATGAATCTTGCTTTGCCTGTAATCTTTTCAAGCTCGGGTCCAAAGATGAACAATGAAAACATGTTAAATAGAAGATGCATCACTCCGATATGTAAGAACATCGGTGTCAATAGGCGCCACCATTCACCTTCTGCTACGAGTGCATTGATGCCGAACCCCTGATAATAGAGCTCTTTGCTCCAACTGAACGGCATTCCCGTAAGTGCATAGATGAAAATATTAATGACGATGAGGGCGGTTACAAAAGGATAAGCCCGGATGTATTGAGAAAAACTTTCTGTACGGATAAACAAATTTTTCACCTGACCTTTGGATTCATTATACAACGTTTTCGTTTGGATAAGAAGAGAAAGTAACCTGTTCAAGGAGATGAAGAGATGATACGAGGAATTGGATTGGATATCGTGGAGTTGGATCGAATAGCCCGTCTGGACGCGAAATCGGACAAGTTCCGAAAACGCATATTATCTGAAACGGAATTGCTGCACTACGAAAAGCTTACTCCCCAGCGTCAGACGGAATTTCTGGCGGGGCGGTTCGCGGGTAAAGAGGCATTTTCGAAAGCGAGAGGCACAGGTATCGGGAAAGGGTGCAGGTTTGAACAGATTGAAATATTGCCCGATTCTTTTGGGAAGCCGCTACTATACTTTCGTAATCGGGAAGTGTTCGGGTTCATATCCATTACCCACACGAAAACGGTTGCCGCCGCACAAGTTATTCTGATGAAATAAAAATTTAGATGTAAACAAGCTCGCATAATTGACGAATCCCTCTCATAAGATGACCTACCCGATTGAAATGAGAAAGGATGAACTGTATGCGCAGCCGAATTTTTGTTTTAATGCTAGTTGCAGTCATGGCACTTCTTGCAGCTTGTGGATCACCATCGAAAGAGGACGTCATGAAAAAGCTCAGTGGTAAATGGAACGAGGCGAAAGGGTACGAGTTGCAGGCCACGATGGAAATCAAGACAGGAACGGAACCGCGGATGTATGATGTAACCGTCTGGCATACGAAACCTGAATTCTACAAAGTCAATGTCACGCAAGGCGGTACCGAAGATTCCCAGATGATTGTGCGCAATGACGAAGGGGTTTTCGTGATAACGCCATCTTTAGGGAAGACGTATAAGTTTCAAAGTGACTGGCCGACACAAAACAGTATGCCGTATTTGATCGGCACATTGTCTGAAGACATCAAGGCGGACAAAAATGCAACGATGGTCGAGAAGGATAAGACGTATGTTTTTGAAACGGCTTCCCGGAATAACCATAAGAAAGTACTTCCGAAACAACAAATCCATATCGACAAGAAAACATTGCTGCCGAAATATGTCTCTGTTATGGATGAGAATAATGAAGAGAAAATTCGTGTGACATTCAATAAGATCACGATGGGTGTTGAACATAAAGCATCAGACTATGATGTGAAAATGGAAGATATCCAAAAAGACAAGAAACCGCAATCCAACGAAGGTACGGATGAAACGGGCATGATGAAATTCTATCCGAATCTGAAGTGGGACGGTACGGTTATCGATGAGGGTTCTGTAGAGACTGAAAAAGGAACGAGATCGTTCATGACATATGGTGGGGGAGACAAGGAATTTGTCGTTGTTCAAGAACCTGCAGATGAAGCGAATGAGCTTATCCCGGTCTCTCTCGAAGGTGATCCTGTAGATCTAGGCTTTACTGTGGCGGCATTGACGTCCAACTCAATACGTTGGGAACAGGACGGCATCGCGTTCTTCGTTGCATCTTCGACGTTAACACCTGACGAACTGATCGAAGTTGCTTCGTCTATGGTTGCTGAAGATAGTAAATGACAATTGTTGACGTAGGATGGTCTTACGATTGATAATATAAGTAACCTAAAAACAATCGAGGGATCAGTATGGAAACGAATACGGAATACCGGCCGACGAAAGTGGTCGTTGACCTAAACGCAATACGAGAAAATGTTAAGAACTTGAAAGACTATCTACCTCGCGATACAGCGGTCATCGCAGTCGTCAAAGCAGACGGCTATGGCCACGGGGAGGTCGAGACAGCGAGGGCTGCTTTTCAAGTGGGCGCATCGATGGTGTCTGTAGCGACCCCTGATGAAGCATTAAGGTTAAGGGAAGGGGGTATCACCGGCGATATACTGGTGATGGGCCCTTCGCCTGCCGCGTTTGCGCGCATTGCGTCTAAACTGGGTATACATGTCACGGCAACTGGTGCAGAATGGCTCCGTCAAGCGACTCTGGTAGTTGACGAAACCGGACAATCACTTAAAGTACATGTTAAAATTGATACAGGTATGGGTAGAATAGGCGTAAGGAGCGCGGAAGCAATTCGTGAAATCGTTGAAGTTTTTAATACAACGGATGTGATCGAATTAATTGGCGCCTTTACACATTTTGCTTGTGCGGATGAAGATGACCCGATAACGACGAAACGTCAATTCGATACATTCACGAAACTTGTCGAAAGTTTCCCGGTCAGACCATCAATTGTACATGCAGCAAATAGTGCAGCAACGTTTCTCTATCCCGACTATGCGCTTGATGCTGTGCGGTTCGGTATTAGTCTATACGGCATCGCCCCTTCTGCGCATGTCGAAAGCCGATTGCCATTTAAGCTGCACAGAGCACTGCGGCTTGAAACGGAAATTGCGTACGTCAAACACCTTGAAAAAGGCAATAAGATTAGTTACGGCGGTACGTATGAAACGGCTGAGGATGAATGGATTGGTACGCTTCCAATTGGCTATGCAGATGGCCTGAAGCGCGGCTTGCGTGGTCAGGAAGTACTGATTGCCGGTGAGCGGATGCCGATTGTCGGGACGATTTGCATGGACCAATGCATGGTCAAGCTGCCGCGTCCCATGACTGTTGGCGAGAAAGTGATAGTACTTGGGCGTCAAGGAGATGAAGAGGTGACGATGGAAGAATGGGCGGATCGAATCGGCACAATCCCCTATGAAATTGCAGTCACTCTTTCGAAGCGTGTGCCGAGAGTATATGAAAACACCAATGGTTAATCTTCACAATTCGACAAAGACCACGCTATTTGAAGATTCTTGTCAATAAAAACCCTACTATGTCTTCTCATTGTCGAACTTCAATGGTAAGATAGAGTAGAATAGAATCGATCGAGGGAACGGGGTCTGTCGGAGGTGCTAGAATTGCGGGAGAAAAACGTCAGAAAAGTCATGAATAGAATACCGAAAGACATTGTGAATGAAATTGAACATACGGCCGTCCATCAGGAGCCGGAGCGCGGAGAATTCGTTTATGTTTCAACAAAGCGGTATATGACTGATCATGAAGCGGATAATATCCGGGAAGCCATGATGGTCGGCTACGTTGAAATGTCGCAAATCAACTTAAGAATTGCAAAGGAATGTTTGCATGCGGAGCTCGAAGCCCAGCATACGATGGAACGTCTCGTAAGCGGAGGATGAAAAGTTGGCGATAAAACGTGGAGACGTCTTTTTTGCAGACCTGTCGCCCGTCGTAGGATCCGAACAGGGAGGGACGAGACCGGTACTTGTCATTCAAAATGATATAGGTAACCGGTTCAGCCCCACAGTAATTGTTGCGGCAATCACTGCACAGATCCAAAAGGCCAAACTGCCGACACATGTTGAAATTGATGCGGATCGTTATGGATTCGAGCGGGATTCTGTCATCCTGCTCGAACAAGTCCGCACAATCGATAAGTCGAGGTTGACGGATAAGATCACCCATTTGGATGAATTATTGATGGAACAGGTGGACGAAGCGATTGAAATCAGTTTCGGTCTAGTCAAATTCTAGAATACATATTACAAAAACACTTCAGGCTCTACGTCTGAAGTGTTTTTTTCATGAATTGACGTTAAAAGATGTTTCATAGCTCATTTTTATGTACAATGTGAATAAGGGATTTTTCATTTTTCGAGGAGGCACGTATACGTATGAATAAACTTATGGTAGAAGGCATTAATCAGTATATGGATGAAATTATAGAACGTTGGATCAAACGGATGAAGGAAGAAAAGGGAGAACGTTTTTTCCATTTCATGCCTGAACATCTCGTCGAGAAGACTAGTAGGGAATTTGCAGAGTTAATGACTTCCAACATTAGAGAGACAACATCGATTGATTCCGAAAAGATCAACGATTTCACGGAAAAGATTGTGCGGTTCGGCTGGGCAATCAAATTCGTCAATAAAGCGATTGATAACTTTTCAAATGTGGTATTTGAATTATTGGAAGAAAAGGGTGTCATCACTGATGAAAATCTCAGATCTTTCATGGCGCTGTTCACCAATTGGATTAATCCACTCAGAGAGAGTATCATCGATGCTTATTCCGCTGAATGGGAAAGAACGGTAAGCTTACAAAAGATTGCGTTGCAGGAACTTTCCGCATCACTTATTCCAGTATTCGACAAAATTTCGGTCATGCCTTTAGTTGGCACAATTGACACGGAACGTGCGAAGTTAATTATGGAGAATTTACTTGAAGGCGTCGTGAGTCAACGCGCTGAAGTTGTGTTACTCGATATAACGGGCGTACCGGTCGTCGATACAATGGTTGCTCATCATATTATCCAAGCGGCAGATGCAGTGAGATTAGTAGGTGCGAAATGTATGCTCGTCGGGATTCGTCCTGAAATCGCACAGACGATTGTCGCGCTTGGCATCAACCTGAACGAATTCACAACGAAAAGTACATTACAACGTGGAATGCAAGCCGCCTTGGGAATGACGAATCGAGAGATAGTGGAGGTAGATGCTTTATGAAAACACGTATTCCAATTTTGAAGTTGAACGAAGTCCTAATCGTATCCATTCAGTGGGAGCTGGACGACCAGACGGCCATTCAGTTTCAAGAAGACCTTCTCAATAAGATGCATGAAACATCGGCCCTTGGTGTAGTGATCGATTTGACACCAATTGATTTCATCGACTCGTTTATTGCGAAAGTGCTCGGTGATGTTATCAATATGACAGGATTGATGGGAGCAAAAGTTGTCATAACGGGAATTCAACCTGCCGTCGCGATTACATTGATTGAACTGGGAATCCGTTTAAACAATGTCATGACGGCGTTGGACTTGGAAAACGGTTTAGATAAACTTACAAAAGAATTGGAGGCCTGACAATGAATCTTGGGTCTTCTGTAGAGATAATTACGGAATGGGATATTGTTGCTGCAAGACAACTCGGACGAAATGAAGCGAAACAAGTGGGATTTGGTACAGTTGACCAAGCACGTATTACAACAGCCATTAGTGAACTGGCAAGGAATATTTATTTATATGCGGGTAAAGGAAAGATCGAGATCGAACGCATTACGGAAGCGGGTTTGTTTGGTATTAAGATCATCGCTTCTGATGAAGGTCCAGGCATACCAGATTTGCGAAAAGTTATGGAAGACGGATTTACAACTTCAGGTGGGTTAGGTGCGGGTATGCCTGGAGTGAAGAGATTAATGGACGAGTTCAAAGTCATTTCGGAACCAGGTGAAGGAACAACAATTATTACAACTAAATGGCTCCACTAAGGGGGTTAAAAAGTGCCACAAGAAGTCACTTCACAATATAAGGAAATTATGAAGAAGTATCTTGACAGCCAAAGCGAAGAAGATCTATATGTAGGACAACAATTCAGCCGGCGGTTTATCGAAAAAGAGATAGCGCCGGAAGATGTTATCAGTATACATAAGACAGCTTTATTTGAATTGCATCCCGATCTGCGCAAGCAAGTATGGGATTCGCTAGACTTTTTGATTGAAATGATGATTCACTATGGTTTAACATTACGCGAGCATCAGAGTCTTGTGCGCAAGCAGGAGGCAATCCAGATGGAGATGAACGTGGCGACTAAAGTACAGGACACGCTTCTCAAAACTGTGGAACCGGACGTGCAAGGATTAGATGTCGGTTGGATATCGCAACCCGCTAAGCAGATGAACGGCGACTACATCTATTTCTTGAATCAGGAAAACGCTTCCAGTGTGGCTGTGGCGGATGTAATCGGAAAAGGGATTCCTGCTGCACTATGCATGTCTATGATCAAGTTCGGTATGGATGGGTTACAGAATGAGAATTCAAGCCCTGAAAATGTGCTCGGTATTATTAATCGCATTGTTGAAAAAAGCGTGGATGATTCGATGTTCATTTCTATGTTTTATGGTAAATACAATTCGGATACATCCGCTTTTTCTTATGCTTCGGCTGGCCATGAACCGGCGTTGCATTTCTCAAGTGCGACCGATACTTTCACGGAACTTGACGCAAAAGGCCTTTTACTCGGAGTAAAAAGGGACGCTAAGTACGAAGAGCGTTCCATTCTTCTGGAAGAAGGAGATTTTGTTGTCATGATGACAGACGGTGTGACGGAGAGTAGAACGGAAATCGGCTTCATTGAGATGTCTACAATCCAGCAGCTTCTTGCATCTAAAAAAGAAGAATCTGCACAACAGATTGCCGACTATGTCTATAGTGAACTCGGGCGCATGCAGAACTATCGGTTAAGTGACGACTTTACAATTGTTATCTTTAAAAAGAAAGCGGACAAGGTTTGATTTTTGAAGAATTGGGTATTCATTGTAGATAGTGAGTTATCCATAAAGAATTAAGAGAGTCGGGGTGCAGGAAATGAATTTACAAGTAGAGCATTTAGAGAAAAATAGTATTCAATGTTTCAAAGTAGTAGGTGAGATTGACGCTTATACAGCGCCGGTACTGAAAGAACGCTTGGCAGCTGTAGAAAAAGTTGAAGGACTGCGTGCAGAATTAGATCTTTCCGAAGTCGATTATATGGACAGTACAGGCCTTGGTGTATGCGTAGGTTTTTATAAAGCTGTATCCAACAGCGGAGGTCATGTGAAAATTACCGGGTTGAATAGACGCTTAAGCCGTCTGTTTGAAATAACGGGTTTGAATGAAATCATCGATATTGAAACGACAGAAAGTGAGGACGACAATGCAACATTATGATTATATCGAAATCAAAATCCCTGCAAAAAACCAATATATCGGAGTAGCACGGCTTATGATCTCAGGTATTGCGAGCCGTCTAGGTTTTACATATGATGACATCGAAGATTTAAAGATTGCCTCAAGTGAAGCCATTACAAATGCAGTACAGCATGCATACGCAGATGACGAAGAAGGTGAAGTTGTCATTGGGTGCGCGATGTATGAAGAAAAACTGGAAATAATGATTGCTGATCATGGTTCCAGCTTTGACTTTGAAGAAACGAAAAAACATATCGGGCCCTATAAAGACGCTTCAGAAGAGCGATTCCTTCGCGAGGGAGGCCTTGGTCTTTACTTGATGGAGACGTTAATGGATGAAGTAAAATTCCATCAAGAGGAGGGCGTGACGGTCTTCATGACCAAACATCTCGGCGGAGAGCGAGGCGAGTCAGAAGATGTCCAACGAACAGCCAACTCATAAACCGGATACGAAAGAACAAGTATTGACTTGGATTAGACAATACCAAGAAACGAACGATGATGAGGCGCAGACGAATCTTGTCCTTCACTACGAACGTCTCGTTCATTCCATCGCTCGTAAATATTCAAACGGTAAACCGTACCATGAAGATATCGTGCAAGTGGGAATGCTTGGACTGCTTGGCGCCATACGCCGGTATGACCCGGAGCTTGGCCGCAGTTTTGAAGCGTTCGCCGTGCCGACGATTGTCGGAGAAATCAAGCGGTTTCTTCGTGACAAAACGTGGGCGGTTCACGTTCCGCGACGCATAAAAGAACTTGGCCCTAAAATCAAAGCTGCCGTTGAAACGTTGACGACGGAAATGCAGCGTTCCCCTTTAGTCAGTGAGATTGCTGAATACTTGGAGACGGAAGAAGAATTGGTCCTGGAAGCAATGGAGATGGGAAGAAGTTATCAAGCTTTATCGATGGATCATACGCTTGAAGCAGATTCCGAGGGTGGTACCGTAACATTATTCGATATTATCGGTCAGTCAGACGATGGATTCGAAAAAACGGACCATCGGTTAATCGTCGCCGATGCGCTCAGTGTGTTATCAGAGCGTGAAAAACAAATCATCCAGTATACATACATCGATCAGCTGAGTCAGAAAGAAGCGGGAGAACGTCTAGGTATTTCGCAAATGCATGTTTCTAGGCTGCAGCGTAAAGCGATTAAGAAATTGCAAGAAGCGATAACAGCGGCTGGCGGTGTTTCTTAGTGGAAGAATTCGTAAACGATCATGTAGAGGCTTACGTTTATAATACGGCGAAACACGGGAATATCGAATCAGGGGACGTCTATTATGTTCATTCTGGAGAAGATTACTTCATCTGTGCAATCGCAGACGGATTAGGAAACGGAGTAGTTGCACGTCAATCAGCAGAAATCATCCCACAAGTACTTGCTGAATATCATCATGAATCGCTTGATGAATTATTGAGCCGATGCAACGAGCATATGGTGCAAAAACGTGGGGCGGCCGTTGCGATTGTACGTGTGAATTACAAAGAAAGCACGATCGAATACAGCTGTATCGGAAATGTCAGGCTCTATATCCTGCATGGCCGGGAAAAAATGATTTATCCTTTGCCGGTAATGGGCTATCTGTCAGGCAGACCGCAAAGGATGAATACACAGAAATATGAATACGCAATCGGAGACCTATTTTTCCTTCACTCGGATGGAGTGGAGTTAAAAAACCCGAAAGCCAGCCTAAAACAAAGTTCAAATGCATTTGAACTGTATAATATCATAAAAGAATCAGCTAACCCTGGCGATGACGCCACTTTTATAGCTGGATGCCTGCTTCAGTAACTTGGAGCAGGTTTTATTTTTGTTGTAAATGGTTGACGCAATCTACGAAATGCTGTCGAAACGTGATGTCCATTGAGTAGGCATAGAGGTAAGTGGTAAACTGTTCGTATGGAAAGAAAGGGTGGATAAAGCATGGCGAATCAAATTATAGAGGCAACAGCTAAAAGAGCGGGGATCAGTACAAAACAAACCGCCAGTGTCATCTCACTTTTGGACGAAGGCAATACAGTTCCGTTCATTGCACGTTATCGTAAAGAAGCGACAGGTTCGCTTGATGAAGTGCAAATTAAAACAATCGAAGATGCCTATCAATACGAAAAAGGCCTTGAACAGCGAAAAGAAGAAGTGATCCGTCTAATAGAAGAACAAGGCAAGCTGACTGATGAATTGAAAAAAGATATCGAGAACTCCACTGTTCTTCAACGAATTGAAGACTTATATCGACCATACAAACAAAAAAGAAGAACCCGTGCAATGATCGCGATTGAAAGTGGATTAGAACAGTTAGCTGACCAATTGCTTTTGTTCAAAACAGACGAACCCGCGGATCTTGCTGCGTCATTCATTAATGAAGAAAAGAATGTCTCTTCTATAGAAGAAGCATTGGCAGGTGCACGCGACATCATCGCAGAGCGAATCGCGGATGACGCAGCTCTTCGGGAACTCGTTAGGAAACTTGCCTGGTCAGATGGCCAAATGGCTTCCACTCTCCGAAAAGGCGCGGAAGACGAGCGCGGCGTCTACGAAATGTACTATGACTATGAAGAGCCATTGAAAAAGGTTGTACCTCACAGGGTCCTTGCCTTAAATCGTGGTGAGAAAGAAGAAGTGTTAAGGGTCGGAATCGTGTTCCCTGCCGATAGAGTAATTACTGGGATCGAACGAGAGATGATCAAAAACCAACATTCTCCGTCAGTTGCACAAGTAAACGAAGCGATTGAAGACGCGTTTAAGCGATTGATCGCTCCTTCAGTTGAGCGCGAAATCAGAGCAGCGTTGACTGAAAAAGCAGAAACGCAAGCCATACACGTCTTCTCGGAAAACTTAAAAAGCCTGTTGCTTCAACCACCATTGAAAGGGCGTATGGTTCTTGGGGTCGATCCGGCATTCCGGTCAGGCTGTAAATTGGCAGTTATCGATGAAACAGGCAAGATGCTTGAAGTGTCGGTCATCTACCCGCATCCTCCTAAACCGGACAAGGAAGAGTCGATGAAGAAAATCCTTTCAACACTTACTAAATATAAGATTCGAATCATTGCAATAGGAAACGGGACAGCCTCAAGAGAAACGGAAAAATTCATAGCAGATTGCATCAAGGAATCAAAAGACGCTGTATCGTATGTCATTGTCAACGAAGCTGGGGCTAGTGTCTATTCAGCATCGGCACAGGCACGCGAAGAGTTCCCTGATCTACAAGTGGAACAACGAAGTGCAGTCTCCATCGCAAGACGGCTCCAGGATCCGTTGTCTGAACTTGTGAAAATCGATCCCGAATCCATTGGTGTCGGACAATACCAACATGATGTGGCACGGAAGAAACTATCTGAGTCGCTATCATTCGTCGTCGAAACAGCTGTTAACCGGGTAGGAGTCAATGTGAACACGGCATCTTCCTCATTACTCCAATATGTTGCAGGTCTATCGAAAACTGTAGCAGAAAATATCGTGAAAGCGCGTGAAGAGGAAGGGTTATTCCAAAAGAGAACGCAATTGAAAAAAGTCCCTCGTCTTGGCGCGAAAACCTATGAACAGGCAATTGGTTTCCTTCGTATTCCGGAAGCGAAAGATCCCTCGATTCAACAGGGCTGCATCCGGAAAGTTATGCCGTTGCCCAACAGGTGTTGGAAGAGGCGGATCTTGAGAAGAGCATGCTTGGTAAACCTGAAGCAGTGGAGGCCTTGTCGAAACTAGATATCCGTATGCTTGCTGAGAAACTGGATATTGGAGAAGTGACATTACGAGACATCATCGACACGTTGCAACGGCCGAATCGCGACCCGCGTGACGACTATCCGCAACCTTTATTGAAAGCAGATGTCCTCGATATAAAAGATTTATATGAAGGAATTGAAATGCAGGGAACGGTCCGCAACGTCGTCGACTTTGGTGCATTCGTTGACATCGGCGTCTCTGAAGACGGACTCGTCCACATTTCAAAACTGAAAAAAGGTTTCGTCAAACATCCGCTTGATGTTGTTGCATCCGGCGACATCGTTACTGTCTGGGTGGAAAGTGTGGACAAGAACAAAGGCAGAATCTCATTAACAATGATTCCGCCTGCAGGGAAATAAGGCTGCCAAGATGGATACTGCAGCGCTTCAACAATTAGTAGAACAACTATCCAACGAATGCTTCGGTAAACCATTCAAACATCAAGCGCTTTTCAATACAAGATTGCGAACAACGGGAGGACGTTATAAACTCCGGGATGGCTCAATCGAAATCAATCCTACCGTTCTTCTTCTATATGATATGGATGAATTAAAAGGGATCATCAAACATGAACTATGCCACTATCATCTTCATCAAGAAGGAAAAGGCTATCGCCATGGTGATGCGGATTTCAAAAAACTCTTGAAAGAAACCAATTCGCCGAGGTTTTGTAAACCGCTGATGGACAACAGACAAACTTCTCGGCAAATCCATCATTACAAATGCACATCATGTAATCTGGAATATAAAAGACGAAGAAGAATGGATGTGAAAAAATACAGATGCGGCAAATGCCGCGGAGAGATTGTATTTATACAATAATTATAGAGCTTGCGAACCCTTGTTAAACAACGGTTCAGCAAGCTCTTTATTAGTAATTGAAAAAGAATTGATTAAAACGGTTGACGAACATTGGATGAGTGTCTATAATAGGAAAAGTCGATTAGAAACAACGACAAACGAAAAATGTACCATATACATATGGCCCCTTGGTCAAGCGGTTAAGACACCGCCCTTTCACGGCGGTAACACGGGTTCGAATCCCGTAGGGGTCACCATTTCATTTCATATGTATAAGATCTGTGTTTACGAACACATTAGAAGGGAACTACATGAACAACTCTTCTATAAGAGATTGAACGGTATGAGTGATTATAATATGAATGGGGTATAGCCAAGCGGTAAGGCAACGGACTTTGACTCCGTCATTCGTTGGTTCGAATCCAGCTACCCCAGCCAATTTTTCAAAACGCTTTACGTTTTGAAAAATTTGCGAGAAATACCGAAAGGTATTTTGAGCAAAAGGTTTTAATACCAACCTAATAAAACAACAAAGGTTTTAATACCAATCGAATAACATTTAGTAAAACAACATTGGTTTTAAAAGCAAAGCAACAAACGATTAAATATGAATACATTCATAAGCACGAGCCATTAGCTCAGTTGGTAGAGCATCTGACTTTTAATCAGAGGGTCGCAGGTTCGAATCCTGCATGGCTCACCATTTACCTTAAAAAAGTTATTGACAATCTCAATGATAGTTGTATAATGAGTTATGTCGCAACAATGCGGTAGTGGCGGAATGGCAGACGCGCTAGGTTGAGGGCCTAGTGGGGGTTAACCCCGTGGAGGTTCAAGTCCTCTTTACCGCACCAAATTCTATTACGTTGATAGCATTCAATGCTTGATCAACTAAAACTTCATTTTTATACGCGGGTGTAGTTTAGTGGTAAAACCTCAGCCTTCCAAGCTGATGATGAGGGTTCGATTCCCTTCACCCGCTCCAATTAACTTTTAAAAATAACGCTTGACTCGAAAGTGACAAGATGTTATACTAAAATAGTTGCTGAAAGAGAGCGACGAACAATGAACCTTGAAAACTGAACAGCAAAACGTCAACAATACAAGTTCTGTAGCCGGCTTGCCGGTGAAGGAACAAAACGAATCTTCGGATTCAAAATTGACATCTTAATTGATGCCAGCAAGAAATGAGCTATTCATTTTCTTCTATTATGGAGAGTTTGATCCTGGCTCAGGACGAACGCTGGCGGCATGCCTAATACATGCAAGTCGAGCGGATTGATGGGAGCTTGCTCCTTGATATCAGCGGCGGACGGGTGAGTAACACGTGGGCAACCTGCCCTGCAGATGGGGATAACTCCGGGAAACCGGGGCTAATACCGAATAATCAGTTCCTTCGCATGAAGGAACTCTGAAAGACGGTTTCGGCTGTCACTGCAGGATGGGCCCGCGGCGCATTAGCTAGTTGGTGGGGTAATGGCCTACCAAGGCAACGATGCGTAGCCGACCTGAGAGGGTGATCGGCCACACTGGGACTGAGACACGGCCCAGACTCCTACGGGAGGCAGCAGTAGGGAATCTTCCACAATGGACGAAAGTCTGATGGAGCAATGCCGCGTGAGCGAAGAAGGTTTTCGGATCGTAAAGCTCTGTTGCGAGGGAAGAACAAGTACGGGAGTAACTGCCCGTACCTTGACGGTACCTCGTCAGAAAGCCACGGCTAACTACGTGCCAGCAGCCGCGGTAATACGTAGGTGGCAAGCGTTGTCCGGAATTATTGGGCGTAAAGCGCGCGCAGGCGGTCCTTTAAGTCTGATGTGAAAGCCCACGGCTCAACCGTGGAGGGTCATTGGAAACTGGAGGACTTGAGTACAGAAGAGGAAAGCGGAATTCCACGTGTAGCGGTGAAATGCGTAGAGATGTGGAGGAACACCAGTGGCGAAGGCGGCTTTCTGGTCTGTAACTGACGCTGAGGCGCGAAAGCGTGGGGAGCAAACAGGATTAGATACCCTGGTAGTCCACGCCGTAAACGATGAGTGCTAAGTGTTAGGGGGTTTCCGCCCCTTAGTGCTGCAGCTAACGCATTAAGCACTCCGCCTGGGGAGTACGGCCGCAAGGCTGAAACTCAAAGGAATTGACGGGGACCCGCACAAGCGGTGGAGCATGTGGTTTAATTCGAAGCAACGCGAAGAACCTTACCAGGTCTTGACATCCCACTGACCGGCATGGAGACATGTCTTTCCCTTCGGGGACAGTGGTGACAGGTGGTGCATGGTTGTCGTCAGCTCGTGTCGTGAGATGTTGGGTTAAGTCCCGCAACGAGCGCAACCCTTATTCTTAGTTGCCATCATTTAGTTGGGCACTCTAAGGAGACTGCCGGTGACAAACCGGAGGAAGGTGGGGATGACGTCAAATCATCATGCCCCTTATGACCTGGGCTACACACGTGCTACAATGGACGGTACAAAGGGCTGCAAACCCGCGAGGGCAAGCCAATCCCATAAAACCGTTCCCAGTTCGGATTGCAGGCTGCAACTCGCCTGCATGAAGCCGGAATCGCTAGTAATCGTGGATCAGCATGCCACGGTGAATACGTTCCCGGGTCTTGTACACACCGCCCGTCACACCACGAGAGTTTGTAACACCCGAAGTCGGTGGGGTAACCCTTACGGGAGCCAGCCGCCGAAGGTGGGACAGATGATTGGGGTGAAGTCGTAACAAGGTAGCCGTATCGGAAGGTGCGGCTGGATCACCTCCTTTCTAAGGATTATTACGGAATATGAACCTTGGGTTCATACGTTGACGTTTTGCGTTCAGTTTTGAAGGTTCATCCTGTTGGATGGAAATTCAAAACTTGTTCATTGAAAACTGGATAGAACGACATTGAAGCAACAAAACATCAAGTTAATCAACCGAGTCAATCACTTAGTGATTGAACAATGCAAGTCTTTTTACGATCATGGAAGCATATCGCTATGCGGAAGTGGTCACTTATGGAATTCATGAAGTGTCACAGCTGATTGAAAACCGAAAAGGTTAAGTTAGAAAGGGCGCACGGCGGATGCCTTGGCACTAGAAGCCTAAGAAGGACGGCACTAACACCGATATGCTTCGGGGAGCTGTAAGTAAGCTTTGATCCGAAGATTTCCGAATGGGGAAACCCACTGCCTTTAATGGGGCAGTACGTTTACGTGAATACATAGCGTAAACGAGGCACACCCGGAGAACTGAAACATCTAAGTACCCGGAGGAAGAGAAAGAAAAATCGATTCCCTTAGTAGCGGCGAGCGAAACGGGAAGAGCCCAAACCAGGAAGCTTGCTTCCTGGGGTTGTAGGACACTCTATACGGAGTTACAAAAGGCTGGATTAGACGAAGCGACCTGGAAAGGTCCGCCAGAGCGGGTAATAGCCCCGTAGTCGAAAGTCCATCCCCTCCAGAGTGGATCCTGAGTACGGCGGAACACGTGAAATTCCGTCGGAATCCGGGAGGACCATCTCCCAAGGCTAAATACTCTCTAGTGACCGATAGTGTACCAGTACCGTGAGGGAAAGGTGAAAAGCACCCCGGAAGGGGAGTGAAATAGATCCTGAAACCGTGTGCCTACAAGTTGTCAGAGCCCGTTAATGGGTGATGGCGTGCCTTTTGTAGAATGAACCGGCGAGTTACGATTCCATGCAAGGTTAAGCAGTGAATGCGGAGCCGCAGCGAAAGCGAGTCTGAATAGGGCGAATGAGTATGGGGTCGTAGACCCGAAACCAGGTGATCTACCCATGTCCAGGGTGAAGGTAAGGTAACACTTACTGGAGGCCCGAACCCACGTACGTTGAAAAGTGCGGGGATGAGGTGTGGGTAGCGGTGAAATTCCAATCGAACCTGGAGATAGCTGGTTCTCTCCGAAATAGCTTTAGGGCTAGCCTCAAACGTTAGAATCTCGGAGGTAGAGCACTGTTTGGACTAGGGGCCCATCCCGGGTTACCGAATTCAGACAAACTCCGAATGCCGATGATTTATGTTTGGGAGTCAGACTGCGGGTGATAAGATCCGTAGTCGAGAGGGAAACAGCCCAGACCGCCAGTTAAGGTCCCCAAGTATCCGTTAAGTGGAAAAGGATGTGACGCTGTCCAGACAACCAGGATGTTGGCTTAGAAGCAGCCACCATTTAAAGAGTGCGTAATAGCTCACTGGTCGAATGGCGTTGCGCCGAAAATGTACCGGGGCTAAACGGATCACCGAAACTGCGGATTGACACCTATGGTGTCAGTGGTAGGAGAGCGTTCCAAGGGCGTCGAAGCTAGACCGTAAGGACTGGTGGAGCGCTTGGAAGTGAGAATGCCGGTATGAGTAGCGAAAGAAGGGTGAGAATCCCTTCCACCGAATGCCTAAGGTTTCCTGAGGAAGGCTCGTCCGCTCAGGGTCAGTCGGGACCTAAGTCGAGGCCGAAAGGCGTAGACGATGGATAACAGGTTGATATTCCTGTACCACCTCCCCGCCGTTTGAGCAATGGGGGGACGCAGAAGGATAGGGTGAGCGCGCTGTTGGTCATGCGCGTCTAAGCAGTGAGGTGTGGAATGAGGCAAATCCCGTTCCTATAACATTGAGCTGTGACAGCAAGGGGAGTTATTCCCCGGAGTCCCTGATTTCACACTGCCAAGAAAAGCCTCTAGCGAGGCGGGAGGTGCCCGTACCGCAAACCGACACAGGTAGGCGAGAAGAGAATTCTAAGGTGATCGAGAGAACTCTCGTTAAGGAACTCGGCAAAATGACCCCGTAACTTCGGGAGAAGGGGTGCTCTGGTAGGGTGTTAAAGCCCGAGAGAGCCGCAGTGAATAGGCCCAGGCGACTGTTTAGCAAAAACACAGGTCTCTGCAAAACCGTAAGGTGACGTATAGGGGCTGACGCCTGCCCGGTGCTGGAAGGTTAAGAGGAGAGGTCAGCGCAAGCGAAGCTTCGAATTGAAGCCCCAGTAAACGGCGGCCGTAACTATAACGGTCCTAAGGTAGCGAAATTCCTTGTCGGGTAAGTTCCGACCCGCACGAAAGGCGTAACGATCTGGGCACTGTCTCAACGAGAGACTCGGTGAAATTATAATATGCGTGAAGATGCGCATTACCCGCGACAGGACGGAAAGACCCCGTGGAGCTTTACTGTAGCCTGATATTGAATTCCGGTGCAGCCTGTACAGGATAGGTAGGAGCCTTTGAGTCCGGAGCGCCAGCTTCGGAGGAGGCAATGGTGGGATACTACCCTGGCTGTATTGGACTTCTAACCCTTGCCCGTGATCCGGGCAGGAGACAGTGTCAGGTGGACAGTTTGACTGGGGCGGTCGCCTCCTAAAGAGTAACGGAGGCGCCCAAAGGTTCCCTCAGAATGGTTGGACATCATTCGTAGAGTGCAAAGGCATAAGGGAGCTTGACTGCGAGACCTACAAGTCGAGCAGGGTCGAAAGACGGGCTTAGTGATCCGGTGGTTCCGCATGGAAGGGCCATCGCTCAACGGATAAAAGCTACCCCGGGGATAACAGGCTTATCTCCCCCAAGAGTCCACATCGACGGGGAGGTTTGGCACCTCGATGTCGGCTCATCGCATCCTGGGGCTGTAGTCGGTCCCAAGGGTTGGGCTGTTCGCCCATTAAAGCGGTACGCGAGCTGGGTTCAGAACGTCGTGAGACAGTTCGGTCCCTATCCGTCGCGGGCGCAGGAAATTTGAGAGGAGCTGTCCTTAGTACGAGAGGACCGGGATGGACACACCGCTGGTGTACCAGTTGTCTTGCCAAAGGCATCGCTGGGTAGCTATGTGTGGAAGGGATAAATGCTGAAAGCATCTAAGCATGAAGCCCCCCTCAAGATGAGATTTCCCATTACGCAAGTAAGTAAGATCCCTCAAAGAAGATGAGGTAGATAGGTCCGGGGTGGAAGCGTGGCGACACGTGCAGCTGACGGATACTAATCGATCGAGGACTTAACCTTATATGTTAGAAAGCGCACGGTTGAACGTGATGAGTTCAGCAACAATGTCTGTTGTATCCAGTTTTGAACGAATAAGTTCGTTCAGCTAATTGTCTGGTGACGATTGCGAAGAGGTCACACCCGTTCCCATACCGAACACGGAAGTTAAGCTCTTCAGCGCCGATGGTAGTAGGGGGTTTCCCCCTGTGAGAGTAGGACGTCGCCGGGCAATATCACTTTTTGATAAGAATGTTTATTGGTTAGAATTGATCAATTACACATATTTGCAGTTAGAGAACCTTGCATTCTATCAAAAGGTATACATATTAATATGGTCCCGTGGTGTAGCGGTTAACATGCCTGCCTGTCACGCAGGAGATCGCCGGTTCGATCCCGGTCGGGACCGCCATTTTAATTTAAACTTTCAACCGATTATGGATAACCTCCACAATCGGTTTTTTAATGCATTTTTATGACGCAGGCAGTCGTATGCCAAGTATGCAAATCTGTCGCGCAGTAAGATTTTGACCAATTCGTGTTGGTTTTTGTTTTTGATATCTAGCGGATAGTATTGTGCTTTGAAATATAGTTGTGTGCAACTTGTGATACGGGCGTAGCGATACTATTTATGGGCGCGCGCAAGATAAATAAGAGCGCGGTCCCACTGCTTATGGGCGCATGCACGACATTTACGAGCGCATCCACACGGTTTATGGGCGCATGCACGACGTTTACGAGCGCGGTCCCACTGTTTATGGGCGCATGCACGACATTTACGAGCGCGGTCCCACTATTTATGGGCGCATGCACGACATTTACGAGCGCGGTCACATTATTTATGGGCGCGCGCACGACATTTACGAGCGCATCCACACGGTTTATGGGCGCATGCACGACATTTACGAGCGCATCCACACGGTTTATGGGCGCATGCACGACATTTACGAGCGCATCCACACGGTTTATGGGCGCATGCACGACATTTACGAGCGCATCCACACAATTTACGGGCGCATGCCCGGCATATACGAGCGCGTCCACACAATTTACGGGCGCATGCACGGCATTTACGAGCGCGTCCACACAATATACGAGCGCGTCCACACAATATACGAGCGCGTCCACACAATTTACGGGCGCATGCACGGCATTTACGAGCGCGTCCACACAATATACGAGCGCGTCCACACGATTTACGAGCGCAGCACGACCGTCTGCTCTTGCACTAAATCTCAAAGCTTTTAGAATCTCCATTTTTTCGGTACACTAGAACAAAGACAACGTGGAGTTGGAAGGGAATACGATTCAATATGACGACTATCGAAATCGATATACACTCTTTAGAAGAGACTCAGCAGCTTGCTCATAAGCTCGCTACACTGCTGACACCACCTGACGTGCTGACGCTTGAAGGAGATCTTGGCGCTGGGAAGACAACCTTTACACAAGCGCTTGCGAAAGGATTAGGCATTACACGGACCGTTAATAGTCCGACGTTTACGATTATTAAACAATATGAAGGGACATTCCCTTTCAATCATCTGGATGTATATAGGCTAGCCGATAGTGATGAAGATCTTGGCTGGGACGAGTTGTTTTATGGAGATGCGATCTCAGTCATTGAATGGGCACATCTTATTGAAGAGGATCTGCCGAAAGAGCGTCTGGAGATTCGTATTCTTCACACTGGAGACACGTCGAGAAAAATTGTTTTCAATCCAATCGGTGAACGTTATGAAAAGATTTGTGAGGCGATATTAGTATGATATGGTTAGGGATAGATACGGCGAATACACCTTTGTCCGTCGCGATCGTGAAGGATGGAACAATTTTGGCTGAAGTGAACTCGTCGATGGCTGTCAATCACTCATTGCGGGCGATGTCGACGATTGAAGAATTGTTTGCGACTGTCCAGTTGCAGCCTAAAGATATTGATGCCATAGCCGTTTCAGAAGGTCCGGGCTCTTATACGGGTGTTAGGATTGGTGTGACGATAGCCAAGACACTAGCTTGGACACTCAAAAAACCATTGACGGGTATTTCCAGTTTGAAGGCACTCGCAGCCAATGCAAATTTCTTTGATGGATTCATCTGCCCATTAGTCGATGCGAGACGCAATAATGTGTACGCGGGGCTATATGAATATGTAGGCGGACAGTTGAACGCGATTAAAGAAGACGGGCATTTTGCAATTGAGGATTTGTTGGATTCTTTGACTGAGGCTGATCGTCGGGTGTTGTTCATAGGGAAGGATGTCTCGATGCATGAAGCGGTCATTCGTGAGAAAATGGGTGGGAATGCAGTTTTTGCACCGTTTCCTTTGCAGCTTCCACGGGCATCTTCGTTAATCTTTATGGCGCAGCAGGCTGAGCAGCAAGAGAATATACATGCATTTACACCTGAATACCGTCGTATTGCCGAGGCAGAGGCGAATTGGTTGATGCAGCAACGGAAGGATTAGGCCAGTGAGTATAGACATTGTGTATCGGAAAATGCAGATAGAGGATATCCCAGCTGTTGTCGGGATTGAAGAGGAAGCGTTTGCGACGCCTTGGACAGAAGAAATCTTCGAACATGAGATGAATGGGAATGATTATGCCCATTATGTCGTTGCTGTTCATGAAGGTGAAGTGATTGGGCATTGCGGGATGTGGATTGTGCTGGATGAGTGCCATATAACGAATGTCGCTGTTCGTAAAGCGTTGAGGGGCAACAGCATCGGTGAAGGATTGATGCGTAAAGCGATTGAGTTATGCAAGATGAATGATGTGAGACTGATGACGCTTGAAGTGCGGGTGACGAATGAGACTGCTCAGAATTTATACCGCAAACTGGGTTTCAAAGATGGCGGGATTCGGAAAAACTATTATACGGACGACCATGAAGATGCGCTCGTCATGTGGGTGGAATTTTAAATGACAACGGATATCTATATACTAGGAATTGAAACGAGTTGTGATGAAACGGCTGCGTCTATTATTAAAAATGGACATGAGATTGTTTCAAACGTTGTGGCTTCACAAATTGAAAGCCAAAAACGGTTCGGTGGGGTTGTACCTGAAATTGCATCGCGTCATCATGTCGAGCAGATTACGCTCGTTATTGAGGAAGCGATGGAGGCTGCAAACTTAACACCTTCAGATTTGAATGCAGTTGCGGTTACGGAAGGACCGGGGCTTGTTGGGGCATTGCTGATTGGCATTAATGCGGCGAAAGCCTTTGCATTTGCGAATGGGTTGCCGATTATTGGTGTTCATCATATTGCTGGGCATATTTATGCGAATCAATTGATGCAACCGATGGTGTTTCCGCTTCTTGCACTCATCGTCTCGGGAGGTCATACGGAGCTAGTTGTGATGAAGGAGCATGGTTCTTTCGAATTGATTGGGGAAACGCGCGATGATGCAGCAGGCGAAGCGTATGATAAGGTCGCACGCGTACTCGGTCTTCCTTATCCGGGAGGTCCTCAAATTGACAAGCTTGCACTTGCTAGTGACGATGCTGTTGAATTTCCTAGAGCTTGGCTTGAGCCTGAGTCCTATGACTTCAGCTTTAGCGGCTTGAAATCCGCAGTGATCAACTATAAGCATAATCTTGAACAAAAAGGCGGAACAGTTATACCGGAACACGTAGCGGCAGGTTTCCAGCAAAGTGTTGTCGAGGTGTTAACGACTAAAACGGTCCGTGCAGCTCAGCAATATGGCGTGAAACAAGTAATCGCTGCTGGCGGTGTAGCAGCGAATAAAGGATTGCGTACGTCGCTTGATGCGGCATTTGAAAAAGAAGGTGTTCCATTTTACGTTCCACCTATTTCTCTATGTACAGATAATGCTGCCATGATCGCGGCGGCAGGAACGCAGATGTATCTTGCGGGTATACGCGGCAATATGGGTATGAACGGTAGACCAGGAATGCCCTTAACTTCTTGGAATGCAAACAACACGGAAATCGTCGAATCATGACGATTTCCGTTTTATTTTGGACTACAACTCTATAAGTTTGTCAATAGGGAACGTTCGTACTTATGCACATTTGTTAGTAAGATGTGGATAGTTATTCGATATATGTGTATTATCACACAAAGAAAGGGATAACTATGTGGGTAAAAAAAGCTTAACCTGTGGATAATGTGTACAACTATGTTCATATCCTGTTAAATCAACAACTGGACTGTTGATAAGATTGTGGAGAACGAAATGGTTACGAACAAGCTGTTTTATCGAAAAAGAAAAAGCTGCAAAAGAGAACATCGCTCTTTCGTCAGCTTTTTCGGTTATTCGAATAATTTTTCAAGCTCTTCCTGCAATGCGAGCCATTCTTCGGATTGACTGTCATGTTGTGCTTGTAGTGCATCGATTTGCGCTTGCAAGTCCATCAGTTTCACATGATCATCTGCAAAATCCGGATTCAATAATTCATCTTCGAGATTGGCGATGCGGTCATCCATGTCAGATAGTGTTTCTTCAATTTTCGCGATCGCACGTGTCAGACGACGTTCTTGTCTTTGTAAATCTTTGTTGTCCTCATTGCGTTGATGATGGACGACTGTTTTCGGCTGTCCAGCGAGCTGTTCAGCTTTCAATTCTTCCGCTTCCGTCTTTTTCTCGATGAAATAATCATAATCGCCGAGATACTCCGTAATGCCATGGGGGTTGATATCGACGACTTTTGATGCAATGCGGTTAATAAAGTACCGGTCATGCGAAACAAAGAGAATCGTTCCAGGGAAGTCATCCAGCGCATTTTCGAGTACTTCCTTGCTATCGAGATCCAGATGGTTTGTCGGTTCGTCGAGAATGAGTGTATTGGATTTTTGTAACATCAGTTTTGCTAATGAAAGACGGGCTTTTTCTCCACCTGAAAGGGAGTTGACGGGTTTATCCACATCTTCGCCTGTAAAGAGGAAACGACCTAATACAGTGCGTACGTCTTTTTCGTTTAGTAGTGGCCATTCATCCCACAGTTCGGATAAGACTGTGCCGTTACCGATAATTGTCGCCTGGTTTTGGTCATAGTAACCAAACTGGACATTCGTTCCGTAGCGGATTGTCCCGGCAATAGGTTCTTGCATTTTGACAATCGTCTTAAGCAATGTCGATTTACCGATACCATTTGGGCCGATAATCGCAATGCGGTCGCCTTTATAGGCATGCATTTTTATGTTTTCAGATACGGCTTGTCCACCGTAACCGACAGCGATATTATCTAATGTTAGCACATCATTGCCGCTCGGCCGGTCAATGGAAAACGAGAAGTTTGCGGATTTTTCATCTCCGTCAGGTGACTCCATCCATTCCGTTCTTTCAATTTGTTTGCGTCGGCTTTTGGCCATTTTGGACGTGGAAGCACGTGCAATATTGCGTTGAACGAAATCCTCAAGTTTTGCCCGCTCGCTCGTTTCCTGTTCGTATAGCTTCTTGTCGCGTTCATAGTTCTTCGCCTTTTCATCGAGATACGCGCTGTAGTTCCCAACGTACTTCATCACTTTTCGTCTCGCGACTTCATAGACGATCGTCACGATCTGATCGAGGAAATAGCGGTCATGGGAAACGATGAGAATGGCGCCTTCATACGACACCAAATATTTCTCCAACCAGCCAAGTGTTTCGATATCTAGATGGTTTGTTGGTTCGTCCAAAATCAGCAGGTCGGGTTTACTGAGTAGCATCTTCGCAAGTGCAAGACGTGTCTTTTGACCACCTGACAATAAATTCACAGATTTACTATAGTCGTCAGGATAAAAGCGCATGCCATGCAATACGGAACGCATATCCGATTCATATTGATAGCCACCAGAATCCTTGAATTCGATTTGAAGTTCATCGTATTCCTTCATAACGCGCTCATACTCGGCAGCATTATCATATACCGAAGGATCCGCCATCCTTGTTTCGAGTTTCCGTAGTCTGCCTTCCATCTGTTGCAATGGTTCAAAAACGGTCAGCATTTCATCCCACACGGTTAAGGAGGAATCGATGCCGGCGTGCTGTTCAAGATAACCGATACGCACGTCTTTTGGCATGACAAGATCGCCGGAATCGGCTGACATTTCACCTGCAATGATTTTTAGTAAGGTCGACTTGCCCGCACCGTTACGGCCGACAAGCGCCACACGGTCACGATGCTGCACTTCGAGTTTCACGTTTTCTATTATTTCAGTCCCTGAGAAGGATTTAGTTACATTATTAACTTGTAAGACAATCATTCCTCACACCTCTATTCTTCTTAAGTTTAATCGAACGGGCGGAACGGTGCAATGGCGGACTTTACAACAGTCTGCTCGTACTGTACGATAGAATCGGTTAAGTGTACGCACAGGAGGTAGCAAATGGCTGAAGAGACATCGAAAATTCCACAGGCGACATCAAAACGCCTCCCATTATATTATAGATTTCTGCAGAACTTCGCGAATGCTGGGAAAAAACGCATTTCATCGAGTGAACTAAGTGAGGCGATGAAAATTGATGCTGCTACAATCCGCCGCGACTTCTCCCATTTCGGTGCGCTTGGACGCAAAGGATATGGCTATGATGTGGATCATTTGTTGACATTTTTCCGTCAGACACTTGATCAGGATGAAGAGACGGATGTTGCGTTAATCGGTGTTGGGAGTCTTGGCAACGCTTTTTTGAAATACAACTTCCAGAAGAACCATAATACACGCATTGTCGTCGCGTTCGATCCGAAAGCTCCGAATGACGGCAAGCCGATTAGTAATATTCCGGTTTATCATCCCGATATGATTGAGGAGAAGATTAAAGAACTTAATATCAATCTTGTCATTTTCACTTTGCCGTCGAAAGCTGCACAGGAAATGGCCGACCGTTTGGTGAAAATCGGTGTCAAAGGGATATTGAACTTTACGCCCGTTCGGTTGTCTGTCCCCGATTGGATGCGAGTCCATACGATCGATTTGTCTGTCGAGTTACAGACATTGATTTATTTCATCAAAAATGACGTAAAAGATTCACAATTATAAACGTCTACTTAATAGTAATACAAGCGCTTTTCATGTAAAATAGGGAACAGATGAGGGAGGTGTCCGAAATGGCTCCAGGTATAACTAGTTTAATTATCATCGCAATTATTGCTTTGCTCATTTTTGGACCGAAGAAGTTGCCGGAAATCGGTAAAGCATTCGGATCTTCATTACGCGAATTCAAATCAGCAACAAAAGGACTTGTATCCGATGATGACGATACAGTCAAAAAAGTGGAAGACAAGAAAAACGACGTGCAATAAGTAAGGATGTCTGTCCAATGGAAGAAAAAAATTTAACAGTCATTGAACATATAGAAGAAATTAGAAAACGACTGATAGTAATCGTCGTTTTCTTTGTTATGGCGGTAATTGGGAGTTTCTTCCTTGCGAAGCCGATTATCCAGTTCGTCCAATTCCGTGCAACGGATAGCGGGCATCTGACAGAAAGCAGCTTCCATGCATTCACCGTCATCGATCCGATCGCCATTTATTTAAAAGTGATCATTTTCTTGGCGGTCATTATTATTTTACCAATTATCATGTATCAGTTCTGGTCATTCATTTCACCAGGGCTTCATGAAACGGAACGGAAAGTCACACTGGCGTATATCCCGTTTGCGTTCATCCTGTTCCTTATCGGTATCAGTTTTTCGTATTTTGTCCTCATGCCGTTTGTCATGAACTTCATGAACAATTTGGCGGGAGATCTCGGTATTACGCAAACGATTGGCATTAACGAGTACTTTTCATTCCTGTTCCAGATCCTTATCCCATTCGGCGTTGTATTCCAATTGCCGATTGTCATGCTGTTCTTATCACGGCTCGGGATTTTGGATCCGAAGAAGCTTGTGAAAGTCCGGAAAATCGCTTATTTTGTCCTGTTTGTTATTGCTGCATTCATCACACCGCCGGATATTATGTCCCATTTGCTAGTGACGGTACCATTATTCGGTTTGTATGAGATTAGTATTATCATCAGTCGTTTCGGGTATAAGAAGTTCCTGAAGGCGGAAGAGAAACGAAAGTTTGAAGAAATAAAGGCGGAACAGCAGCGACAAATTGATGAAGTGATGGGTAATTTGGATAAATAAAAAGTCATTCCCGCTTGCCGGTTATGTCCGGAAGTGGGAATTTTTTTGGTGTGAATTCCCGGAACATTGAAACGTTTGTTCAGTTCGAACGTATAGATAAGAAACACAAAAAGATAAAGAGATAAAGGGGAATGACTATGAATCCGATATTTTCAATATGGAGACAACCGACAGAAACAATGAAATATATGCTTGCCAAAAATTCGATAGGCTATAGCCTGCTCATTTATGTATTGGCGTCGATTAGTGTGGGGATGGTTACGATGATGGATACGGGGATATTCACAGGCATGCCACTCGCGCTGATCGTCTTCATTTCAATTGCTATTTCATTCATTGGGGCAATCATCGGCTGGTTTATTAGTACGGCATTGTATACATGGGTCGGGAAGTGGCTCGGCGGCCGTGGACGATATGCTGAAATGCTTACTGTCATTCCAGCCTCTTCGATTGTACAGATTTGGCTATCTCCGATGAATTTAGCGTTGCTCGTCTTATACGGTTCTACGCTGTTCGAAGCTCCGGTTTCGGAGTTTGAAATAACGACGATTCCACTTGGCGTCTATTTCCTAGTAAACCTCGTCAATCTTGCAGTCGGCATATACGGGATTGTTATCTTATGTAAAGGGATCGGACTTGTCCATGGATTTTCAGCGTGGCGGGGATTGGGTACAGTCGCCATCATTACCGGCATCATGATTGTTCTAGGAATTATTCTCTTATTAATCTTCGGTGCCATTATCTTCGCGGTTATTACGGCTATGTTCTAAATGAAAAAACGGTCTTCGTCACTGACGAGGACCGTTTTTTCATTAGCGAAGGAAAAAGATGAAAGCTTCATTCATCTGCTGCAGGTCCATTAGTTTGTCGTAATTAAATTGGACAACCATGACGAAGCTGTTCATGAGGAAGTGGGCAATCATTGGCGCCCAAATCCGCTGTGTTTGATAATAGATGAACGCAAATACTAAACCGGGAGCCATATAAATGAGCAGATGTTGTGGCTCACCGTGGACGAGTGAAAAGAGTACTGCACTAATTAGCGCGGCAATCCAAAAATTCGTCTTCGTATAGAGGCCGCCAAAAATCACTCTTCTGAAGACAAGTTCTTCAAGAAGTGGTGCAAAGATGACAATCGGAATGATGAGGATTGCCGATGCTTTCGCCAATTTACTGAGCATCTCAGTATTTTCCGATCCAGGCATGACACCAAACGCCATTTCGATAATGCCGGCAATCATCTGCCCGGCCATCGCCATGAAGAATCCGAGAACACCGAAAAGAATCGTTTTTCCAATTGACGCTTTCTTGCCTCTTTTGAAGATATCCCAGAATTTCTTATTGCGTGTCGTCATATATAGGATGAATGGAGCTGCTATAAGATTTGAGATGAACAAGCCCCAGGCGATGGCATTCATTTCCGCCAGGTCCTTTGGTTGTCCTCCAGTTTCCATGAAGTAGGTGAATAAACTTCTGCTGACCGGAATGCTTCCAAGTTGCATGGCGAGATAGATTACGAGAATCCAGATGTAGATTTTCCAGTTTTTCATGAACCATAACCCCTCTTCTGTTGTCCATTTTAACGGTTTCAAAGAAGATAAGCAAAGAGAAAACGATGCGAGTATTTTACTTGCAATTCATGGCTATCTTTATTATGATTGTAAATGTATTAGCACTCATGCTTACTGAGTGCTAAAAATAGAAGATATAATGTCGAGGAGGTTGTTTCAATTGTTGAAACCATTAGGTGACCGTATCGTAATTGAATTGATCGAAGTGGAAGAAAAAACGTCAAGCGGTATTGTACTACCGGATTCCGCGAAAGAAAAGCCGCAAGAAGGTAAAGTGGTTGCAGCAGGAACTGGACGCGTGCTTGAAAATGGACAGCGTGTTGACCTTGAGGTAAAAGAAGGCGACCGTATCATCTTCTCAAAATATGCTGGTACTGAAGTGAAATATGAAGGTAATGAATATTTGATCCTACGTGAAACTGACGTTCTTGCGATCATTGGCTAAACATACGAATAGATAAGAAAACAATTAAATCCAGGAGGGTATCTATAAATGGCTAAAGAAATTAAGTTCAATGAAGACGCGCGCAGTGCTATGCTTCGCGGTGTTGATACACTTGCAGATGCTGTTAAAGTAACACTCGGACCTAAAGGACGTAACGTCGTTCTTGAAAGAAAATTCGGTTCACCACTTATTACAAATGATGGTGTAACAATCGCTAAAGAAATCGAACTTGAAGATGCATTCGAAAACATGGGTGCTAAGCTTGTAGCAGAAGTTGCTTCTAAAACAAACGAAATCGCTGGTGACGGTACGACAACTGCGACTGTTTTAGCACAAGCGATGATCCGTGAAGGCTTGAAAAACGTTACAGCTGGCGCTAACCCTGTTGGTATCCGTAAAGGAATCGAAAAGGCAGTAGCACTTGCTGTTGAAGAATTGAAAGGTATTTCTGATGAAATCGAAAGCAAGCAAGAGATTGCACAAGTTGCGGCTATTTCTTCTGGCGACGATGAAGTCGGTGATTTGATTGCTGAAGCAATGGAGCGCGTTGGAAACGACGGTGTTATTACGCTTGAGGAGTCAAAGGGCTTCACAACTGAGCTTGACGTTGTTGAAGGTATGCAATTCGACCGTGGTTATGCATCTGCATACATGGCGACAGATACAGACAAAATGGAAGCGGTTCTTGATAACCCGTACATTTTAATTACAGATAAGAAAATTACAAATATCCAGGAAATCCTTCCTGTTCTTGAGCAAGTCGTTCAACAAGGCAAGCCATTGTTGATGGTTGCAGAAGACGTAGAAGGCGAAGCGCTAGCAACACTAGTTGTGAATAAACTTCGCGGTACGTTTAATGCAGTTGCTGTTAAAGCACCAGGATTCGGCGATCGTCGTAAAGCAATGCTTGAAGACATCGCAATCTTGACGGGTGGAGAAGTGATCACAGAAGATCTAGGGCTTGACCTGAAATCTGCTGACATCTCACAACTTGGCCGCGCTGCGAAAGTTGTTGTGACAAAAGACCATACGACAATCGTAGAAGGAAATGGCGACACAGATCAAATCGCATCTCGTGTAGGTCAAATCCGTGCACAACTTGAAGAGTCAACTTCTGAGTTCGACAAAGAAAAACTACAAGAGCGTCTTGCGAAATTGGCTGGCGGCGTTGCAGTTATTAAAGTCGGAGCAGCTACTGAAACAGAATTGAAAGAGCGTAAACTTCGCATCGAAGACGCATTGAACTCAACACGTGCGGCAGTTGAAGAAGGTATCGTATCCGGTGGTGGTACAGCGCTTATCAACGTTTATTCGAAAGTAGAAAAGCTTCTTGAAGAAACAGAAGGCGATGTTGCAACGGGCGTGAAGATTGTACTTCGTGCACTTGAAGAACCAGTTCGTCAAATCGCTAATAACGCAGGTCTTGAAGGTTCAATCGTTGTCGATCGCCTCAAGCGCGAAGAAGTCGGTATCGGTTTCAACGCTGCAAACGGCGAGTGGGTGAACATGGTTCAAGCGGGTATCGTAGACCCAACGAAGGTTACCCGTTCTGCACTTCAAAACGCAGCATCTGTAGCATCTATGTTCCTATCAACTGAAGCAGTCGTTGCAGACCTACCTGAGCCAGCTGGTGCTGGAATGGGCGGAATGCCTGACATGGGCGGAATGGGCGGCATGATGTAATAACGAAAAGCGCAAGCGGCTTGCTCAGCCCCGACAAGCATAAGTCGATCTAAGCAAGAAGGCGCCCTTTGCCTTCTTCTTAGAGTGGCTTATGACTCGAGGGGCTAGCCGCTGAAGCTGGACATCGTTATTTGCTTCCCAATGTGAAGTTGTATAAATAAAAGGCCTTTCATCGATTCTTAGGAATTGGTGGGAGGCCTTTTTGTGGTGCCTGCCACTCATTCAATCTCTGTTTAAGAAGTCATCATTGAAGGACATAATGCTATGCCGGACCTAGCAGAACAAATCGTTGCACAAGGCCTTGAAAAAGTAGCTGAAGTTGCAAAAGCATTGGCTGCTCAACCAGCTACTGTATAAGATAATAAATAAATTCGGAAAATCCCTTCGTGAAATTTGAACTGAACCCCAAATGGTAGACACTTTTAAAAAAAGTGTCCCCATTTTGGGTTTTTTCTGTCTAAAAGCCTAGGTTTACTAAAAATAACTATCCCATTTCTCTAAACAAGATTTAGAGTTATTACTGGAAGCGGCGGTCTAATAAAGTTTAAGTTATTCACACCCTTTTTCCTTTTAAAATAGAGATAAAGCTACAATGTTGATTTCCGCTGCGAGCGGACGCTTTCCACGGGCACGGCTTCAGCCAACCGGACCACGAAGAGTCCGGTTTGCCTTAATTTCTGCGCTTTTTGCAGAAATTAAGGCAGCCTTCTGCTCGCAACGCTACGCTTGTGTTCGCAAACGCCGTTCTTCGTAACGGCGTTCGCTCCAATCAACGGTGGTTCCTATTAAATGAATGAGGTGATGGATATGATGACAAAGAATCAAATCAATGAACGTGAACAGTTGGAAATGCTGACTATAGAGCAGTTGATTATGGTGCCAGTGATCGTTTGAGTGCCTGGCACCTTATTTGAAGAATCAATTATAGTTGGAGTGTTTGCGGGTTCTTCGAGGGATGTAGAAACAATTTCTTGTTGCTAGTATAATTTGTTTAAGTCTTCTTAATAGTGTAAAATATTGGTGTGGTGTGGTGTCGTGTTAATTAAGGGAAATGGGGCTGAAAAATGATTAATGTAATGAGAAAGCATTCTATTGAACAATTTGTTAATTGTGAAAGACTAGTGGGGGTATCGATTTCTTCTGATGACAAAAGAGTTTTAGTTGGCAGTGATCGTTCAGGTGTTTATAATGCATATTCGGTTTCTTTGGCAGACGGAGAGACAGTTCAATTAACGCACTCTCAGGATAATTTAATGATACCGATAGGTTATTTTCCTGATGGTCGCAAGTTTCTGTATAGAAGTGATCAAGGCGGGAATGAACTCACACATCTCTATATGCAATCTGAAAACGGCAAGAGTGTAGATCTTACGCCTGGGAAAGAAGAAAAAGCGGAGTTTCATCGTTGGAGTCGGGACGATAAGTATTTTTTCTATGAATCAAATAAGCGGGACTCTCGTTATATGGACTTGTACGAAATGGATATTGACACATTGGAATCGACATTATTGTTTAAAAATGAAGATGGTTATATGGTGGCAGCGATTTCCGACGACAAAAAGTATATTGCTTTACTCAAGCCTAGAACATCAAATGACTCCGATATGTTCATTTATACCGAAGAAGAAGGTGTCAAACATTTGTCTGAACATATTGGGGATGAGCAGTATCAACCTATCGCGTTTGACGCGGATTCAACCTGCATATACTATTTAACAGATAAAGATCACGAGTTTTTATATTTGAGCCGTCTATGTTTATCGACTGGAAGCAGCGAAATAGTAGCCAAAGAAGAGTGGGATATTCTAACTGCACGCTTTTCACCAAATTATAAATATCTTTACTACTATATTAACAATGACGGAAAAGTTGAAGTGAAAGTGATTGATTCGAAAACAGGGAAGAATGTTGAAATAATGGATTTTCCACAAGGGCAGATTAGCGGGTTATCCATTTCAAAAGGTGAGCGCTATATGGCGTTTTTATTAAACCGTTCTACAGCGCCAGCAAATTTGTATGTGTACGACTTCGAATTAAAGGAATTACGGTGTTTAACGGATACACTTAACGCGGAGATTGACGAACATGACCTCGTGGATGCGCGGGTTATTCATTACTCTTCGTTTGATGGTCTTGAAATCCCGGCGATTTATTATGAGCCACGTCTTGAAGAGGGGGAAAAAGCACCTGCACTCATTTGGGTACACGGTGGACCTGGAGGCCAGTCGACTGTCGATTTCAGTCCTTTGTTCCAGTACTTGGTTAACCATGGCTATGCGGTACTTGCTGTAAACAACCGCGGAAGTTCTGGCTATGGAAAATCATTTTTCAAAGCAGCGGATTTAAAACACGGTGATGTTGACTTGGCTGATTGTATTGAAGGGAAAAAGTTCTTAATAGGGACAGGGCGGATTGAAGAGGATCGGATTGGTATTATCGGAGGAAGTTACGGTGGCTATATGACGCTTGCTGCGCTTGCATTCCAACCTGATGCATTTAAAGTGGGTGTGAATATATTTGGGGTGTCCAATTGGGAACGAACACTAAAGAGTATTCCACCATGGTGGGAAGCAATGCGTGAACTATTATACAAAAAAATCGGAGATCCATATGAGCAAACCGATTATATTCGTAGTATTTCACCACTGTTTCATGCGGATAAAATCAACAAGCCGCTCATTGTCTTGCAAGGTGCAAACGATCCGCGTGTTTTGCAAGTAGAGTCTGATGATATTGTTGAAAAGGTGAAAGAAAATGGTGTTCCAGTGGAGTACATCGTATTTGAAGATGAAGGACACGGTTTTACAAAACGGGAAAACCAAATTACAGGGTATGGAGCAATTCGAGAATTTTTGGATACGCATTTATAAATGAAAAACGCTCCTGTGCAATTTTGAACAGGAGCAATAGATACTTACATTCAGACTTGTTAATCGTCTGGATGTAGGTGTTTTCATGTTTATAGTAGTTTTGAAACACTTTTGTTTGAGGGCCTGGCACCTTTATTGTCCAAACAATCGAAACTATTCCCTGTGCACATCCGTATACATAACAAACGCGTGGAACGTATAGACAAGATGAAAGGGGAGGAGTTTGGTGTTTTTTACGATTTTGATGGTATTGGGCATTCAAGTCGTGTTGCCTGCAGTTTTTCTCATTACACTGTGGCGGGCAGATTTTAAAAGTCGATGGGAGTGGATGGTGGAAGCGGGTGTGACGGTGTTTTTATCGGCATGGTTATTCCAGGCTGGAAATTGGAGCTGGATTGGCTATTATTTTCGGTATCTTCTAGTCGTCTTGCTCATTGTGGCGCTAATTCGTTCATGGATGAAAGTACGAGAGCTGCCGTCCAAAGTGGCTTCCGACGAAAAGCGGAAACTGTCAATGGGCGTTTCGATTTTTCTTCTTGTCATATTCGGTGCCTATAATGTATTCACCGTGGCGGGTTATTCAACGAGTGAGCCTGCCCTTGAACTGACCTTTCCGTTGAACGAAGGCACGTACTATATCGGTCATGGCGGCAACAGCCGCTTGCTGAATTATCACAAGTCCCATGAACCGCAACAGTTTGCGCTGGATATTCTGAAAGTTAATGCGTTCGGGATCCGTGCTAAAGGGCTATATCCGAAAAAGTTGGAGAACTACTATATTTTCGAAGATGACCTGTTCAGTCCTTGCACGGGAACAGTGACTGAGATCGAAAATAGTCTGCCTGATTTAACACCGCCTGAAGCGGATCCTGACAATGCGACAGGAAATTACGTCGCCTTAACGTGCGAAGATTCCGACGCAATCGTCTATCTGGCCCATATGAAAAAGGGTAGTGTCACGGTAGATCTGGATGAAATCGTGGAAGTCGGGCAGAAAATCGGTAAAGTGGGGAACTCCGGGAATACGAGCGAACCTCATTTGCATATCCATGCTGAAAAAGACGGCATCGGCATCCCGATTCGGTTCGATGGTAAGTTCCTTCTCCGAAATCAGCTTGTCCGTTAACATGGCACGATACAATCCATCTTTAGGGAGGAGTGTGGCCTTTGTGGTAGATAAACTGAAATGCCTTCAATGCAATGGGGAGCTGGTAAAAGGTTATATCTTCAATTCCCACAGGGTTTACTGGTCGGAATCCGAATGGCCCGCCTTCATGGACGAACGATCGGCAGAAGTGCTGATCAAGATGGCCACGTTCAGAATGCGAAAAACACCGGCCTACCGGTGTGAGATTTGTCAGCTAGTCACTTTTTCGTATGGATCGGAAAACAAGTAGAAAGGGCGTGTATAGACGGGCATTCGAATTGTTTAACTATGGTGCCTGTCATTCATTCGAAATTGCAATATTGATTTTTGAATAAAAGAAGCGAACATTCTACGAAACTTATCAGCTATTAAGAACGTATCGATAGTAGTAATTTGAGTTATGTAACAATCAATCCATTTAGTTTAATAAGAAAAATGGTCATTTGATAAAAGTAAGTTACTAAATTGTTGATACATGGGGGGAAAAAAATGATATATGTTATTAGACACGGGCAAACAGATTTAAACAAGGAAAGAAGAATGCAAGGAAGATTGGGTTTACCTCTCAATGAACACGGAATTAAACAAGCGGAAAATTTGAGGGAGAAAATTAAAGATATTAAGTTTGATTATGTTTTTTCCTCGCCACAAGAAAGAGCTATCCAAACAGCAGAAATAGCGACTGGATTAAAAGTGACAATAGATGCAAGGCTAGATGTTTTTGACTTAGGAGAAGCTGATAGATTAGAAACTAGCGAAGTGAAAATGGCTGGAGTAGTACCTGATTCAAGTGTTTATAAAGGTGTTGAAGATACAATTGTATTTGTTGAAAGAGTATTTAATTTTTTGAGTGAACTTGAAACTGAACATAGAGGGAAAGAACTAAATATTCTACTATCCGGGCATAAATGTACTACTGGATGTATTGGTTCCTACTTTGATGGTATACCGAAGGATGAAAATATTCTAAGTTTTTCATCAAGTAATGGCGATTATAAAATATACAATTTCAAATAAACCATTTCACTATGTGAAACAATGCACTTAAACTAATGGGGGCGTTTGTGACATAAAAAATAGTGCTGATTCAGTAACCGGGTACTTGTTGGTTAGAATCTATAATTTTATGAGGTGAAAAAGTATGGGTATAATCCTTTTGCTGTTGATTATAAGTCTGTTTATTGCACTAAAGATTTTCAAAAAGAAATATCCCGAAAATGAATTTGCTGCACAATTAGGAACGGCTATATTGGTAGGAGCGATAATAGTAAGTGCCCTTATACCACATGGTGGATCAAAAGTTCTTAAATATACAATTGTAATCTTTGGAGCAATAACATTTATTGGTATCGTAGGAGACATAATTAATTCCAAAAAAAAACAAATAAAATCATAAGCGTTTCTTCTGCAAACGGGGGCGATTGTGAAGTACTACACTCTTAGTTGATTGGAGTGGAGGCCGGCGACTCCTTTGGTATAAGCGAGAGCCGTAACGTAGAACGGCTTTTGCGAGTGAAGCGTAGCGAAAAGGAGCACATCTACATCTTAGCACTAACAGGTTGAAATCCCACAGGGTAGCGTAGCGGACCGAGGAGGATCGCCGCACGTCCCCAGGAACGCGTCCGGCCGGAACGCAAATCAACGGTTTCATCTAATTCCATTAAAGGGTACGATTGTTGAATTCATCTATGCCACAATCGCTCCGGATTGTGGAGGGAGCATTCTAATATTGTAAAACTTTACATTACAACTAACGCCAGTTAGTTGAAGAAGTGACAGGGAGTTTTTATGCTGCATATGACACATTAAACGCAGGGGGTGTAGGAGTGAATAGCAAAACTAAAAAAACAGTTTCTACGGGCATTTCATTCGGGTCGGCTTTAGCTATTGCTATTTCTTGGAGTTTACACAAATCTATTTTATGGGCTTGTATACACGGATTGTTTGGTTGGCTATATGTAATTTATTATGCTTTGACACGTTAATTTAATGTCACATTCCGAAAATGCTGTGTATAAAAGGAATGTGCTTGTTAAGCTAAAAGGTGCGATTTTCGAACAAACTTCATCAACCAAAGAAGACGCTAGATGAAGTAGATTAGCGGGAAAAGAACCTATTTTTAGGTTCTTTTTTTATTCATCTTTTATCATGAATATTAAGTAACAGAGCTGAATTCAACAACCCCGATTACTAGTCCGAAAAAATGGCTTACAAATAAATAATATGGTATTATTATCTTGAATTCGAGATATTTATATTGCTCAACCTATTGGCGATGAAATTGACTTCTTGCCTTTTAGCATGAAAGAAAGCGAGGAGCTGTGACAGCGGAAGCAAAGGGTTAATAGTTGTCGTTTTGAGGTAATGAAAATAACAGATCCTTTGTATTAAGAAAGATAATGCTTTCGCGAATAAAATAGTGTTTGAATTGGTAATAAACGGCCAGGGGCTTTCAATTGATTAGACAATTTAATCGTTGATAACTATGGTGCCTGTCACTCGTTCAATCATTTATGTTTGTTTCAGTTAACGTGATTGTTTGAGTGCCAGGCACCTTAATTGAAAAGAATCCAAGGAGGAAGTAAATGATGAAAACAGCTGGAATTCACCATATAACTGCAATTGTAGGCCATCCTCAAGAGAACGTAGATTTTTATGCGGGCGTGCTTGGGCTGCGATTAGTGAAGAAAACGGTAAACTTTGACGATCCAGGAACGTACCATTTGTATTTCGGAAACGGAGCTGGAAAACCGGGAACGATTATTACATTCTTCCCGTGGGCAAACGCTTTTCAAGGAAAGATTGGTGCAGGACAAGTCGGTGTAATCTCATTTGTAGTCCCGATGGGCGCGCTGTCGTTCTGGGAAAACCGTCTTGAAAGACTCAACATTCATTATACAAAAGAAACACGGTTTAACGAAACGTATGTATTGTTTGAAGACACACATGGTCTTCAACTGGAATTGGTAGAGCGAGAAGATGGAGACGTAAATACGTATACAATTGGTGACATCACGCCAGATGTAGCGATTAAAGGCTTCGGCGGGGCAACATTGCTTTCAAGTCGCCCAAAGGAAACAGCAACAACGCTTGAAGACGTAATGGGGCTTGAAAAACTTGGTGAAGAAGGGGACTTAACACGTTTCCGTTCTTACGGCGATATTGGAAATATTATCGATTTAAAAACAACGCCTCTTGGTCGTGGAGAAATGGGCGTGGGGACAGTGCATCACATTGCCTGGCGTGCAAAAGATGACCAAGACCAATTGGAGTGGCAAGAATTCGTCGGGAATTCTGGCTTTGGGGTAACAGAAGTAAGAGACCGTAATTACTTCAATGCCATATACTTCAAAGAACACGGAGACATCTTATTTGAGATCGCTACAGATCCTCCAGGTTTTGCTCATGATGAATCACCCGAAACGATGGGAGAAAACTTGATGTTGCCCGCACAATACGAGCAGCACCGTGAAAAACTGACAGAATCACTCATCCCAATTACAGTGCGTTCAGTTGATTAACATTCGTCTGTCCTATGTAAGAACGGTTTAAGCTTCATACACGTAGTAGTTGAAGGCTAAACGGATACCAATTCGTTTAGCCTTTACTTTTCGTAAAATGAAAAATGGTTGTCGAGCTTATATAGTACGCTTTAACTATCAGTTGAATCAATATAGGCGACTATTTCCATCCTAATGAAATAATGAAATTTAATTAGAACGTCATAAGCATCAACGGATTATCCGTCGTCAGCACGTATGCAGGTTATGGAAAAGAAAAACCAAATGAGGAATGGTCCGCATCTGGCAATAAATAATCTTCAATTATTCCTACTGCTATACATATACACGTCACTGCCGATTTGCGCAATCATCTCACGCGACTCTACTTCTGTGCACCCTTTTGACAGCACGGTAACCGCTACACAACGGCCATGCACATATAGCAATGCACATTCATGCATAATTCCTTCGACAGTGCCCGTTTTCCCGGCAAACTCCCACTGTGGAATGGCACCGACGATGGTAGACTCAGTAGCAGGAAAGCGGTCAGCCAAGCCATTCGACAGTTGCTGTTGTTTCAGAATGCGCACCATCTGCTCAGATGCATGCAACGAAACGCATTCTCCCCGAGCAATCCGCGTCAATAAAGCAGTTATATCGGCTGCAGTTATATCATTGCTGTTCGTCCGATTTGCTTGGACAATCATTAATTTATGATGAATTTCGCTTCGTTCCATCCCTAAGCCGTTCATGACAGCTTGAATCTTTTCGGTTCCAATTAAATCTATCAACATATTCGTCGCAGTATTATCACTTTGGATAATCATGAGGGTGATTAAATCATAAATCGGCAATTCAATGCCGGGGGACATAAACTGCAGAACGCCGCTGCCACCGACGATATTATCTCTCCGCAACGGCAAACAATCCCCTAATCGGATAACTCCTTCTTCCGCTGCAGCAAACACCGCCGCCATAATGGGCACCTTGATAACGCTAGCCGCATAAAAGGATTCGTTGCCATTCAAAGAAAACGCTTCGCCTTTAGTCAAATCCTCGACCGCAACAGACCAAGTGCCTTTCGCATCTTCCAAACGTGCTTCTATTTTCTCCCGTAAGCTCTTCATGACATCCCCCTTAATGAACTAACGAAGCCCGTAACGTCGTAATCCCGTTTTCAACATACCCCTTCAAACACGTTAGCATATACACCCAGCCTTCTTTTTGACCAACCATTTTAGCAACGAGATCAGGGTCATCGGCCTTCATTCCCGATTCAGTCACTTGCATGAGCGTACTCCCATCCTCGTTATGCAATGTCATCGTCACGGTCGTTTCGCCCCACGTGAAAACGATTTTCTCGTTGTCCTGGACCTCCACTACATCGATAACCCCTTCGGCACCATATTCCTCGTACTTCCAAGTAATTGTCTTGCCTTGTTCGACTCTATCCGTGCCAGAGGAAAACCAATAGCCGGCCATTTTCTCGGGATTGACAATCGCTTCGAACACGTCACTTGCCGGTTTATGAATCTTCATTTTTGTTGTGATATCCGTATTCAATGTATGTAACTTCCTTTCTGTCATTGCAGATAATTAATGAGGAATTAAAACATTCCATTTTCATTCGGTGATTCTTCCGGAACGGGTTGACCAACGTCCCACATTTCAACGATTTTGCCGTTAGAAAAGCGGAAAATGTGGACTACTGCTGCTCCAAGGTCATTAAGGTTCTGTTTGATGTGGGAATAGACCATCACCATTTCCCCCTCAGTTATCGTCTGTTTCACTTCGAATGTCTTGTTCGGGCTCATGCCGTCATTCTCTTTCATCGCCTGCTTCAACGATCCTCCATCCCCAGAGAAATAGGGATTGTGGTGGCGGAGCTCGGGGCTTACGTACTTTTCATAAGCTTCGTCTATTTTGCCTGCGACGATTAGTTGTAGATAGTCCACTGCTTTGACTTTATGTGATTCCATTGTAGTTACACCCTTTCGTATTAACAACTCACGCTGCTATTCCACAACGCTGCACACTCATTTTGATGCTCATCATACCCGAGGAAAACCAATAGCCGCCCATTTTCACGGGATCGACAATCGCTTCGAACACGTCACTTGCCGGTTTATGAATTTTCATTTTTGTTGTGATTGCTGTATTCATTGTTGGTTAGTTCCTTTCTGTAATGTCGGATGTGATTTTCGTAACAATCGGTTCCTCGTGCGAAACAATATAGACGATGTGATCAATACAGGCCAGCGCGTATAATATGGGCCTCTTGCCTGGCAATTCTGGACCGGACAGCTTCCATTCGTTCTCCAAATAATCGAGGAACATCGACTTCTCATAAATCCTGAACGCATCTCCCCTGAATCGTTCATCGTCATTCCAACGAGTATACATATTCACCGCGGCAAGAAATGTAATGTAGTAAGAAAAATCAATCTGATAGGCTGTCACCTCTACATCTGGTTGAGGATGAACACGTAATTGCCAACTATCCTTCGCTTTATGTACAATGAATCTCAAATTGACCCCTTTGCTTTTCGGTACACTTACTTGTTCAAATGAAATACAAAAACCCGTCTCATTGACCAAATCCTCGAATTTCAATGCTCCACCCCCAAGTACTCCTTACTACATTTCAATGCCTCAGAGATCGTCCACTTCCCAAGGATCGATATCCGCGTAGATGTTAAACCCATTCTCCCAATGGGTCTTGATCCACTGAATCACTTGAGCGATGTCCTCACTATGAGCAGCGGCTTTCTGCTCCAGGTTTTTTGCTTCGTGTAATTTAGAGGCGCACCAAGCAGGATCTGGGAAAGACTCAAACCATTCCTTATCATCTTCTTCGAGCGGATCTGTGTGGCACATGCCGTCATCGACCGGCAACATTTTCGGCCAATCAAGTCCGAGTCCGGCATCTTCCATCAATTGACGGATTTCAAGGCCGAGTGTGTATGGGAAGGTAAACTCCGCTACATCCTCTTTTTCATTCGGGAATTGCAGTCTATACTCTGTTGGGTTTTCCTGCTTCAACAGCTTTTGAAAGAATGATGCCTTAGGTGTTGTCTCGATAATTGTGTAATTGCGAATGGCCATTACCCGCACTTTATCCGCATATTGCTCGGTCGTGCTATTCGGGTATTTTTCAGCCTTAATGGCTCTCGCCTTATCCAAATCTCGCTGTTCTGAAGATGTCAGTTTTGACCGCAATTCTTTTTTCCGAAGATCCGGAATCATAAGTTCCAGCCTGCGTGATTCCTCTCGATCCATTATGTATGCCTCCCATTGTTCGTATTGACGATTATCCTCTTATCACTAATTCGGCACAATGCGCGAAATTCCTTTGTACATGCCCGTCAAAAAGAAAACGCTCCTCGACAAACTGTTATCGAGGGGCGTGCTGATTCATTCTACAAAAAGATGATGTAACATTCGCTCCCGGTTTTCGAAAAACTGTTTCATGATGGCGTAGTGATCGGTTTCTTCCAATGTTGTTTCATGCATCCCGTCTTCAGTTATCTGAATGATTTTAGAGAGCGGGTGTGCCATGACGATTGGGGAGTGTGTGGAGATGATGAACTGTAGTGTATGGTGCCTGTCACTCGTTCAATCATGAAAGTTCAATCATTTATGTTTGTTTCGGTTAACGTGATTGTTTGAGTGCCAGGCACCTTAATTACGCCAAGCTTTGCAATAATGCGTGGCATCGCTACACCGATAATCGTTTGGTTAATGGCGGAGAAGAATAATGCGACCATGATAGCAATCATGATCGTAACCTTTTTTTTATCTGTTAAATGATTCATACTTCCTTATCCTTTCGAATCCGAGAGACAGTCGTATTCGCTTGTTTAAATGTTTCTATTAAAAACCCTAACTCTTTGTCTGATGAATGTCCGAAGACAACTTTCATGACAGCCAATCCCTCACGCTGAAGTTTTGTAATCGTTTCTCTCCCTAAATCTGTAATTGCTATATAGACGCTTCGTCGATCTTGTTCATCACGGACACGCTCAATGTAGCCGTTTTTAAGTAATTTATCGGAAGCTGTTGTCACTGCTCCAGGTGTGAGGTAAAGTGATTCTGCTACCTCAGACATCTTCTTTTGACCATGACGTTCCAGTAGAAATAAAATATGCGACTGGGAACCTGGAAAGTGCTTTTCGAAGATATCTTTCCACATATAACTCATTTCTCTTGATAAACCCCAATAAAGTTTTCCGAATTCGGAAAATAGATCTTCATTTTCAGATGGCATATTATTCACTCCTTTTTCCGAATTTACTTTAGCTATTAAAAGGTTTAATAGTTAAAGCATAATTCAGTATAGATAATTCATGTCTAGTTGTCAATTAAATCTGTCCTAGTTGGGCTTACTTGGATATGACAATTCGTAAAGATTTTGCAGCGTTGAAAAGGTTAGAGGAAAATGAGGTTATAGAAAAAATGATAGACGCACTTCGGGGGGATCGGAGAACTTGCAATGATAGTTATGAAAATGTGTTAACTATGCTTCGTTTTATATTTTCACAAAAGGAATTGAAACCTATGGTGAAAGATAGAAGAATGTTTCTTAACTTTAGGAAACTCTCAAATAAAATCTGTATTTAGGCCAGTTTTTCACCCTTAACTTTCTCAACTTTACAAAGACTAGCAAAATGGTTATTCTTTGCTAAAATAAAAGATAGGAGAAAGGGGGCGAAAGGGTGGGAATCGGTTCGAAAATCAGATACTTTCGCACCAAGAACAATCTAACACAGAAAGAGTTGGCTTTAGGAGTTTGCGCTACATCCTATCTAAGCAAAATTGAAAATGAAATCGTAGAGCCTAGCAATGAAATGTTGGATATTTTCTGTTCTAAGCTTGGATTGGAAACGGCAGATTTGAAGCTGGAAGGTGATTATCTTCATAAACTACAACTAAAATCGTTGGAACTTCACCGGGCAATCCGGAATGGATTCAAGGAAAGTGCGGTCGACTTATATAATGAAATTATAGCGAAGAATCGAATGATCATCGATCCGGCAATGCAGGTGTTTAAAGTGTTGTTTGGATTGCGTATTGCTTTAATGAAGAATGAGCGTGAGGAAGCGTTCGAACTTTACGAGGAGACGACTAAGTTGCAGGAGTATATACCCGAAATGATGAAGCCATATTACAACCGGTATGGCGGCCTTTATCATTACATGTATGGTAGCCTTACAAAGTCGCTCCAGCTCTACAAAGAAGCAGAGAAACTTGTGCCCCGGAGTGAAATAGAGGATGTGTATTACCAGCTTGCACTCGTACACCATCTTTTAGGTGAATATTCAATGTCGACATATTACGAAGAAAAAGCCTTGGAACTCTTTGCTCGAAAGATGGATTATGAACAATGCGTGAATTGTCAGCTCCTATTAGGGATTAACTACCGAAAAATGGGTAACTTGGAACGAGCAAAAGAGACTTATCTTAGCATCTTGGAGAAAGTGACGCCCTTACAAAACCGAGAAGTCATCGCTAAAGTTTATCATAACTTAGGATTGGTCTGTGCCGATGAAGGTAAGTCTTCCGAAGCGATTACAGCTTTTCAAATAAGTCTAGGCTATCGTGACGACGAAAAATCGCGAATGAAAACTAGCTACAGCATTTCTAAAGAGTTTCTACGTATTGAAGATGAATCGAGTGCGACTAAGTTTATAAATGTCGGGCGGGAAATTGCGGAAAGTGTAAAAGACGAGGAGCATGTCATAAAGTTTCAAGTCCTCAAGTATAAACTAGAGAAACTGGAACATGATCCGATTTTTGAATTTTATATTTCAATGATAGCATTGCCATATTTCGAGGAGCGTTCTGACCAACAAATGATTAAGGAATATATCTATGAATTGGTTGCTTACTACGAAGAATGTCGCCAGTATAAGTCAGCTCTTACGTATCTGAAAAAAATACTATAAAGGGGTAATGATTGATGAAAAAAGCAAAAGTTTGGGGCATCTTATCTATTCTAGTATTGTCGCTGTTCTTCGCAGGTACAGTTTTCGCAGCAGACGATGATCTACCGGAGCCGCTTGAAGGGAAGCCGTCGGTTCATCATAAATAAAACTAATCTATACTCAAGGACCTGATTCTTCACGAATTAGGTTCCTTTTTAACTGTTCTAGAGAGCATGCCGTAAGATTTTTTCAAAATATGTAGCCAATCTAAAAGTTTTTGCTGCTTCAACTGAAAAACCTTTGATTACACAAAAAAATTCACATTCAATCGCTCTCATGTAGACTTTCCTAAATAGAGATGTTATATAAGGATTCCTTTATATTAATTTCATTATATTTCCCAACCTCCCAATTATTGCATTTAGGTTAAAAGTACAAGACAATTAAAGTAGAAGTTCTGGCCAGTCTTCTAATAAAAAACAAGGGGGAAAAGATTATGAAAATGAGGAAGTTCTTGACTGTATTAATTTTAGGTGCAACTTTGTTTTCTTTTAGTGATTTTGCACATGCTGAAGGACATGATGATAATACCATTCATAATCATGATGAAGCAACTCATAATCATGGTGAATTAACGGAAACTGGAGATATTGGATTGATGTATGTTCCTTGTCCAGTTGCGGATCCTAACCCTCATAACATGATTTTTATGAGTTCTCATGAAATCTATAAAGGTCAGACCGGAAGCTATCACTACCATATGAATAGATATTGCGTAGCTGAGCTATATCTTGTCCGTTCACTGTACAGTTGTAAATATTGTGGTTGGGATGAGTGGCGAGAAAGTAATCGCATTTTTCATCCAGGTCAGTAAGAGTAGTCCTAATTTTAATGTTTGAACAGATTTAAAGTGAAATATAGAAATCTATACTATAAGAGGCTTGAACTGCCCCTAATTGTTAAATTCTAACGGTTGGGGGTGCTTGTTTGGATTCGAACATCAAAACGTTTCCCTACATTCATGCAATATTTAATTTCAAAGATCAAAACAGATATATTTTATTTGCAAATAAGTTATTAGAACAACTCTAAAATTTTTACATCCAAAAAGGCTTAAGTGAAATCAAGAAATAAAGTATTTTGAAAATCACAATACATAAGATTGCAATTGCAAATACACAATGTTACAACTTGATATAGAGGCTCTGCGGGTATGAGTACCAAGCAATGAAGCCAGCTATGTCGATGGCTGGACCTGACTGCAAAGGCTATCATGCTCACTACTCCATGTAAAGTTGAAACACCAAGTTTGCTTGCAATACTATGTACTTTCATTTTTCATTTTACAATTAGTGTTAATAAAGTGAATTTTTCATTAACCGTAACTTTATTTAAATTGTATAATTAATCAGTATAATGTAATTTTAATAAAATTCAACTTTTTTTTCGGGGGGGATAAATATGATACATTTGTGCAAGGTCTTTATCGGTGCAATATTAATGACAATCTTTTTAGCAGGATGTAGTGAGGAAGCTGACTATGCACAATTAGAAGAAACAATAAGGATTCTAACATCTGATGAAATGGATGGTCGTCTCACTGGGACAAAAGGCAATGACCTGGCTCTATCTTTCATTGAAGAAAAATATCAGGAGTTAGGATTGGAGCCTATTAGCTCGGATACAGGGAAACTATTACTGCCGTATCCTCATAAATTTCATGATCCGGAAAAAGGTGAATATCAAATACAAATAATTTCCGAAAGTGGCGTCGAGACGGATTTGATTCGTGGCGTTGATTTTTTGGAGAGAAGCGGTTATAGCAGCTATGAGAAAACCCTGCCTATAACGTTTGATATTGAAAGTCCGGAGATAGAACAAGCTTATGTTGTATTAAAAGACAGAAGCAATTTCCAAGAAGCTTTCGAGAAATCTCAAGGGGTATTTATTGTAGAAGAAGTATTTTCTAAAACATTATCTATTGACACTGTTGATAAACCCCATATTCAAATCTCCCAAAAAACGTATGATAGGTTAAAAGAGATTTCCAGCGGACAAATTATGATGTACTCATCAGTAAAAGAAGAAATGATAGATGCATACAACGTAGCAGGTAAGATTCCAGGTAAAGATAATAAAAATGCAATTGTTCTGTCTGCTCATTTTGATCATGTAGGCTGGGTTGGTGATACCATTTATCGGGGGGCAATTGATAACGCTTCTGGAGTTGCAGTGCTACTTGAAATAGCTGAAAAATTAGCAGACTCTGTTGAAGAATTTGATAGTGATATTATTATAGTAGCCTTTAACGGTGAGGAATCAGAGCTTCAAGGTAGTTCTCATTTTATAGAAGAGTTAGGTGACAAATATAATAGCATTTACAACATTAACCTGGATTCTTTCTATAAGACTCCAGTAAGTATTGTTTCGCAGGAGGATGAAGTTTCAGAAGATTTATTGGGAGACCTGATATCTGTCTTGAAAGAAAACAGTGTGGAGTTTAATACTGATTTGAGTGGAGGTTTAAGAAGTGATCACTCCACCTTCCTGTCTAAGCACATTAACGCCATGACGATTTCCAGTCAGAATGTGACCCCGATAATACATCGTCCTTTGGATACAATTGAAGAGATAGATTTCATATCTTTATTGAAAGTAGCTGACAGTATTGTCGAATTCATCAATAAACATCATCGTAAAGAATACGTTTTTACACAAAACTACGACCCCGAAAACAGCACTTCTCAAGTAGGAGAGGAAGTTGATTACGAATTCCAGGCAACAGAAAGGGCGAAACTGCAACACAATGAATATACATTAAAACGAAGTACTAAAGATAAAAACTACCATTTAATAGATAACTCCGATTTCACATTTACAGATCTTCATGAATTCAAAGAGTACTATTCAACGATTGATTATGAATCAATAATTGAAGAATATCATATAAACAGTATTCGTGTATTTAATTCATATTTCCGAAAAATTGATGTGTCCAAACTAGAAGAAGATAAGGTCTATACGCATGATTTGAGTTCTGATGATCTGCTATGGATATTGTTTAGCTATTCAAGTATACATGATGAGAAGCAAAAGCTTCTTGTAGAGATACGTAAAGAAACCTCAATGGAAGATAAGGAGCTTGTATATAAGGAGATGGTTATTAACGGCATACCATATACACTTAGTTACAGCGAAAACAGCGACCATCTTTTTGGGTTTTCATATAACCAAGTGGTTAACGGGCTTACTTACACGGTGAGCTTTAGAAAAGGGGAGGAGGTAGTTAGTGAGTTCGAGAGTCACCAAGTAACTGGTATCAAGTCATCATTGTCGGAAGAGGATATTACAGCCTTGATTGAGGATATCAATATTCAAGAAATGGTTCTAAAAACTTTAAAATCCTTCTAATCGATATTGGATTAAGTCTCGGATGGGAAAATCAGGGTGATCAGGGTGCCTGGCACTCATACAATCATGAAAGTTCAAACATTCATGTTTGTTTCGGTTAACGTGATTGTTTGAGTGCCTGTCACCTTTTAAAACCAATCCGAAATTTGCAAAGAACGCATTAAAACTTTAGCCATTTGAGCACGTGTTAATAGTTATGGTGCCTGTGAAAGCCTCCCACTGATTCGGAGGAATCGGTGTGAGGCTTTTTGTGTATTCGTATAAACGTGGAGTGTAACCTGTTAATCAAGGTCCAGTAATGACCAACTTCCCCCGTGCATGGCGAGTTGTTGTTTTTTCTAACGCTGAAAGTCCTTCTGAAAAGGGATAAATATTCTCAATGGTGAGAGTGAAGTCTTTATTTGCAATCCTATTCATCACTGCAGACAATTCATCTGTGACATCGACGTGATAGGCAATCGTACGAATAACAATATTGGGACGCACAGGGAGTTGGTCTCCTGAAACAGCAACAATCTGACCATTTTCTTTAAGTACATCCATACTTTCGAGACCTGTTGATGGTTGAATGGCCATCACCGCATCGACCCCGTTAGGCATCCATTTTCTAATTTGCTGTGTCCAGTCAGCGTCATGGTAATCGACTACTTTCTCTGCACCAAGCGAGCGCATATAGTCATGGTTAGATTTCGAAGCGGAACCGGCAACAATCCATCCTTTTGCCACAGCCAGTTGGATGGCAAATGTACCAATTGCACCGGATGCACCAGCGATGAATAAGGTGTCATTCGGTTTTAGTTGAAGATCATGGAGTGCTTTCAATGCTGTATTTCCAGCCACAGGAATTGCCGCAGCCTGTTCAAAAGTCATCGCTTCAGGGATCGGAAGAATGAGAGAGTCTTCTGTAACGACAGCATATTCAGCCCATGTACCTCCTTTAGGTTGCATGGAACTGACAAAAGCGACACGTTGCCCTTCTTGGAAACGCGTAACATTTTGTCCGACCTTTTCGATGATACCCGCTGCTTCAATACCAATTGTATACGGATACTGTATGTCTTCTGGTAGGAAATAACCGTCGTGAATTCCAACGCCAATCGCTTTCACATGAACAAGTAGTTCGTTTTCATTAACTTCGGGAATAGGAACTTCCATGAAGCCCAGATCACCTGGATCCGCACTTTTCTTTACGATTGCCTTCATCTTATTCATCAACATTCCTCCTAAATAGTATGGTGCCTGTCACTCATTCAATCAAAATATTCATGTTTATTTGGAATAACGTGATTGTATGAGTGCCTGGCACCGCTATAGCGGCATAGAAGGATTCGTTCTCATTGATTGAAAACGATTCAGCATTATTCACATCTTCTACCGCAACCGACCAAGTGCCCTCCGCCTCTTTCAACCGTGCCACTATTTTCTCCCGCAAGCTTTTCATATGATCCCCCTTAATGAACTAACGAAGCCCGTAACGTCGTAATCCCGTTTTCCACATACCCCTTCAAACACGTCAGCATATACACCCAGCCTTCTTTTTGACCAAGCATTTTAGCAACGAGATCAGGGTCATCGGTCTTCATTCCCGATTCAGTCACTTGCATGAGCGTACTGCCATCTTCATTACGGAATGTCATCGTCACCGTCGTTTCGCCCCAAGTGAAAACGATTTTCTCGTTGTCCTGGACCTCCACTACATGGATATCCCCTTTGGCACCATATTCCTCGTACTTCCAAGTAATTGTCTTGCCTTGTTCGACTCTATCCGTGCCTGAGGAAAACCAATAGCCGGTCATTTTCTCCGGATCGACAATGGCTTCGAATACTTCACTTGCCGGTTTATGAATCTTCATTTTTGTTGTGATGTCAGTATTCAATGTAGGTCAATTCCTTTCTGTAGTTGAAGATTCTTGATTAGAAACTAAAACATCCCATTTTCATTTGGTGATTCTGCCGGAACGGGTTGACCAACGTCCCACATTTCAATGATTTTGCCATTAGAAAAGCGGAAAATATGAACTACAGCGGCTCCAAGATCATCAGGATTCTGTTTAATATGGGAATAAACCATCACCATTCCCGCTTCTTCAATCGTCTGTTTCACTTCGAATGTCTTGTTCGGGCTCATGCCGTCATTCTCTTTCATTGCCTGCTTCAACGATCCTCCATCCCCAGAGAAATAGGGATTGTGGTGGCGGAAGTCAGGGCTTACGTACTTTTCATAAGCTTCGTCAATTTTGCCTGCGACGATCATTTGCTGATAGCTCACTGCTTTGACTTTAAGTGATTCCATTAGATACACCCTTTCGGATTAAAGTTTCACGCGATGCGTACTCTTTTACTTCTCATGCATATATTGCCTAAAGATCGTCCACTTCCCAAGGGTCAATGTCCGCATAGATGTTAAACCCGTTTTCCCAATGTGTTCTAATCCACTGAATCACTTGGACAATGTCCTCACTATGAGCAGCGGCTTTCTGCTCCAGGTTTTTTGCTTCGTGTAATTTAGAGGCGCACCAAGCAGGATCTGGGAAAGACTCAAACCATTCCTTATCATCTTCTTCGAGCGGATCTGTATAGCACATGCCGTCATCGACCGGCAACATTTTCGGCCAATCGAGTCCGAGTCCGACATCTTCCATCAATTGGCGGATTTCAAGGCCGAGTGTGTATGGGAAGGTAAACTCCGCTACATCCTCTTTTTCATTCGGGAATTGCAGTCTATACTCTGTTGGGTTTTCCTGCTTCAACAGCTTTTGAAAGAATGATGCCTTAGGTGTTGTCTCGATAATTGTGTAATTGCGAATGGCCATTACCCGTACTTTATCCGCATATTGCTCGGTCGTGCTATTCGGGTATTTTTCAGCCTTAATGGCTCTCGCCTTATCCAAATCTCGCTGTTCTGAAGATGTCAGTTTTGACCGCAATTCCTTTTTCCGGAGGTCCGGTATCTTAAATTCCAGCCTGCGTGATTCTTCTCGATCCATTATGTATGCCTCCCATTGTTCGTATTGACGATTATCCTCTTACCACTAATTCGACACAATGCCAGGAATTCCTTTGTACATACCTGTCAAAAAGAAAACGCCCCTCAACAAATGTCGTCGAGGGGCGTGCTGATTTATTGTTTCAGAAAATCAATTTCCACTTCATTTTTCCGTGGTTCACGTTTAAACAAATAGTCACCGTTTCGAATGGACATCAGTACTTCTGCACGCTCACGAACAGCTTCATAAGCATCTTGTGCATCCAATACGATAAAGTTCGCTGGTTTCCCGACTTCAATCCCATATTCATCATTCACTCTCATAACGTTGGCACCGTTATAAGTAATTAAGTCTAGCGCTTTATTGATTTCATCGATATGTGTGTAATGTGCTAAATGAATGCCGTTGTCTAAAATGTTCATCATATTTCCATTCCCTAACGGGTACCAGTAATCCGCAATGGAATCTTGTGCAAATGCTACATTATTTCCGTTGGCTAGTAATTCTTTCACGCGTGTTAACCCACGACGTTTCGGATAACTGTCGCCACGTCCTTGTAAATGCGCATTCTCAGTAGGGCATGCAATGAAATTGATTTGCGATTCTTTAAACAACCCTAACATCTTATTCGCATAACTGTTTTCAACAGAACCGAAGCTCGTTGTATGACTCGCTGTTGTATATTCACCATAGTCTTTTTCCATGACAAGTGCATTTAGCACTTCTAAAAATCGACTGTTCGGATCATCGTTTTCATCACAGTGAATATCAATCATGACGTCATACTTGATGGCCATATCAACAATGCGTTTGAGTGATTCGACGCCATGCTCATAGGATATTTCAAAATGAGGAATTCCACCGACAACATCGGCTCCCATTTGAAGTGCTTGATCCATTAATTGCTCTGCACCTTTATAGCGGAAAAATCCTTCTTGAGGAAACGCGACAAGTTGCAATGTCACAACGTCTTTTAATTCCTCACGCAGTTTCAATAAAGCTTTCATTCCCGTTAGATTGGGATCCGTAATATCGACATGTGTACGAATAAATTGAACGCCTTTACTTACTTCTTTTTGAATCCCTTTAATGGCACGCTCACGGACAAGTTCTTCGGTCAATGATTTCTTATTATCACTCCATCGCTAGATTCCTTCGAATAGGGTGCCCGAGACATTCGCATTGCCTTCTCCTAGACCTGAAAAAATATAGTCTAAGTGCAAATGCGGGTCAACGTACGGTGGCAGTACTAAACTGCCTTTTAAATCAATCACTTCATCTGCGTCGCCTACATCGTTACCGATTGCTTTAAATTGACCATTTTCTACTAAAATTTCATGGGCTTCTGAATCCCCATATATTGTCGCATTTATAAACTTTTTCATAATAGACATTACTCCTTTACCCATTCTGAAATAATACATGCTTCTAGTACCTAGTATAGCATTTATGAGGTGGCAACTAAATTCTTACCCTTTAAATGAGTGAAATCATACTCTGTCCAAAACATTGTTGCTTATTCTTCAAAAAGATGATGCAACATTCGCTCTTGGTTTTCAAAGAACTGCTTCATGATCGCGTAGTGATCGGTTTCTTCCAATGTTGTTTCATGCATCCCGTCTTCAGTTATCTGAATGATTTTAGAGAGCGGGTGTGCCATGACGATTGGGGAGTGTGTGGAGATGATGAACTGGGACCCATCTTTGACGAGCTGATCGATTCGCGCAAGCAAAGACATTTGGCGAAGCGGAGATAAGGCGGCTTCTGGTTCATCGAGAATATAAAGTCCGTTACCTCTGAAACGGTCCCTGAAAGCGGCGAAGAAGGATTCGCCGTGTGATTGTTCGTGAAGGGATTGACCGCCAAATGAATCGATAATTCTCGGTCCCGCGCCAGGTTCTTCGTCCAGTCGTTCGATCGTCGTCGCTACATTGTAAAACGTCTCGGCTCTGAAGAAAAAGTGATCCCGCGCACGTTCCGTCCCTTTGACAAGGCGAAGATATTCATCGAGTTCCGAATGTGAATCGTAACTTGAAAAGTTGAAATTCATCGTTCCGCCTTCTGGGTTGAATCCATACGCAATCGCGATGCCCTCAAGCAACGTCGATTTGCCCATTCCATTTTCCCCGATGACATAGGTGATGTTCGGATGAAACGCCAGTTCGTCCATATTTTTAATGAAGGGAAGTGTGAACGGAAATTCACCGTGCCGAATTTTTTCTCGCTTCAGTCGCACAGCCCTAATATATTGTGAGTTAGCATGTAATAGAGACAAAGGGAACTCCTCCTGTTCGTAAATCGTTGTGTATTGCGCTTGTTGAAACGTGTAGCTCAACCATGAAATAATCTCGGTTGAGCTACGGAAATTCACGTGTTTAATTTCACAACAACATTCTCAAATACGTCTCGAAATTAACCCCTTCAACTGGTGGAGTCCCGGCTTTGCTAGTATCTTGGATAGCTGTGGCAAGAAATGTTTCCGCGAGCTTGATCGCTGCAGGGATTGTATCTCCTCGCATCATGCTGCCCATTATGACCGATGCAAATAAATCTCCGGTTCCTGAATAGCTGTTTCCATTGTACGGTACGGCACTATACATCGTGCTTTCCTCGTTTATGTACATATTTCCGATGGACTGGACATCATTCTGTACAACCGGCGAATGAATGCCGGTAATAATGACGTGGGCAGCCGTTTCGCTTTGCAACTGTTGACCGGCTTCTTGTATGGCTTGTAAGTAGTCCGTTTCGTTTGTGTAGCGCAAGAGGGAATCATGCGTTAAACCGGTGAGCAAACCGAACTCCGTAATGTTCGGAGTAATGATATCGGCTCGTTTTATCAGTTCTTTCATTTGCGCCAGTAAGTACTGATCGAAGTTCGTATACGCGCCACCGACATCAGCCATGACTGGATCGACAAGCAGCAGTGTATGTTCTTTGTAAAATGCATCAAGAAAATGAAGGATATGCGTGATCTGCTCTTTACCCGTAATGTAGCCCGTATGGATCCCGTCAAAAGAAGCGTTAAGCTTGCGCCATTCTGCTTCGAATACGGGGATTTTGTCAGTCAGGTCCTCACAAAAATAGCTCGGAAATTCGGTTTGTGCAGATAAGATCGCCGTCGGTAAGGGAGACGCTTGTACACCCATGACGGATAGAACAGGGATAGCGGCAGTCAACGAGCACTTGCCGAATGAGGAGAGGTCTTGGATGACCGCGACTTTTTTCATAATAGCCTCCATGGTTGTGTAGTCATTATCATTCATCATAACATGGTTTTTATGTAACTGTGCAAGGGTGTGATTAGGGAAGTGAACAGTGTTATTGTATGGCATTGTGCAGCGTGAAAAAAGTTTGTTATGTGTGCGCATTACGATTTGGAGTATACTTAATTCATTAAGAGCAGGAGGTCTAACGATGACGAATACAGAGAATATACTAACCGAAAAGCAACAGACAGAATTGCTGAACATCCTTAAAACTCGCTTTGAAACAAATATGCACCGGCATCCGGAGCTGGAATGGCCAACTGTCCAATCAAAGCTTGAAGCGCAGCCAGAAAAAGTATGGTCGCTGCATGAAATGGAAAGGACAGGCGGGGAACCGGATGTAATAGGGGTTGATGGGGAAACAGGAGCTTATATGTTCTGTGATTGTTCACCGGAAAGTCCTACCGGCCGCAGAAGTGTCTGTTATGATCCGGCGGCGCTGGAGGCACGTAAGAAAAACAAACCTGCACATAGCGCGATCGGAATGGCAAAAGAAATGGGCATTGAACTGCTCGATGAAGAACAATACCGAAAGCTGCAGCAACTCGAGACTGTCGATAAGAAAACGTCGAGTTGGATTACTACTCCTTCAGACATTCGCAAACTGGGCGGCGCGCTGTTCTGTGATTATCGGTATGCAACAGTATTCGTCTATCATAACGGTGCAGATTCTTATTATGCAGCCAGGGGTTTTCGTGGGTTGCTCAGCGTTTAATTAATCAGTAGAAGTGAAATTACTCTAAACAAATCTCTTCCGTATTTACGTGGAAGGGATTTTTTTTGGTTGTTCAAAAACAAAACTATTAACAACCCTTGTACAATGTTTTTTGGATAAACATTTACACTGAGAGAGTGGAAGACGAGAAATGTGGGTACTAAGAATAAAGACGATATTAACTCAAATACGGCGCGGCATCCGGAAAGACAACGGTTGACATAGGCTGTGGTGTTTACAGACAACATTTGACGATGTCTGGACGCAAGCGTGGTCCCTTGTGTCCGTCAGCATCAGTATTTTACTCGATAAAGAAGGGTGTGCAGCAATATGAATCCGAATCAGCAAAAGCTGGAACAGATCAAACAAGCGCTCAATGCAAAATTCTATGAGCGTGAAAACGAAGTGGAGGGTATTCTGATTGCCCTATTGGCGAGACAGCATATGCTCATGATCGGGCCTGCGGGGACGGCGAAATCGGCGTTGTCGACGGAGATTTCGAAAATTGTCCAGGGGACGAAGTATTTCCAGTGGCTGCTGACACCGTTCAGCACACCGGAAGAGGTTTTCGGACCGTTGTCTTTGAAGGATCTGGAAGCAGGGGTGTACAAGCGGAATACGGCGATGAAAATGCCCGAAGCGGATATCGTCTTCCTGGATGAGATCTTCAAGGCGAATTCCGCCATCTTGAACAGTTTACTGACGTTGATCAATGAAAGGCTCTTCTATAATGATGGATCCCCTGTTGAAGCACCTTTGCTGTCCGTCATCGGTGCTTCCAATGAGTATCCGGAAGACGGGGAAGGATTGGAAGCGTTGTTCGATAGATTCCTGCTGCGGTATGAAATCGATTATATCGGGGATGAAGGGAATTTCCTCGCCATGATGAAGGAAGAGAGCAATCCGGGTGAGATGCCATCGATGCATTTGGATGAACTGAAGGAACTGCACGCAATAGTGGAGCAGGTTGTTGTACCGGATGAAATCTACGAAGCGCTCTCTGTCATCCGAAGAGAATTGTTCGATGAAGGCATCCGGCCGTCAGACAGGCGGTTTAAACAATCCATTGGTGTATTGAAGGCAAAAGCATTCATCCATCAGCGTCAAACTGTGGAGCTAAGCGATCTGTCGCTGCTTGAGAATGCCCTTTGGGAGACGCTCGATCAGAAGGAGACCGTGTGTCACGTCATCCGCCGCTATACGGGAGGTTCTGCGGACAGGTCGCTTGCAGGCATCGAGCGGGAAGCAGAGGAAGTGTATGATATGGCCGTCCGTGACCAGTCGACGGAAGCGGGCATGGAAGCGATGAAGAAACTGAAAGAGCTTATGTCTGAGCTTGATGTGTTGAAAGATGAGGAGTCTGAAAATACGACGGAAATTGTAGGACTAACTAACCGGGTCACTTCCTTATATAAAGAAATCGAGAATAGCCGGCTGGAAGCGGAGTACCCGGGCATGCAGGCGGAACCGGGTGCAGACAGTACGGAAGAAGAGTCCGGCGGAATCCATTTCCGGATGTAAGGGGGGATAGCGATGCGAAGAAGTACAATCATCCGTGACGAACGATCAGTGCTAAATGTTGATGCATTCGATATCAGACGGTTCCAGGAAATCTTCCAGCTATCGGAAGAGCTGCAGCGGGTCCGCGAAGAGAGTGGATTTCCGGCAATCGAATCATTGCTGCGGGACATATGGGCTTCATTGTATAAGATGAAACCTGTTGTCCGCCGTTCAGACGTTCCGGCATCGCTTGAGTTGAACCGTACATTCCTCCGTGAATTGATGCAGCAGGAACAGTTTGACCGGTACCGTGCGTATACGAAGCTCGACGATCTCACTTCCGCGATCTGTACATCGATCATCGGCGACAAGTTGAACGGATGGCTAATGGAAATTCAGGAAGGCGATGCGGAGCTGGAACAGCAGCTGGAAACGGTCCGGAACCTTCAGGACGAATGGGCGATGGACGACATCGAAGAGACGGTGGAACGGGAAGCGACGGAAGAGTTGAATGAAGCTGCGGCTGAGCTGGATGACAAGCTGGACATGGCATTCGATACGAACCGGGAACGTTTTGCGAACATGATGGATGAAGCGATGGACGAGACGATCCATATGAAAGAAGGGCTTATTTCACTCATGGGCGGAACGAGCACAGGCAAAGGTGAAGCCGATATGCGCAAAGTACCTTTACGTGAAAAACTGGCACTTGCGGATAAGCTTGCCGCCGATCAGCAAATGAAAACAATCGCGGAATGGGCGGGTCGGTTCAAGGAAATCGCCCACCGGAAAAAGCGCAAAGAGTATATCGATGCGCCCGAACGCAGGGGAGTCATGCGCGGAAGCGATCTGGAACGGTTGCTTCCTGCTGAACTCGGCTTGTATACGCATTCGGTTGCGAAACTGGAGTTTCTCCGGAAGTTTGCGGAAGGAGAAACGATGCAGTATGACCAGAAGAAACGGGCTGATTCCGGAAAAGGGCCGATCGTTTTTTGCCTCGATCAGTCGGGTAGCATGAGCGAACTGGATAACCAGGCAAAAGGTTTTATTCTCGCGCTCCTGTCGATTGCACGCCAACAGGGCCGGGATGTAAGCGTAATATTATTCTCCACCGCCGTCCAGCGTTTTACATACAGTAAGGGGCGGATGACTGCGGGAGAATTGGCGCGTATGGCAAAGACGTATGCAGGTGGCGGCACCGATTTTACGGTTGCACTGGAAGAGGCGTTACAGGTGCTTGCGGATAGCGCATTCAAAAAAGGCGATGTGATTTTCGTGACAGACGGGGAAGAGACAATTAGTGAAGCGTTTGCGGATCGTTTCAATGAACGCAAGAAGGAAAAGGAGTTCCAGGTCCTGTCACTTGTCATGGGTAAGGATCCGGATGCTGTATCACCGTTTTCAGATCGTACCTTCCATGTCACCGACTTTGATGAAGAGGGCAGCTATACGGCATTCGAAATTTAAGATGCATATGCAGGATACCGTTTGTCAAACTGGCAGACAGGGTAATTATGAGAAACTAGTATTTATCAAAATAGATAGAAAAGAGGTTTTTACATGATTGAAATAAAAACAACAATGCCAGGAAAGAAAGCATTATACGGAGATTGCCGTGAGATATTAGGAGAACATGGTCTACAACTCGGTGGTGGCTGGGATTTCAATCAGGGGCATTTTGATATGGTGCTGAAGGCGGAAGATGAGGACAAGATGTACTTGCGGATGCCGTTTGTCGTAGTGGACGGCATGCTTGACGAAGACAGTGCGATGATCGAGTTCGGTACACCGTTCATCATCAACCACGTCATGAATATCGGGCTGGATGACGAAGGGAGTCCCGTACTCGCAACTGTCGGACTGGACCAGTTTCAGACACCCGATGATCCCGATGCACCGATTCCGTACAGTGAAAAATGGGTGGAAGACGCAGAGGAAGTAGTTTCGCGCTTTTCGGAGAGCGGAATTTTCATCGCTCCGTATATAACGTAATGATGCAATTGTTTTGAGGCTATAATTTACGTTCAACTGATAATAATTGATAGATGCCGAGTTTCCTGTGTATATATTCCACTGGGAAACTTGGCTTTTTTATTCGCTTTGCGATGGATCGAGTTGCTATTACGCAAACACCTACACTGATATAATAGAAGAAAAGAATGTATAGACTTGGGTAAGAATGCAATACCGAAAGGGGTTCCCTAATGAGCAATAAGATCGCTTTCATAGATGTGGAAACGAACGGGATGAGTGCGGAAATGAGTGAAGTGATTGAACTTGGCGTCATGCTAGGGGAGATGAAAGACAACAAGATTGTCAGAGTCGCGGATGAGTATTGTGAATTCCAAGAACCGTTTTTCACGATTCCTCCAATGATTACAAACTTGACGGGCATCAACGATCAGATGGTCCGTGGGAAAACGCTGGACCTGGATAAAGTTTATGGGATTCTTGAACAAGCAGATGGCATCGTTGCCCATAATGCTGCATTCGACAGGGGATTTGTCAGCCGGCTCATGCCTGATACGCTCGACATGGATTGGTATTGTTCCGTCCGTCAGATAAAATGGAAGAATTATGGATTTGAAAATGGCAAGTTGCAGCAATTGTTGAGAGCACATCGTATTGATGTCGAGAACGCACACCGGGCACTGGATGATTCCATTAATTTGGCTAAGCTTTTAAATCATTCGCATCCTGATTTGGGAGTGGATGGTACGTATCTTTCTTATCTGATGAGTAAGAATCCGATGAAGAAGCCGGCGAAATCCCGTATGTAACATGGCTGAAAGAGTACGTCCATTTGACTATTGGTAGATAGAATACAACGATCCGCGAGCCGCCTACAGGTTTCGTGGGTCGTTTTTTATTCACAATAACAATGGTAGGATGAACTATAAAGCTTTTATAAAGTTATGAGATTAGAGAAAAATCGATGATAGATTAGAGTCAGGAGGTATGACGATGGGTGAACAGCTATTGCTCGTGGAAGATGATGTGGAAATTGCGCGCGTCATTCAAGATACGTTGCGGCAGGAAGGATACTGCGTGACATGGGCGACGACGGGACTGGAAGGATGGGAGGATTTTCAGCAAGGCGATTATGATCTCGTACTCGTCGATTGGATGTTGCCCGAAATGGATGGCATAACACTTTGTCAAAATATCCGTTGGAAAAGTGATGTGCCGATTATTATGATTAGTGCACGGAAAGAGGATGCGGACAAAGTGGAAGGTCTCGGCATCGGCGCGGATGACTATTTGGCAAAACCGTTTAGTCTGGCAGAATTGAAAGCACGTGTTTCTTCACAATTGCGCAGATGGCGACGCTATAGCGGTCAAGAAGAGGAGACACAGCAAGCGGATTATTCGAACGGATTAGCAATTGATTGGCAAACGGAGCGTGTGTTTATGAAAAAAGAGGAAATCACGCTCACACGAAAAGAGTTCGAACTGCTGAAACTACTCGCACAAAATCCTGAACGCATCTTTTCAAAAGGAGAGCTGTACCAGCATGTTTGGCAACAGCCTGAACTCGGTGATGCACCAACAGTAGCGGTGCATATTAAGGAACTTCGTGAAAAACTGAAGGATCCTGTCAAAACACCAAGATTCATCCAGACGGTATGGGGCAAAGGGTATCGTTTCATCGGTGAGTTACTATGAAGATTAAAACATGGCTATTGGTCTCCTATTTACTTGTCATGCTGTTGCCACTCGGGGCGGCTTACGGGCTGTTCGCGTGGATTAATGCCTATCATCAGGATCGCAATATCGCTGAATACATGGAAAATTGGACAGAGTTAAACGCTTTGCAAACAGTTTTGAATGACCCTTCACTGTACGAGGTGAATGCTGATATGACGAAGGTCAACCAACTCGAAAGCGATCGCTTGTCCGTGACGTTATATACGGATATAGGCTTCGTCGTATATACATCAAACCCAATGAGGTATACCCTGTTGTCATTCGTCAGGAAAGAACAATTGTATGAAGGGTTTTATGAATTACAGCAGAAATTCGGTGCTTACACTTACAAGGAGCCTGTTTTTGCCGGTAATACGTTCGTCGGTGTGTACGAGGTTCAGTTACTGCGGGATGAATGGGTGGCAGGTGTTGGACAGCGGACATGGTTCGTTGGAGGAATTTTTATAGTCTTCTTCCTTGCGCTGTTCACCGGTGTAGCAATTCTCGTCAACCGAAAATTGAACAGGCCGCTTCGTCAGCTTATGGGACAGATGGATTCATTCGCGAAAGGGGAGGCAGTCTTCCCATTAACGGAACGTCATGATGAAATCGGAGAGTTGACGAAAAGCTTTGACAGTATGCGGAAGGAATTGACGGAAGCGAACCGCAAATTATCGGATGAACAACAGAAAAAAGAAACGATGATCGCGAGTATATCGCATGATTTGAAAACACCGCTCACCTCCATCCGCGCATATGCAGAAGCATTGCAGACGGGGAAACTTTCGGATGGTGAGCAAGCAGAATATCGCAATGTCATCATTTCGAAGTCTGGTTATATGCGGCAGATGCTAGATGACTTACTCATGTACACATTACTGCAATCGAGTAGTTATGAGATGGAGTACGTAAAAGTGGACGGTGGAGAGTTTTTCGATATGCTCGTGTCCGGATATGACATGCTTTGTGAAAAGAAACGAATCAAGCTTCGTGTAGTTAGCGATGTAACCGGGGAGTTTGCGGTCAATGATAAACAACTGATGCGTGTGGTCGATAATCTGATGGCAAATGCAATTACGCATACGAATCCAGGTGGTGCAATCGGGTTAGCTGCCGTAGATGTAGGGCAGACACCGGAATGGAGCTTTCCTTTCGTGGCAGAAGCACTCAAGCGGGAAGACGGAATGTATTTGATTGTCCAAAATGAAGGGCTCGGTCTTTCTGAGGCGGAAATCGCGAAAGTGTTTGACCCGTTGTTCCAAGCGGATCCCGCGCGAACGAAAGCGGGCGAGCGGGGAACAGGCCTCGGATTAAGTATTACGAAACAAATTATGGAGAAGCACGGAGGCGACGTGCAGATGGTATCGGTTCCGGACATCGGAACAGCGGTCATATGTTGGTTGCCAAGAATGAAAGGGGAAGAACACGATGAAATGGATAAAACCACTACTAGCAATTAGCTTTCTACTCGTTTTCGCAGTCGGTTTAGCAGCTTGTAATACAGAGGACAATAAGTTTTCACCACAAGAAGTTGTAAACGCGGCACTAAAAGGTGCAGATGAACAAATAGACTTCTATGGAGAATTTACGATGAAGACGAATGACGACGAAGGTGATTTCTATGCGAAGCAATGGGTAGCGAAAGATGGAAAACGCCGAATCGAAATGGCGTCTGCAGATGGCACGGAAGAAACAATCGCGGTCAATGACGGGATAAACATGACGATGTATGACAAAGCGAGCAATACCGCAACAATTATGGCGATGACCGAAGAGGATATGCAACTGATCAGCCAGCAGACACCACAACAACAAGCAAAACAATTGCTCGAACTCGTCAAAGAGTCACATGATTTGTCGACGCTAGGCAGCGAGAAAATTGCCGGCAGAGATACGTTCCATATTAGCGCGAAAGCTAAAAAAGGGAATACCTTAATTGGCGATCAGGAAATATGGGTGGATAAAGAAACATGGATGGTACTTAAATCTATTTCAAAAAGTACTAAGCTCGTTATGACGCAGGAATTCACAAAGATTGAGTATGATCCGGTATTTAAAGAAGGTATTTTTACACTTGAGATTCCTGAAGGTGCAGAAGTAGAGACATTTGACAAAGAAAGCATGGCGCCAAAAGAAGCGACGATCGAAGATGTGAAAGCAACCCTCGGCACATTCTATATGGTCGCTGAAAAAGATAAGATGAAACTTTCTAGCCTAACGGTTATGGAAGGAATGGAAGGGCGGCCCGAATACTCATTCGACTATGCCAATGAAGAGGGAATCCCGCTGTTTTCAGTTTCTGTGTTTAAAGAGCTATCGAATACGGTAGATTTTGGCGCAATGGGTGAGGAAGAGCAAATGACAATCCGCGGGCAAAAAGGAACGAAAATGGAAAGCGGCAACTTCCGTTTGTTGAATTGGGTTGAAAACGGTGTAGTCTATAGTGTTATCTTGGAAAATCCGACAATCAGTTTTGATGATGTGATGGCACATCTTGAGGCTATGGAATTGGTGGAATGAAGTGAGGCAAAACATGTATATCATTCTTAATTAGTACTTTTCAAACAAGTGTATTTTCATTATAATTGTGGTAAACTAAACGTATACTAAAAAAGACTAGGTGCGTCAACACCTGGTCAATGCAGCTGACATCCGCATGAAGTGCGGTTGGCCAGTTAAAGTCAAAAGGTGTTACAATGAGTAACCACTCAGCTTCTTAGCCAGTAGCGGAGGGTGGTTACTTTTTTCTATTGATGAATAGAGCAATCATCGCTACAATATCTGTCGCCATTGCTGCGAGGAACATCCCAAATTGGAATAACATGTTCATTGCATCGTATGTCACCATATAAACACCCCCCTTTCTCAAGGGAGTGCCAACCGCCCATCCGCTTTATGTAGCTGCTTATACGGTTCTACCACTTCTATGAATTGATAACAGCAAAACCAAATAATAACTGCAAACCAAAAACCTATTCTTCTTTCATAATCGCCCTCTTATATGGAATAGTGGTTGGTGCCCGTTGATCTGCCCTGCAGCCGGACGCGTTCTGGAGGGCGGGCGGTGAACCACACCCCTTCGCTTCGCTTCGACGGGTGTTTCACCTGTCCCACTGATCCTCCCAGAGTCGCCGGCTTCCGCTCCGATCAACTAAATATCATACAAAAAAATCGCAACACAATCGCACCTGTTTGCTTACTATTTATTCTCACGTTTTATCTTGCTAACAACAAGATAGTCGATTATTAAAAACAAAATTAATATGATAAAAGCATAGAGGAAACCATTCTGCGGTAATTTTAATATTAGTATTATCCCAGTATACATAACAAGAGTAAATGCAATCCAATAGATTTTGCTTTTTGAAATCCTCAAGTGACACACCTTCTTCTTGCAGTAATTATGATGTCTAATGTATTTTTCATAGCAATAAAGTAGCCCGGTTGTTTTTAAAAAATAGTAAATATTAAAGCGATAACCAAACTTTGAATTACCACCACTAGAAAAGTTTTTTTATCGAGTCTACTTCTATTTACAATTATTCTTTGTCCTATATAACTTAAAATCAATACAATAAAAAAAGTAATAATAAAACCAAAAAGGAATTCCAGTATCATAGCAATCACCCCCATTCTTTCATGTTCCTTATACTAATCCCGCAATCATGGTCCTATTGTTGATCGAGCGCAAATATTTATTCCAGAATTGACCAAATTATTTAAGAGATAAAAATAACTACATAAAATAAACTAATAATAAAGTAATGATTTAAACTGGACAGATGATATATCTAGTCCAATGTTTCAATAGGTTTTAACAAAGCGACTAAGCAACCTACCGATTGCAAAGCTACAAACCCATATACTCAAAAAGAGTAATACAAAACCCATAAGAAAAAACGCCTTTATTTATTACTTATGTTTTTGGCCCGATTGCGGAACGATTGATTTACGTAAACGCATCTGTTTTCGAAATAAATCTACATCATTTTACTTTTGCGATTGAAACCGCACCATCTGGGAAATGAATCAACATGCTTCCACCTGATGAGAAGACAACTTCAAAAGAGAGCGTAGCATCGTCAACCGACAAAAACTCTTCGAATAACCAATCGTCATGTTTACGATTGAACACAGGTCTTTCATTGTGATAATTATGATGTCGGAATTGAAAAAATGATGTATCCTTAAACCTTAAAATCCACTCATCGCTTCCAGACAAGGTGAAGGCAATTTCAGTATGCAATAAGCTTGTATGATGAACTTCCACTTTGACAAGCTTGTAATCGTGAAAACCCCAACTACTAAAACGGTCAAATACTGGTGTAGGCAGTCGATTCACCAACGTTTCGAATACATTCCTGTACGCCTTTGCATTTTCGGACCACATCTCTTCCAACCTCTGTAAGTCTTTCTCGCTTGTGCAATTCATATTTAATGCAACGTGTGCATCGTACGATAAATAGTTCATGTTATTTCACTCTCTCTTATTTTTTTACAGCAAATTTTACGGTGCTTATTAATTTAAAGCAGGTGAATTACCTCTTGGGAAGTGCAACGAAATAGGAAGATTTGAAATGAGACATTAGAAATCATAGTCAAAATAGCTTTCCACAAATGTTGACATGCGGTTTTTGTCGTCGGGCTCTCCGATTTTATCCAAATCAAAATCATAGAAGTACAAATACGCGATGCGTTGGAGTTCATCGGATGTACCAATCATCCCGAAGGATTTCGGGTAGCCGGAGCCGTTACCTTCCAACACTCGTAATATATAGCTGTTATGCGAGAACTCATCATTTGGGCGACTCGTATCATCGGTTGTATCAGACCTAGCTTCCAAATTGGAGATTGCGAAATCCTCTGCTAGTTTCTTTTTTTCGCTTTCATAGGTTTGCGTGTCATATTCGACTACAAGCACTACCGAGTTGGCTTCGAAGAGGAACATCTTTTTTCGCGTATGTCGGTACATGATGTCTTTATATATTGGTAACTCGTCAAGAACGGGCATTACATCTATTGCTTCCGTATCTAATGCAGTGCCCGTGTTCAGGTACTCATCGATATCCGTACTTGTCTTGCTGCAGCCCGTCAGCAAAAGTACAACAGTCATCAAGACCAAGATAATAAAATACGAAACATGTTGTCGTTTCAAAAATCCCATCCCCTTTAGTGTCATTCCGACACACAAGTTCCTGTGCTTGATGTAATGTTTTGTTTTCCATAGTGTCACACTCTTTGGGTTGAACAAACTTGCTCCGTTAGTGAAAAGCAACAGTTTGCAAGAAGTATAGTGGCTTTATGCCGTTCGTTAATATTCAACGCCTTCGCGTTTATGTTTCTTAAGTTTGTCAGGCTTCGGATTGAAATAATCTTCCGTGTAGGCCGGTACGAATTTGTTATGTTCAATATATCCAGACCCCCACGTTGGATCCATCATAATCCATTTACCATCTGCTTTCACTTCGACCCATGCATGGTTCTCTGGATCGAATGAAGGTCCTGCTGTGCCGACGATGTAGCGTGTTTCAAGTCCTAGAGCTCTGAGAAGGGCAGCGGCCAAGTACGCATAGTCTACGCAAATTCCGGATTTGAGCTCGAGTGTTTTCAATGCGCTATCATCCCACTCGTTCCCGATATTCTTCAGTTTGTTTACGTCATAAGAAACGTTTTTCGCCGTATATTCGTAAATCGCTTTCGCCTTTTCATAATCAGTCATTCCTTCATTAGTAAGTTGATTGGCGAGAGCAATAATTTCAGGTGCATCGGATTGGATGCCGCGAGAAGGGAGCAAGTCGCGCTTATCATCTGGATTCGTATTGTTAACGACGAAATCAGCCACTTCGGTAAAGAATAACAAATCCATCGTTGTACTTTCGTGATCTTGCAGCCAAATTTTCACCGTATAGAGTCCCGGTCCAAAGCGTAAATAGAATTCATCGTCAAATTGAAAGTCGTTTACGGGAATGACAGACATGGATGTGTCTTCGCCTTTTGATGCAGAAACCCACAAGTTTGTCACTTCCGCTGAAACAGGAAGACTTTTGTCAATGGAGCCCGTAATGCGATACGTTAAATCGGTAGAGTCTCCACCTTGTTGGGGTGATACCAAGTTAAATCCGTGCTCTAGAAAAGCCGGGTGTGTTTGAATCGTTTGTAATCCCGAATCATCGGTACTATCCAAATAGAGGACCGTACCTAACTGTAAATCGTCTTCCTCCTCGGAGATGAAGACGAGCAACTCATGGATGCCTTGGCCATACCATAAAGGGATATCAATGGAGAATTGTCCATCTTCAATGACGGTTTGATGGATCGAGTAGTGACCGTCCTTTCTTAATTCGAATAAAAGACTTTTTCCTTCATAGGCTACGGGATCAATATTCCCCGTCAAGGTGACGACTTCACTTGCTTCTAGTAAACCGCTGGCCGGTTCGGAAAACGTCAAGTCTGCTTTCATGGCAAGGGGTGTATATGTAATTTCCCGATGCGCAGCAGGGTTAACGTTGAAGACTGTGAAATGGAAAGCATCATAATAATCTTCAACAGTCGTGTCATTTGCCGGAAGCATCACATAGATTCCATATTCACCTTCACCGTGGAAAAGTTGTGTTTCCAATTTGAACTTGCCATCTTCAATCGGAACGTATTGATCTTGAATGGCGTCAGTCGGAATGGCGATGGAATCGTTCATGTAGTGTAATTGAATCCAAGCATAGTCCGTGACGAGCCCTTCAAGATTCCCAATCGTACCTTCTACAATCAAGGTCCCGTTGACCGCATAGTTTGAGCTAGTAGGCTGTATGAGCTCAGCGTCTATTTCATCAGGATATGAATAACGTTCTACATACTTTTCAGTTAGTTCTTCGTTCTTAGAAACGACCGCTGCTTCTAATTCCTGCAAAGGCTGCTCGATTTCTCGTTCCGGAGCTACCGCTTCTTCAGGAACAGGGGAGCATGCTGCAAGCAACAGGCAAACCACGAAGATAGATAAGATTGAATAGACTTTTTTAGTAGACACTGAAAAACTCCTCCCAGACTGGAACACGGTAAACAGTAAAAATATGAAACAAAACGTGTATTTGAAATTCACTATATATATGTACGTCTAATGATACAAAATAGTTTCGCAATTTGGAAGACGGGAATACATTAATCTTGTTAGCGTATGCCTGCAGTACTCAATGTTTCAGATCGTTCGCCCGAGAAGTTTTCGTTCATGTCCGTCAAATCGATGGATGACGCATTCAAAGGTTTGAGTGAAACCATGCAAGTGATGTTCAATAAAGAAAAGAGGCTGGGACATAACATACAAAAAGCGTAGAGGATATAATCCTTTACGCTTTTTGTATGTTATGTGTTAACAACTATTTTGTAGAACATCATAGTGCACCGGAGCGGAAAAAGGCCGACTCCTGCGGGATGTAGCGCGAATGTTGAGACCCCGCAGGAGCTTTAGCGACGAGGAGGCTCAAGCGCGCCCCGCGGAAAGCGTGCCTTTTGGAGCGTAGGGGAACGGACTATATTTTAGTTTTGTCCAAGCCTCTTTTGGTGAAGTATTTGTAAAAGCAGGGGGCGTAAAACGTTCATATCCCATAAACAGCTATTGAAAAACGATCTTCCAAAGACACTTAATTGTAGTGTGTAAGAAATTGAGGGCATTATGAACTTGCTACTTGGTTGTCCCAGCATTTCTTATTAAGAAATTGACTTTTACGTTGTACTCTGATGAAGCAATTACTTGTTTAGTCAGTTCCTCTGTCCATCTACCTTTATAATGCATTCTAAATTTTTCGGTGATTCCGGCGGGGTCCAACTCCATGTCACGGAGATTCTCGAGAGTATCTTCAATTTCTTTTTGAAGATGTTTGTTAATTTCCTCATTCAGTTTTTTTAACTCCCCTTTTTTTTCTAAATCTCTAGTTCCTTTATATTCAATAAGCACAGCTTTAATAGTAAACTCAATATCCACTTTAGGATTGTGAATATCCTTGTTGCTTTTAATCTTGACTTTATTGTCAATCCGTTCAAAAAAAGCTTGATGATCAATCGCATTATCTTTAAATGTAATGGCGAATGGAGATAGCTTATTCAGTCCACTGAGTGCTTGAATTAGTAAGGATTGTGCAGTTGAAATTGTATCAACCATTCTTTTATTATCAAATAGAGCAATTTTTGTTACTTCGAGTGAGCTGCCTTTCTTTTCTATATAGGGAATCATCGTATGATATACCGGACTTGTTTGCGTGTTGATATAATCATGGATTGATGTAAAGGGGGCAAATGAGTTATGAAATTTCGGTTGCAATAAATCATTCAAATAGGCATCCATATGCTGATTTTCTGGGTAATTGGCGCTTAAAACATCTTCTGCTTGACCATCGACAATCCCAATGCGCACCTTATTTCCAAGTGTTGAGTCCCGATATAGAAGTTCTACTACTTCCGTTATCTTACCGCTTCGAGCAAACTCTTCGCTAAATAACAGTGTGCGTAATTGATTTAAAACCAACATTTTATCGGCTTCTGAAGATAGTTTGGCAAGCCCTTCCTGGATCATTTCTGTATTGACTGAATAGACCTGGGTTAATTCAGTGGAATTTCCAGGCGGTTGCGGAATCCCTACAGTCATTCGAAATTGCTGATTATCAGCTATGTCAAAACCGATACTACTGACAAGCGATAAATCTTCAATAGGTGGTCTGATTTGACGGTTTTCGTTACAGCCACTAATAAGAATAGTGCTTGAGATAATAATTGCTAATAGATATTTCTTCATCCGATTCCCTCGTTCTTCTTTGGTTTTAGAATGTGAATGATGCAAAGTAAGATGGGCCAAAGAAACAGTGCGTACATCATATAAAAAACCCGTTCAAACAATAATTGCTGAAGTTCCAGCATGAATGGGAATTTAATAATTCCGAAAACGATCAAAACGATTATATAAAGATGTATCTTATTGGGTTTTGACCGAAGTGAATCCAGTCCCTTCTTTGCAACCCAGACATAGGTTGCGGTTGTCGTTAAAATGAGGAAAACCCACATCGTTATTCCAAGCACATCAATTCTCTCGACAAAGGATAACTCAACTTCTTTGAACAAATTTAACACGGGGTACAAGAGATTTTCCAGTTGCCATTCCGAGAAAAACATTACACTAATAAATGTGAAGAGAAAGGTGAAGATTATACTAATCCAGAGTCCGATCGAAGCGTATTTAAACGCTTTTTTTTGGTCGATGATATAAGGGAAATAAAATGAAATGAGTTCAAAACCACCAATTGCCATTAATCCATTTTTCATCGCCGTATAAAATTCACCAGCTGAAAAATTGAAAACAGGCATCATATGCGTAATCTTTCCATCACTCACACCCATTTTAAGAAGAAGAGTAACCATAACGTTAAAAAGAAACTGATGATGCAAAAACGTGCGACGGATTTAATACCATCGTTAGCAATATAAATAATGATAAGAAGAAGAACAATCAGGGGGCCAGTAATTGGTCGATTGATAAGGGCTACAACTTGAATTAATTCAATATAACTGGAACAAACTGCTGATACGATAATGATAAAGTAGAGAATGAGAATACTATTTATCGTTTTCCCAATCCATTTGCCTAATAGCTTTTCATGGATGATGAATAGTGTATCTTCCCGATATTTCAGTCCCAGCCAAATCATAGGAATGAGTAATAGGTTTGCGATAACCCCAAATAACAAAGGCATCCACCATTGGCTAAAGCCCATCGAACTTAAACGATTTGGCAATGACAAGACGGAGGTCCCGATTATGACATTTTGAATGAGAAATATGACATGAAAATGGTTTAAAGTTTTTAATTTAGGTTCTACCATTGCTCATTCCTCTTTTTTTTGTGAAGAAGTTTTTTGGTTTTGTGCCCTAACGATTCCAGGCTTATATTTTAGAAATTTTGTCGGCAACCGCACGAATGTGTCTAGCAAATCCGTCCACTTTCTCGGTATTATTGGCGCCATATAATCAGTTTTTAAAGAGGTTAAACGTAACAGATGTTGAAACAACCAGGCGAAAGCAATCATTTGGCCATATAAACCGAACAAGCCCGAAGCTAAGATGAAAAAATACCGGACAAACCGACTCGTATTACTCATTATAAAGTTTGGAGGTAAAAACGATAAAAGAGCTGAAACCGCCACGATAACAATTAATGTATTACTGACGAGACTTGCTTCAACGGCAGCACTCCCAATAACGATACCGCCAACAATACCGATCGTTTGACCGATTTTTGTCGGCATTCGCGAACCTGCTTCCCTTAAAATTTCTATAACAAGTTCCATAAACAGTACTTCCATCAGAGGTGAAAATGGAACTTTTTCGCGCGATTGTTGTAAATTCAGTAAAACATCAAAAGGCAACATTTCTGGATGAAAAGTCAATATGGATATATAAGTAGGCGTTAAGATAATTGTCAGGAAAAATCCAAAGAAACGAATGGATCGCAGTAGTGAAGCAGTCATCCAACGGTTGTAGTAATCCTCTGGTGAAATAAATAATTCAAAAAAGGAAATGGGGCAAATAAGCACTCCATTACTATTATTCATCGCAATGACGACACGGCCATCTACTAGGCCGGATACGGCGATATCAGGTCTATCCGTTTCATGAAATTGTGGAAATGGAGAGAATGGATGATCGTCTAGTAGATTTTGTAATATGGAGATGTGGTTTAATCCCGGATGTTTCAAGTTTTCAATTTTTTTAAAGACCATGTCCACGTTTTTTTTGTTTGCTATATTATCCATATAGAGAACAGTAACTTTCGAATTTGTTACAGTTCCCACTATGAAGTTTCTGCTTTTTAAATTTGGGTTTTGAATTCTTCTTTTTATGAGCGATAGATTCGTATCGAGTGATTCGGTAAAGGCATTTTGTGGACCAAGGCTACCGGATTCAGTATCCGTATTTGTAATTGCAGCAGTTGGTGCGCTGAATGTATTTACTTTGAAATAGACATCTTCATTGGGATAATAAACGATTGTGCTCCCATTCGTGATGGCCGAAATCAATTTTGAAAGCTGACCGCCTTCAATTAGTTCGGCAGTGTCTTTAAGTGCTGCTTCCAAAAGGGGACGAATAACCGTCTGATGCAAAGTAAGTTTGTCAACAAGTGAACTAAAATAAATTAACGTTACTTGTCCTTCCGGTAGTTCCATTTCTTTAAATACGGCATCCACAATTCCGTCTAATTTTGCTTTAAGTGCTTCGATTGGAATGTCTCCTTTAAAATGGATAGGTCTTAGGCTATTATTTCCTTTTGAGGTTCGTTTTATTCGCAAATCCCATAAACATCCCCAAACAAAAAAAGACACCGACACTGTCGGCATCTTGGAAGTGAAGATGTGCTGGAAATTCTTTTTTGTCGCGCGATCTGAAGGCATATGCATGTTTGGCTAATGTAGGAGCCCTGAAATACGCTATGAATTAGTCGTGTATGATTGTTAGCGTTGGATTATGGACAGAAATTGTAAACGTCAATACGTCACCCAGCTTAACCCTATCGTTCCTTCACCGGCATGAACGCCAACACACACACTTAGTGGCACTACTTGTATTTTTATGGAAGGGAACGCTTGTAATAGCTCGGACTTCCATAATTCTGCGTCCGACGCATTATTGCAATGGATGACAGCGACTTCAGGAACGGTACCTGTAACGATATCCGCACGAAGCAAAGCCGTCACATTGTTTTTCGCGCGTTTAATGGAACGAACTTTCTCTGTCATGACAGTTTTTCCATTCTTAAAACTAATGATCACTTTAATATTCAATAAATTACTTAAGAATGTTTGTGTTCCAGAGACCCGTCCGCTTTTATGCAGCTGGTTAAGACTGGCTGGGATAAAGGATAACTTTGCCCGTGCTGTCAGTTCAGTAATGGCGGCGATTACTTCTTTGACGTCTTTACCTTGTGCCAAAAGTGCATGTCCCATTTCGATCATTTTTCCCATTGGAAAAGAACCAATTTTCGAATCAATCGTGTACACCGGGAAGTCTGTCATTTTTGTAGCGGACTGAGCGCTTTCAAATGTGCCCGAAAGTCCACTGGACAAGTGTAAGGCGATTGCACAATCGTATCCTTCTGTCTGTAACTTCTCGTATAAGGAAAGCATTTCGCCTATAGGCGGCTGAGACGTTTTAGGAGAGGCTTTTGCCAACTGTAATTTTTCGTAAAACGCGTCCTGTGTCAGGTCAATTGATTCCCTATATGCCCCATCCGGAAAAACGACACCGAGCGGCAGAATATGTACATCATATTTTTGGATGAAACTTTCATCTAGTTGCGCAGCCGTATCCGTAATCCAGGCTATTTTCTTCATATAAAAAATATCTCCTCTATATACAAATTTCATGTCGGAAGCAGCTATATCTACTCATAACGTACACTACAGGTGAATTGTGTTCTAGTGACAGTTGTCATGTAATGACGAAGTTTTAAATAGCCTGTCATAATTTGAACATATCTAGGTTCTTCTTATGCAGCTAATTTCGTTTTTCATTCGTTTCAAGGACGACCGACAGACCAAGTACGCCGCATCGACAAATGCGGTATAATGAAGATAGAAATACCGATTGAAAATTTGCTCTCTTTCAACGAAAAATCATGGGGTTTGAGGAAGGGGATTTTGCAGATGAGTGATTATCAAAACATTGTAGTTGCTGTTGACGGTTCAAAGGAAGCCGAGTTTGCATTGCATAAAGCGATTGGGTTGGCAAAACACGGTGAAGATACAACGTTGACGATTGTCAAAGTCATCGATACGTTCACAATCGCTAACAATGAAATTCCGTTGATGGAACAAGAACAAAAGCAATCCGAGGAGCTCGTAAACAACTATCGAACACTTGCGCAATCGCAGGGGGTTCGGCATGTAGAAGCGTTAGTTAAAGAGGGGTCGCCTAAAAAAGTCATCACGGAAGAAGTTGCTCCGGCTGTTTCTGCAGATCTTATTGCTTGCGGCGCCACGGGTTTAAAAGGTGTCGAACAGTTCTTTCTTGGATCCGTATCCGAAGCAATCGTCATTCATGCAAAATGTGATGTGTTAGTTGTACGTAAAGATGAACAGGTAAACGATTGAAAAGCTAAAGTACCATCCGAATAAAATGCCGACAGATTCTGTCGGTGTTTTTACGTGGGAGCAAGGTCACAATCTTGAAAGTGTACAATTATGGTTTGATCGACTCGACTCCGTTATTAGCGAAACGGAAAACAAACGAGCAGTAGCTGCAGTACAAAAACCAACGGAACGTGAAGTTGCAAAGCCTGTTCAGCAACCGGCAGTGCTTGGCAAGCTTTCACAACCTACAGAGCTAGTAGCAGAACAAGAAGTAGTTGAGAACAGGGATGTACAACCGGCCGTGTTGAAAAAAAGGGTAACTCAGTGCCGGAGTATTCGTGTACTTTGGAGGAAACTGAGGGACACGATATTTACGAGGAGCCTTATCGTGGGAAGGAAAAAACTGGAAGGGGCAAGGAACTTAGTTATTTTGAACAGTTGCTTGAAAAGAACCGCAAGCAGATGAATCATCCACCTTCAGAAAGGAAATCGGCAAGACTATCAATTAAAAAGAATCCATTTTGCGGAGTCACTTCTCAAAATGGATTCTTTTTGTAACGTTAAATGTGAATTTATGAGATGAACTTCATATACCATGGCAGCATAGTTTTTACATAAGTAGAAGAAGGTCTTTCTAAATGAGTAATTGGACAACTATGCGGTTGAATACACTCAAATTAGTCCGTGTTATGTTATCCAGGGATGACCTGCCTATGGACTAAAACTGGGTACTTATCATCTAGGAGGAATTAAGTATATGGCCTATTCAGATAACTACGAAAGGGACGCCTATGGGATCATCGCTTTTTGGTTGCGGAATGATTATGATCATGGACGTTTTTTCGACAGGGAAATTAGCCATTATGAAACCGAATTGGCACGGGCAAACCTCAACAACGTTCATCGCTTAGGGAAGATATGGGAAAAGGCTGCTAAAAAAGAAGGCGATATTGGAACATTGATCAACGAGGCAAAATATGCAACAAATGAATTTCACAGTTTGTTGGCCTACACAATGGATAAATCCTTACATTGTGAAGTGATTATTTCTACGCCAGTGTCTTTACTAGACCATATGGTAAGGGAAGCAGAAGAGTCCCAGCGGGTATTCAAGTTAATGGAAAGTGGTACGAAAATTACACCTTCAGATGCAATCGTACATGAAAGCGTCTTTTGGTTAAGACAAATGGCGGATCATCTAGGCTATATTCGTCACTACCTCGACTTGTCAAATTATGATCTGAACTATCAAGTTACACAGATGATGGAGAAATTTGAGCGGTTAATGATGCAAGCAAACGCACTCCAAACAATGATCCGTACACCACGCAATGAGACGTTGCCCATTCTAACACAATTTAAGAATATGATTATTAAAGAAGCAAAAAGCTTGGAGGCATTTAAATTAGAGTTAGACGATTTAGTAAAAAAATGTGCTGCAGCTACGACATCACCGCCAGATTTGTTGGAGCATATAGCTAGAGAAGCCCATCACTTATGGAGAAACCTAGAAGAAGAAATTATTACGTAACGGGCTAAACGGACAGTATGATTGAAAGTTCTAAAAGGGATAGCGAGTCCAAATCCCTTAACAAATTCATAGTGAGAGAACCCCATTTGGCTATTCAAATGGGGTTCTTTCATCTTATAAAATGATTCTGAACTCTATTCATATTTCATTGATGATTTTGTTGTCTAAAAGTAGGGTACACGCAATACGGATACATATAATAGGTTCTCATTCGTTGAGAACAACCGCAATTCTGTTGCCATTGGCTGCCTCCGAAGTTTTGTTTGTGAGTCTGTTGTCCAGCGTTTTGACTCTGGCTAGTAGGATTCCAAGGCGTGGTTGGAGTGGCGTAAACAGGACCATACCCATTTTTAAACTGATTTTGATCGAACAGGGCAGGATGTATATCTTGTTGCGTTCTGTGTGAACTACTCTCGTTTTGAGTGTGGTTATGAGTCCCTGGGTATGTTGGGGTGGCATAAACCGGACCAAATCCATTTTTGAATTGATCTTCACCGTACAGTGCAGGTTCCGGACTGTGCTGATTGTTGAATGAATCAGCTGAATAATAGGGGATTGAAAAATCTGGACCTACAGGACTTATAAATTGATTGATAACCATAGTAAATCTCCTTTCTTGCTGCTTTCTAGTCTATTCATCAGGTACCTAATCGGGCACTTGTTGTAACCGCAGTTAAAAACAGACAACCAATTAATGTACTGACTGGTTATCTGTTATGTGTTTTATATAGGAAATAGCAATTCAAAACTTACACTTCCTGTTACTATCTTCTTAGTAATAGTACGGTAAAAGTTTTAGATGTCCTGTCATAATCTGAATATATATGGTTGCTAGGACGCTTAATCCAAAGGGGATTTTGGTTTGGATTTACATGAATTTATATAATCGATAGACTAGTTAAGAGGCGTTTCATGGCCTGTTGATGTGTAACAAATGGTTTTATAGAGATTCGTAACTTCTGCAAATGCCATTTAGTCAGGCAATCCGATACATGCGTTCCGAAGAAGTGCTAAGTTTTGAAACCAATCGATGTTCTATTCGTACATAACAGCTATATGAATTTTCTTAATACGAGTGAAGGAGGGACGTAATATGGAGACTAAACAGACGAAACAACTTGCGGGTCTAGGTTGTTTACTGCCAATCCTTGCAGTATTCTATTTCATCACATTTGGTATCTTCGGCGGAAAGGGCTTGTTTGGATTCTTCTTAATCCTGCTAGCGTCAGGTGCCGGTATCGTGATTTTAGTCCAGGCGAAATCGATGGAAGATCGTGAGTTGCTCAAGCAAAGAGACAAACTGGCAACCTATCAGATGAAAGATCTGGACTTTAGCCGGCTGCCGACAATCATCTCAAATGATGTGTTGACGCGGGTATCGACCGATTATGAAAAGGGGCGCATCTATTTGTGGATCGGGGTAGATGCTAACGGCAGGCCGATTAAAAAAGCAAAGTCCGGTATGACATACAGATTTTTTAACTATGCCCTAAAAGACATGAAGGCGGTGGCAGTCGTCATTGACGGCAATATCCGTTTGTCCTCCCAAAGGCATGTTAACCCGGAGCTTGCGAATTTCATCAAACAGGATACGGGAGCAATGGAGACGACCGTCACAAATGCAGTTCCGCCTGATAAAGTACGACGGATGGCGATAATCATCCAAATGGACAATGAAAATTATCCGTTTTACCCAATCCGCTTTTATAATGATCCGTTTAAATACGTCGAAAAAGCATCATCGGACTTTATAAGAACAAGTGAAAACATACAGGCGTGGTTCGATAAACTGGTCACCTTCATCGATAATACTGAACAGAAGACTGTGCCCGTGAAACGACCCGTGCAACAAGAGGTTGTAAAACCGAGTCAACAACCTGCCGTCCTAGGCAAATTTGCACGCGTTGTAGAACCGGAAACTAAGGCTGTAGAAGTTGTGAAGGAAGACGTTCTACTAGCCGAGGAAATGAGAATTCCGTTTGAAGAACCTAATCACACAATGCCAACCTATACGTATATACCAGAACAACGTGAAGAGCCGGAAGTACATGAAGTGCAGGAGGAATCTTCCCGTCAAGAAGAAACAAAGGAGCAGAAGGAACTCAGTTATTTTGAACAAATTGTTGAAAAGAACCGCCAACAGATGAGCGATCCGCCTTCAAGGAGGAAATAGAGTTCTCTCAATTATATCAGGTTGTCGAAGTTTAATTATCTAAAGAAGAATTCATAGGAGTGTTAGTATGCATTGCAATTTTTGCGAAGAAGAAAAAACATTTAATTTAAAAGTAGAAGGTGATGTTGGTGCAGACGCTATTTGGTGTGATGAGTGTTACTGTAATTTCGACATTTATGAGATCCCTATATCAAAGGTCTTGAAAGCAAGACTTGCAGATTGGATGCAGCAATATGGTGAATGGATAGATTGGGACAAAGACGTGGTGCGTCATAATGCATTTCAAATAGAAGATAAACATAATAAAATGGGTGAATTACTTACTGCAGAAGTACTTAAAGAACTTGGAGAAGAATATAAAGTGAGGTTTTCGCCTTCCTCTTCAGCAAGAATGTATGCTAACCTCGACTCTTGATTTCAACATTCGGGGGCTATTGATGTAAAGCAACGTCAGTTTTCTTAAACAATCTGACTACGCAGACGTAAAGTTTGGTTGTTCCAAAAATCATGGCATTCTGGAAAAGCTCCTTCGACTTGTTCGATAGGAGTTGTTGCTTTTGGTTAATTTCATTTCTGATTCGGAAAACCTATGAGCTTTTCAATCATTTGCATGCCGGTATCTTTTGCATAGGATCGATATAGATGGCTGGCGGAACGGACAGGGTCACCGAAGAAGTACCGTTCGTACTGGGTTTGTCTTGTGCCGAATGCGCTCATCGTAAGATCCCAGGCAAGCCTGAAAATCTTTACACGCTCTTCCGCGGGTCTGTACGCGGCTTGTAAATAGTGAGCGAGGTCAGGGGCGATAGCTGACTGAAAATCTCGTTCCGACGGCAACGTCACCATCCCACTCGCACCGATTAGCTGGATAATTTCACTGAAATGTGGGCTGATTCTTGGAAAGATATTGCTTGCCACTTGCAACGGTGTCAAACTTGGTCGCATGAAGCCGGAAGAGTCGAGCTGTGCGTCCAGTTCGGATTGAGCGAGCAGGGCTTTCATCGTTTCGAGTGACATGATGATTTCAGCGAGTTTCTCCTGGATATGTAAGTACTCACCGACGTTAATCGTTTGTACGAGTAACTCCGCAACACCGAGCATAAATTCTGTTTTGACGATTTGTCTTGTAACAACTTGATGGACCGTGAAAGGATGAAAAGCACTAGCACCGAAAAATTCCGAGGCAACTTGCGTGTCGGAATGAAAGAAGACACATTCCCAAGGGACGAGCACATTATCAAACACAACAACTGAATCGATCTCTTCGAACCGGGAACTAAGTGGGTAGTTGAAATGCGAATCTCCGCCAACAAATGATTCTCTGCAAATGAACTTCAAACCCGGTGTATCGGACGGAATTGAAAATGCAAATGATTCTTCAGGTTCACAGTACAGTGTCGGAGAACTAAAAACGAGTACTTCGTCGGTTAACCCACCTTGAGTCGCAAGCAACCGGGCGCCTTTAATAATGAGTCCGTCAGTCGTCTTACCGACAATTTTAGCTGCAATTGGTTCATCTGACGTTTCGAAATATGCCCGTGAGCGGTTCACTTGGGGTGTGATGAATGTATGTGTGAACGATAGATCGTTCTCCCTCGCGCGGGTGTAAAGCGAGTGGATATGGTCAGGAAAGCAGTTTTCCTTGTCTTTCAAGTAGTCCGTCGAGCACGCAAAACTAGTAATGACGGTATTTAAGTAATCGGGACTTCTGCCGAGCAGGCCGCAAGATACCCGCGCCCACTGTTCAATCATCTTTCTTCGTCTATGCAAATCCTCTTTCATCCGCGGCTGTAAAAAGGATATGCCGATCCGCTCTTTCGTTGCGGGCGATTCGAAAGTCATTTCATCTACTAAATCGGGTTGCCATTGCAAATCATAAAGGGATGCTTTCGTCTTGAGGACCCCTTTAAAAGCTTTATGTTGTGAAATCGGTTCTTTCACTAATTCGCCGTCAAGCCAGATTTGCGTTTTCAACTGATCAATTCGTTTGATAAACCCTTCACCATCAATTGCCCCCATTTGCATTCCTCCTGTGTATTTACATGTAATTAGTATATTATGGCCGTGTGTCAATTGATCAGTGAGAAAGACGTTGAACGTATGTATATGCCATGCATTGCTTGTTCGTCTGTGATTTAATGAATAAGAGTGGATTTCTACTCTTTGCATCCGCAATCATTGCCAGGAATGCATAGGGAGTTACTGTCACGAATGGAGTTTAGTCACTGCGTAGATAATCGCTTTTTCTATGTATTGGATCACCTAAATATATGAAATTGAATGGGGGACTAGCAATGGATCATGTTTTCGATCATATTGGAATTGCCGTCAGAAGTATTGACGAGGCACTTCCTTTTTATATAAATGTGTTAAATGGTGTTGTTGAGGACCGTTATACGAGTGAAGCGACGGGCGTGGAAGTGCATGTGGCGGTCATTCGAACGGATGAGAAAGTGATTGAGTTGCTGGAGCCGACGAACAAGAATTCTCCGATTGCGCGGTTTATTAGACAACGAGGGAAAGGCGTTCACCATATTGCGTACCGGGTTGAAGACTTAGATGTAGCAATTGCGAATGCGCGGGAAAAGGGAATACGATTCCTTGAGGATACATTGCGTACGAATGCGCGCGGCAGAAGACTAATTTACATCAACCCGATTTCAACGGATGGGACACTCGTCGAACTTTGCAGCTATCCAGCGAAATAAGTCAGCTGCAATAAGAAATTTACGAACCATAACAGCGTGTAAAAAAAATGAAAAGGCAGTGAGAAGATGAAGCGTAAAATGTATGTACTCTTAGTACTTGTTCTGGCTTTAGTAGTCGGGTGTAGTAGTGAAAGTGGAAAAGGTGAAACAGAGAATTTGAATTCAGATGAAATGAAGAAATTAGTCCACGATTATACCGTTAGAAATGTTACAGCTGCATCTGCGTCAATTACTTCGGAGGAATTGATTGTGACGGATGAAAACAAGAACGTGACAACGTATAAGCTACCGGAAGACGAGTTTTTCGTATCGATTGCACCATTTGTAAATCAAACGCATCCTTGTGACAATCATAGTTTAACGGGATGCCAAGGTGAGCTTGTCGAAGAAGAGTTTACGGTTCAAATCCAAGACTCTAATGGCACGATTATCCTTGATGAAAAGAAGCAGACAGAAGCAAATGGATTTATTGACTTATGGCTACCACGTAATGAGACATTTACGGTAACGATTTCAAACGATCAGAAACAAGCAATATCAGAAATCGCTAATGGCGATAACACGTGCATTACGACTATGCAGTTGAGTTAATAAGGTTCCTATGCAAATTACAACGGAATCGTCCAATGAAATCAGAAGTCCGCTTATCCAGTTTGGAATAAGCGGACTTCTTTGACGTTTGACAGTCATCCAATGTAAACACTCAAAACAAGCAAAGGCATGAACTCAAATTGTCTTAGGAACTATCCAATGTCGACTTTGAGAATCCTAGGAGTTCTATCGGGCATAAAAACAACAGCTGTATGTGGAGAATTAAATCAATCATCTGAAAATAAATACTTGTTTAGTTGAGAACCGTTATCAATTACTGTATAGTAGATAGTGACAAGTCAATTAGATGGATAAGGAGAATCATATATGCAAATTTATTGGACGAAAATTAGTCAAATCATTGATGAAACGCTTGAAGTTAAAACATACTTGCTCGACTGTCCGGCGGATTTTACATGGGAAGAAGGATCCCACACACACTTTGCACTTGAAGGATTTAATACGGGAGAAAAACCAAATCGCGGGTTAATCCGTCATATGTCCATCTCGACGTTACCACATGAAAATTTGATTGGAATCACAACGCGTATTAAGGAGCAATGTTCTGAATTCAAATCGATACTACGAACGCTTCAGGTTGGTGATGAAGTTGCGATATTTAAGACGCACTCAAATGTACCGTTGAAAAGGGAAGACAAAAATGTCTACTTGTTGTCTTCAGGTGTTGGACTAGCCACTTTCAGGCCACTTGTACTCGAGTATATGAAGCGTGATGACAATGTGGGGCATATCCATTCCTTGAATGTCGATTCATCAAAAGATTTCCTGTTTCAAGATGTTTTCAACACTGCGACTGACAATAAGATGACGGCGAAGTTCGTTGAAAATCGCAAAGATTATTATGAAGAAGTGAAACAACTTGCCACGGACAAGGAAGGACTCTTCTACGTCGTCGGAAGTGATGAATTCCTCATGCAAAATATTGAAGTACTGTTTGAGCAAGGCATTAAACCCGAACAGATTATGCTCGACAAGCATGAACATAAACTACCTGAGTTTTTAACACCAGCGATGTCCATTTAATGTTGTACCCATAAACGTTGATTTATAGTAAAGTCGTTTCGAAGCTGGCAGATAGACGAGTGATTTATGGACAATGCCTCAATCGAATACTACACGAGCTACTATCATTGACGAAAGCCCGCCAATCCAATTTGGAATTAGCGGGCATTATTCATTTAATGATAAGGCCAATTTACAATTATTCACCATTTTGAGAAATGTGCCAATCGCTGTTGCCCCTCGGTGCTGGCATGAAACAGGACAAGATTGGTTCATTTGAGATATGGTATGTACATATACGGCCATGAAACAAACGGATTAGGAAGACATGTATTGTAAAAAAGGCTAGGGGGAATGGGCTATCGTGATTCGAAGAATTGATCATGTAGGCGTAATCGTAAACGATCTCGCAGCTGCTAAAGATTTCTTCCTCAATTTAGGGCTAGATGTGCTGGGGGAAGCAGAGGTAGATGTAGAAGTAGAATGGATTGAACGAGAAATGGGCCTTACTGACTTTAGAAAAATGATTGTAATGTTAGGAACGCAAGACGGGGAGACAACATTGGAGTTAGTCAAATTCCACACACTTTCTGATGAAAAAGAATTTCAACAACATTTTCCAACGACTCTAGGTGTCAGTCATATTGCATTTGCTGTTGAAAATATTGAAGTCGTTGTTGCCAAGTTGAAAAAGAGTGGTGCAGAATTGCTTGGAGAGATAAAAACCTACGAAAACATTATAAAATTATGTTACGTCCGTGGGCCGGAAGGAATTGTATTAGAATTGGCAGAAAAGATCAGTTGATTTTCGAATTAATTTAGAGTGGGTTTTCGACTAGTTTAAGCAAAATGTTCAATTAGATTATCGGGAGTACCATTTATTTTGTTCCTAAGACGTTATAAAAAATATGTGATTGGCACATTTCCTAACTAAGGATTTGTGCTTTTTTGAATTGAAATCTGTAAGGGGCACTTGTGGGAGAAATTTCACGGATATGAGGAAAAACGGGGTAGTAAAGAATATTTTTGACGATAAGTGAATTAACTCATACCTGTTAAGCCGAGAATACAATTGACAAGACACCAATTAGTGTCGTAATATAAGGACACTAATTGGTGTCCTATATGTAAGGAGGGAGGTTTTGAGCGAAGACAAACAAGAACGTGATGTTTATGTAGCTGTCGCTGATCCAACAAGACGAAAATTGCTACATTTGTTGGCGGAGGCAGGGGAGTTACCTCTGTACGAACTAACAGCGGAATTTCAAATGGGACGTACTGCAGTTTCTAAACATTTGGCCATCCTGAAAGAAGCTGGTCTGGTTACTGTTCGTAAGGTTGGAAGGGAAACAAGGTATCAAATAAATGCAGCCCCATTGCAAGAAATTAAAGACTGGGTATCCTTTTACGAAAATTTTTGGATAGACAAAGTATCGCAGTTGAAAAAAATGTTATCGGAGGAATAGACAATGGCAGATGTATCATTAGATTTTCAATTTACAAGTTCAGTTGAGCAAGTGTGGAAAGCATTAACGGATTCAGATATGCTGGCACAATGGATATGGAAAAATGACTTTACACCAGTTATCGGAGAAAAGTTCCAATTTCGTTCTGAGCCCAATGAATGGTGGGATGGAATCGTCAATGGTGAAGTACTCGAAGTAGAGGAACCCCATATATTATCGTACACATGGGCAAGTGCTGGCGAGACGACTACAATTACTTGGACATTGAAAACAGGTTCAGACGGCATGACACATTTGCATTTTGAACAAACTGGGTTCAGTGAACAAACAAAAGCAACGAAGGGTGCAATTGAGGGAGCTAAATATAGTTGGACGAACTTTGGTGAGCAACTCAAAAAATTGATAGAAGCATAACAGCCTGTTGCATCTATTAAATGATCGGGTCCAAGTCATGGTGCAAAGCACTCCTAAAGGGCGTTAATTGTTAACCATCGGGTAGGACAAGAGTAGGGCAAGGTAGCTCAAATAGGAAACAACAATAAAGTTCATTGAAAGAAAGGAAGTGAACTATGAAGAACGTAAAACCATTTTTAATGTTTCAAGGTGGTGTTGCTGAAGAAGCGATGAACTACTACACATCACTCATCGAGGATTCGGAAATCACGAGCATTTCTCGCTATGGAGCTGACGGACCTGGTAAAGAAGGGACAGTTATACAAGCGGAGTTTTCGTTAAAAGGGCAAGAGTTCATGTGTATCGATAGCCATGTCGACCATGAGTTTGACTTTACACCATCATTTTCTATCTATCTAACGTGTGAGACAGAAGAGGAAATTGATAGCCTTTATGAAAAAATGATGCAAAATGGCACAGCACTTATGCCATTAAATAACTACGGGTTCAGCAAGAAATTCGGATGGCTGAATGATCAGTTTGGCGTATCCTGGCAGTTGAACTTACCCGAATAATATAGCTGACATGGGTGACTGACATCGTTAACACGCTAATAGGATTGCGAAATAAGTTAGTGCTGTAGCGTACAATCGTAGCTTGTTTCGATTAGCTTGTTGACTTGCTGCGCGACACCGTCGTTCTGAAAACGAGAAAATACCGCTTCGCACGAGCCTACATAACGATATATTCGTCTTGGCGTGCAACAATCGGCTATATTAGGCATTCATTAACAAGCAAAAACCCCATTCATCCAAATGGATCGAAGGGGTTTTCTGCTTTTATAGGATTGCTGTAAGATGGCGAAAAAAGATTTCCAGCCGTAATGAAACGTTAGCTTAAACGTAAGCTTCCGTTAGCCTCAGGAATATTAGTAGGATCTATCGCATTCATTTTACAGAAGTAGTCCAGGAATTTTTTCGCGTGATTGATTTCCTCTTCATCGGTTTTCAATGCGATAATATCTTGTAAAATTTGAGCTGTCCAGACGTTATCATAATAACGGAACTTACCGGAGTTCCAAGTCGTGCGATCGGGGTACGTCTTGTTGCTGTAATAGTTCCAGAAGAGCATTTGCTTCGCTTCGTCTTCAGTCAATTCAATTTTGTATTCTGCGTGTGTCGGAACAATTCCGTCCTCACCTAGATTGCCAGAGAACATTTCATCGACCATGAAGAGTCCAAGGATCAGTCTTTCGGTTTCCTCTTGATCGGCCGCTCTTGCAGTTAGGAGACCTGCACTGTTCGGACGCAAACGCGCTACGCTGTTTGGCTGACCTTTATTTTTCCCGCTCTGAACAGTACCAGTTGAAATTTTCCAGTCGGTAAATATGTCTTCTTGTTTGTCTTCATCCAACCAAAAAGCAATTTGAGAGCTTTCGTGAATTCGGTGGTTTTTCAATAAATCTTTGCGTTGCTGTTCAAGTAACTGGATTTGCAGTTCATCTTCGCGTTTTTTCTCAAGTGCTTCTTTTTCCTGTTGTCTTTTTAAGAAGATGGCCTTGAAGGTTTGTGCAGTTTCAGGATTGTTGAGTGTGAGGAATTCATCAAATGCATCGGGGTATACGAACTTTTTAATATCTTTGTTGAAATCAACTGTAATGATTGTCTCCTTGTGTTCGACAATATTGCCTTCACCAAACACTTTATGAGTTATTTCTTCATTGACTAAATTCACGAACCCACTCTCCTCAGATATATTTATGTAATCAGTTTGCCAGATAGTTTGCTGATAACAGCCTGTAAGAAGCCGGTAGCTTGTAAAATTCAAAAAAACGTACTCAATTTTCTGATGAAAGAAGTTGCGTACGAATCTTGAATGCCGTCTCCATTACTGTTGTACTTATATTGTAGCAGAAAAATTGAAATTTCGCAAATTTTTCATTGACATCTGTCATTTGATTGCTGTACAATGGTTGATTTTGATTTGCTGTACACATATATGAGGAGGTCATTTTTGGAGGATTCCTAGCCAAACGAACGTTCAGATTTCACTACACCTTACGTTCAAATCCTCCATACCGAGTTCCTTGGAATGTAAGTAGGCCAAAGTCTCCTTCCGCGAGCATGCCGTATTCACTGCCTGCTATTTTGAGTTCCATACGGTCGCCACTTTCAACTTGGAAAGTGATGTAGTAATCAGTAGTGGCGGATGTATCGTTGCTGCCACCCCATGTGTTTGTCCTTTTTGTAATGACTTGGGCAGGTACAGTGAGGCGTGGCGAAGCGTTATTGGTCGACCATTGACCAACGCCTTTGACAATGGTGAATAGGATACCTCCGATAACGACGATGAAGACGATGGTTATAAAAATCGGCGCAAAATCAAATAGACCATTATCAAAATTATTGTATCCCATAGATCTCCCTCCTTTTTTATAGTATACGTATAAAACTAGGATAAGGATTCAAAAACACGCTGTCCTAGACTATTGGACTGCGTGTTTTAAGGGTGTAAATATGCTTAGTGGAATAATCCTGACTCTCTCGATTTCTCGAGCAGTTGATGTGTTTTGCGGTTGATGACTTTCTTCAGGAAGAAGCCAATTAGCATGAACACCGTACCCGTGATGGCAAGGAAGATTATATCGGTTGTTGCACGTTGCCAGACGATTCCCCCGACAGCTTCGCGCATCAGGTCGATAGCGTATGTGAAGGGTAGTGCTGGGTTGATCCACTGGAAGAATGAAGGCAGCAACACGACAGGATAGGTGCCGCCTGATCCTGCAATTTGTAGGACGAGCATGACGATGGCCATCGCTTTTCCGACGTCGCCGAACAGGCTTACGAGTGTGTAAACAATCAGCATGAACACGACGCTGATGAGGAGCCCGAATAAGACGAACAAGACGGGGCTTTGTGTTTCAACTTTAAGGAGGAACAAATCGCCAAACGTAATGATGGCCGTTTGCAGAAGTCCAATTGTCATGAATGTCATAAGTTTACCGAGATAGACTTGACGTGGCTTTGCATCGAGACGATGTTCGGCATCCGTTGACAGAAGCGAGATGAGCAGCAGGCAACCGACCCAAATTGACAATACTGTGTAGAACGGTGTCATCCCGGTTCCATAGTTTTTAATCTTGAATAGTTTATGTTCTTGCATCGTAATGGGTTGTTCAAAGAAGCTGCGTTCCGCTTGCGGATCATTTTGCAGCAGACGGATGATTTCGTGCAAATCCGTTTCGTCCTGAACTTTGCGAATCCGGTTCGCCATCAGTTTCACTTTCTCTGATACATATGGATATTCTCCAAGCACTTTATCGAGTGTTTGTTGGCCTTTGGTGACATTTGCAGAAGTGTTGTTCAAGATGCGCTCCACTTCAGGAAGTGTTGATTGAACTTGTAGCAATGTAGACCGTCCTTGCTGTAATGTCCCTTTTGCACGTTTCGTTTCTGCAAGTACAGTCGGTTCGATCGTCTGCTTATACTCTTTGACGAATTGGGCTAAGTTGACGCGGGTGTTCTCTGTAATCTCTTGCAAGTCTTTCAATGTCTGTTTGAGCTGTTCCTCCTTGCCGCCAAGCAAGTCATTCAAGTTCCGTGCATTGCTTTGCGTTTCTTCCATCAATCTTTTCAAATCACCCGTCCGCTCGATGGCGGTTACCAACCGTTCATGTCGGGCTACATTCGTTCCATTCCCTTCGTTGGCTCCCTCATCGGTTACCGCAGAAGAAGCAAGTTGTTGCAGCCATTCTAGGTCGTCCTGCACAGTCGCAACGAGCGTAATCGCTTCCGTCATCCGTTCATCGATACGCTGTTTCGTTGCATCCAATTCCGTGAAATCGAGTGCAACGGTATTCACATTCTGTAAAAAGTCGTTCACGTCATTGGAAATCTTCGATGCTTTATCCAAGTCCTTTTTAATTGATGGGGACAGTTCGTCAAGCCGTGTTTCTGCTTTATGTAGGAAGGTGAGTGTACTATCGATCGTCCCAAGTCCTTCAGTAACGGACTGCTTCACAGAGGGAATCATCCCGTGGGCTTTCTGCATCAAGCTTTGCGCGGATTTAACGTCATTTTGCGTCCCCGTCAGCGTGTTGTAAATGTCGGGAAGTTTTTTCTCGATGTCAAATATGTAGTTTTCAAACCGTTCGATATCGGGCAGCTCGTTTTGAATTTCCACACCTAATGTATTGAATAAGTTGAAAATCACTTCATTCACTGTCGCGACAAACTGGCTGCTCACTTTGTCGACAACGACGCTTGCACCTTTTTCAGTGATTTTTGGCGCAATGGAATTCAGCTTTTCATTCACATAATAATCGATTTCCGCCCGTTGCGGATTCCCTGAAACGACGGTCCCTAGTTTTTCGGAAAAATCTTTTGGAATGAACAGCACTGCAAAGTAATCACCATATTCGACACCATTCATCGCTTGTTGACGTGTAGTGAAATGCCAGTCCATATCCTTATTCTTTTTCAGTGAATCGATGAGCTGTCCGCCTACATCGATGCGTTGTTGGCGTATCATGGCACCGGTATCTTCATTGACAACGGCGACCGGAAGCTGACCTGTTTGGGCATACGGGTCCCAGGATGCATAGATATTGAGCCACGCATATAGCGACGGTAGAAAAGTGAGCCCCCCTACGAGGATGAGTGCTACCCAGTTCCGGCTTAAACTCCGCAAGTCGTTTTTATAGATTGTCCAACTGTTCCGCATGCTGACCGCCTCTTTCATAAATGATCTCTTCATGCAGTATACCCTTTGCTCCATTGGACAAATCAGGTCTTTGGGGTATTGGATAGCACTTCTATAAAATGATTATGAATGGTGAACGAGGGTACATGTAGAAATATAGATTGCGCTCGGAAAACGACGTGCTTCACTATGAAGAAGGAGGAGGGGGAATCATGGAGAAACAATATGATGTAATCGTGCTCGGTACAGGATCTGCAGGGTCGATTGCAGCCAAGAAATGCAAGGCGGCCGGGTGGACGGTGGCGATTATCGATGACCGACCGTTTGGCGGCACATGTTCGCAACGAGGGTGTGATCCGAAGAAAGTGCTCGTTAGTGCAGGGGAGCTAATCGATTGGAATGAACGGATGGATGGCCTTGGCATTGATGGTGAACCGACCATCAACTGGTCCGATCTAATGGCGCTCAAACGTACATTCACCGCGTCCATCCCTGACGATACGGAAGAGAAGTATAAGGAACTGGGCATCGACAGTTTCCATGGTCGGGCTTATTTTGAAAGTGAAAAGGACATTCGCGTTGGCGAAAATCGGTTAACGGGTAAGCATATTCTCATAGCGACCGGCGCAAGACCGATGGAGATGGGGATGGAAGGGGAAGCCTATTTGGCGACGAGTGATGAGTTCATGGAGCTCGAGGAACTGCCGAAACGAATCGTCTTCGTTGGTGGAGGCTTCATTTCATTCGAATTTGCCCATCTTGCAGCACGTGCAGGAGCTGAAGTACACATTCTCCATAGAAGCAAGAATCCACTGAAACAGTTCGATCAGGACCTTGTGAAGTTTCTGTTGAAACGGTCGGAAGAAATAGGGATTCAAGTCCATTTAGATGTTGATGTGAAGAGCATTCAGAAGAACGGGGAAACGTTTACCGTTACTGGCGAGAAAAACAGCGTTGAACAACAATGGAAGACAGACTATGTCGTGCATGGGGCGGGGCGCGCACCGTCACTAGATATAAACCTGGAAGCAGGGAATGTCGAGCGCGATAAGAAAGGTGTCTCTGTCAATGAATACATGCAAAGCATTAGCAATCCGCATGTCTATGCAGCAGGGGACGTTGCGTCTACAAAAGGTCCACCACTCACACCGGTTGCATCGGCGGAATCGTATGTCGTTGCGCAAAATCTTATACATGGCAATACACAAAAAATCGACCATCCTGTCGTCCCGTCCGTCGTCTTTACGGTTCCGAAACTCGCCTCCGTTGGTATGAGCGAGCAAGAAGCGAAGGAGTCAGGACTGGATATTGAAGTGAAATTTGAAGAAGTGACGGACTGGTTTACGTATCGGCATACGAATGAAGCCTATGCTGCATACAAAGTCATCATTGATAAGAAAAACAATCTCATTATCGGTGCCCATTTCCTAAGTGGAGAAGCGGACGAACTCGTTAATAATTTCGCAATAGCAATCCGTTTCAAACTACCGATTTCGGAATTGAAGCAGATGAACTTCGCGTATCCGACAGTTGCCTCGGATATGGCATATATGATTTGAATATAAATAGGGGTTGTCCCGAATTTCGATAGAAAATCGAATTCGGAACAACCCTTTTATTTGTCGTTATTGACGCGTTAGTCCGGCAACAGTTTTACGAAGGTGACTGCGTTCTTACAAAATCTGCGTCAATTCGGAATTGAGGACTCGCTGGGCGACTAGAAGGACGCCTGAAGAAGTTAGCCCGTAAACGGAATAGATTCCGCCGTTTTGATTGGGGACAATTTCAACTTCATATTGCAATGTGTTTGCACCTAATCCAAGCGTTCTAACCGTAGATGCATTCGCTGCAGCACTGAAATTTGTAGAAGAAATGAGCTGTCTTGTCCCATTTAATCTGTAAACTCTCGCCACGCCGGTCAGCATCCCACCTGTGCGGTTAAGGACTTTAATCCGTACAGCCGTTGCATTCGTCGGCAAATTGCCTACATTTTCAATCGGTCCAGTTGTAAATGGCATTGAGTAACACCTCCTTCGAAAAATTCTATAATCTGCAGATTACTTTCTCATTGTATTCACCGATTCAAGCGTGCGCTAAGCGAATTAATCATTTAACTAAAATTACACGATGAAATTATGGGTGAATTTAGCAAATGGGTAGTGATGAACGTTGCATTGGCGCTGTTTAATTAGGTGAATGCATGTACATATGCCGAGGAAATGTATGTTGTGTGAAGTCGAAGTAGGGCGTCGTTCATTGAATGTGAAAGATGCATGTTCATTCCGATGTAAATTCGCTATAATGGTAAGGCATGTCTGTTTTGATTAAAAAAAGAAGCAATAGATAGATGGATAGCTAGTTGAAAGGGGAAGTATCGTTGACGAATGTAAGAGATGTAAAGTTGGTTGCGGAAATTGAGCATTTGGATGAGAAAGGTAATGGCCAAGCGGTTATTTGGCGTGAAAGTGATAGAGGCAATAACCCGCGAAAGCTGAAGCTGACAATCCCACAGACACTCCGTGGAGAAACAGTGGAAGTCTTCGTCGACAACCCCGATAAGCGCAGACGTAAAGTGATGCCTTTGGAAATTTTGGATGCAAGTCCCGACCGGACGGAAGCCCCTTGTCCGCATTTTGAACTGTGCGGTGGCTGTGTCTGGCAGCATTGGACGTACGAAGGTCAACTGAAGCATAAGACGAAACAAGTGAAGAAAGCATTGAAGCGCGAAGGGATGGATCCAAGCCTTGTGCATGACGCGATTGGCATGGAAGACCCGTGGCATTACCGAAATAAGATGGAATTCACATTCTCGCCTGCAGGAGATATCGGGATGCATGAACAAGGGAACTTCCGCAAAATCATTCCACTAGAAACTTGCCTAATTGCTGGCCGCAATATGGTCGATGGCATGTTGGAAGTGAGTGAATGGGTGAAGGAATTCGAGCTTACAGGCTATGACAAGGAAACACGTGAAGGATTGTTGCGCCACTTAATGGTGCGTGAATCATTCGAGACAGGTGAAATGATGCTTGCATTGTTCGCAACAGCAACGCCTGACGGGGAACTTGCAACAGCTATTGCCAACCTGATTGAACGCATTACAACGAAATTCCCGAATGTGAAAAGTTTGATGTGGCTTGTGAACACGGACTTGGCGGACATTACACAATCGGAAGACACGCATATACTCGCAGGCCGCGATTTCATTTACGATGAAATGGCCGGGTATCGCTACCGTCTCTGGTTCGATACATTCTTCCAGACGAATCCGCTACAGGCACAAAAGCTCGTCGACTTGGCACTAGAAATGGGTAAGCCGGAAGCGCATGAAAGAATGATCGACCTATTTTGTGGTGTCGGTACATTCTCCTTGCCATTCGCTGCACGTGTGAAAGAACTCGCGGGTATTGAAATTGTTGAGACGTCGATTGAATCAGCTAAACGGAATGCGGTCGATAACGATTTGCATAACACGACATTCTTAGCACGTGACGCGCGGACGGGTCTCGACGAAATGAAAGAGACATTCGGTTTCGCAGACTTACTGCTAATCGACCCGCCACGTTGCGGAGCAGGCGGCAAAGTGATGCGCCGTATCGGTCGCTCGAAGCCGAAACGGATTGTCTATGTATCCTGTAAAGCGGACACGTTCGCAAAAGATATAGCAGAATTAGTACCGTTCGGCTACAAACTCCAAACCGTCCAACCCGTCGATCTATTCCCGCACACGGTGCATGTGGAATGTGTTGCGTTGCTGACATTGGAAGAAGAACAAATCGAAGGGTAATACAGAGAAATGAAGCAGGAGCCTGCTTTGGCAGAGGCTACTGTTCTCATAAAGGGATATAGAAAAAGGGAAACTGTATACGCGCAGTTTCCCTTTTTCTATGGAGGGAGTTAGTGACAGGACTAATTGTTTTTCGCGGTCAATCAACTTTCAAAGGTAACGTCCATTTTCCCGTCACGGTATTCTATCATTGGATCCTCTCCACTGACTGAGAGCTTTCCGTTCTGATAAAATGCTGTTTCTTTCAAAAGTTTTCGCTGTCCATTTACATCGATGACAACGTCGATATGGTGCCAAAATGTGTGACCATCTTCATATTCTACGCCTCGGACATGATAGTCCGTCACCTTGTATCCGCGTGATTCGATATATGCGATCTTCTGCTCGAACACCGTCTTCGTTTCACTTCGAGTCAATGCCGTTGGGGTTGTGATGCCTTTATCATAGAGGAACAGCCCTTTAAATGCTGTGTCATAATCGTCTTCCAACAACGCATCATAATAGGTATGAATCGCTTTCTCCGCTTTTTTCTCTTCGATTGACTGGCAACCAGCCAAGCTTGCGACGATTAGGAGTAAGCCAGCAAACAGGAACTTTTTCATCAAATCCTCCCCCAAGTTACAGCGTTTACTCTATATGACGTAAAAAAGGAGATTCAGTTTCATCGAAAAAAGCTTTCAGTCCGAAAGTAGGACATGAAAGCTTTTCATTGTTATAGGCTCGTGATGCGGTTTCGTCCATTGCCTTTTGATTCGTACAGTGCATCATCCGCTCGGGTAAACAGGCTATTCGCACTGTCGCCTTTACGGAATCGGGTGATACCGACGGAAATCGTAATCGCAACGCTTTCCCATTTTGACTGTGCAACAAACTGACGCAATTCCTCAGCCAGACCGACCGCTTTGTCAGCGTTCTCTTCATAGAAAATAATGGCGAATTCTTCGCCGCCAATACGAGAAATCAAATGAGGTTTTGGAATAATCGATTCCATCTTCTGTGCAAGCTCTATCAGTACTTCATCTCCAACTGCATGTCCATATTGGTCATTCACTTTTTTGAAGTGGTCAATATCCAGAATGGCCAAAGAAAAAGCCGGACCATTTTCTTTCTCAGCATGCATTATGGCATGGGCAAAATCTTTTCGGAATACACGACGGTTACATAAGCCTGTCAACTCGTCGCGTGCTGCTAGTGTTTGTAAATCACTGTTCAGCTCTTCTAGTTCCCGCTGCTTGCATTCTACATCTTTTAACAGTGCCATGAGTTTTTCATTTGCTAAATCTGTCTCTTGTTGAATCCGTTCAGCATTTTTCTTCGCCGCGAGCATTTGTGTCTCATACTCATCCCGAGTTTTGATTTTGACAATAATCCCTTCATACAAACCGTTGTGTTCATTGACATTGACGAGAACAGGCAGCGATTGCTTGTCTAATTTGAAATTCAGATACATTTCCCGAACTTGTTTGTAGACGGAAATCGCAGGCAGGAAATACGTCTGGAAATAAACCCGGGACGGCAGCGTCAGTAGTTCCTGGAAATGTATGGGTGTATTGTCCGTTTGCAAGATATTTTTTAACGTCTGATTCATTTCGATGATTTCAAAGTCTTTATTCAGGACAAAGAAGCCACATGGGGCACGATCCAATTGTTCATCCATACACTTCCCGCTCCTGTCTAGCTAATGAATCGCTTAATTTCTTCTGCTGTTTCTTCTGGTTCGCTTATATGCGGATTATGGCCTTTTCCTTTTTTCATCACAACGAGTTCGCTGTTCGGCATCGTATCCCGCAGAAATTCAGCGACTTCAAGCGGTACGATGGCATCCGCAGTTGTTTGTAAAATAAGCGTTTCCACGAGCACATGCGGCGCATCTGCCCGGTGGTCCGAATAGAATGTAGCTTCTGCGAACTGGCGGGCAATTTCAGGGTCATTGGAATACAATAACGCTTCGAAATTCTCCACCATTTCAGGGTTTTCGCTCGTATTCATGGCCAGTGGCGCTAAATATTTTGACCACTCTTTGTAGTTCGTCTCCATCATATCCAACAGTTCTTGAATGTCACTGTCTTCAAAACCACCATTGTAACCAGGTTCGTTCAAATAGTGAGGAGAAGGGCCAATCATGACTAACTTTTTCATCAAATCAGGTCGTTGAATGGAAGCGAGTGCACCGATCATTCCACTGACAGAGTGGCCGACATAAAGAATATCCTTCAGATTGAGCGCATCGCAAATCTCCACTACGTCTTGCGCATAGCCGTGCAAAGAGCCGTAGCGTTCTTTGGAATAGGCCGACTTATCACTTCTGCCTGCACCGACATAATCGAACACGACAACCTGATAATCCGTTTCGAATGCGGGTACGAGTGCTTTCCAAACCGTCTGGTCGCATCCAAATCCATGTGCGAAAACAATCGTCTGATTACCCGATCCGCTTACGTGTACGTGATTCCTCTTCAGTATATCTACAGTCATATCGATCATCCTTCCTTTGCATTAATTTTACCAATGACAGAAGGGCAACACAACCTATTGACTAGCAATTATGATAAATAAATAAGAGATTTCGACAAAAAACGACTAAGCATTCGATGAGAATGGTGAGAATGATTGTTTTGGAAATCTATTTGTCAGTATGAACTTGCATAACTGAAATGGTTACTTGAAGTGATATATAAACCCTTGAGATTTCCATTTATACCTGTTGACAACAGGACACACCTTTCATTTAGTAATCTAGTAACCCCAAAGAATGAGATTTTGTTGAAAGTTTTTGTTGCAAATAATCACCAATGGTGTAATACTACACTAAAGGTGAAAGGGTGTATTGTTATGAATCGAGAACTACTCATTCAAATGGTTTCCAAACAACTAAAGATGATTCGAGCTGAGCAGGGCTATTCACAAGATAAAATGGCTGATGTGTTAGGCATTTCTAAAAAGACATTAGTTCAAATCGAAAAAGATCGCATACAGGCAAGTTGGACAGTCGTATTAGCAGCGTGTGCTGTTTTTCGTGACAGCGATACATTGCAAGCAGTACTTGGCAATGAACCACTTGAAATGATAACGCTTATTTTAAATGACCATATCAAACCAACCGGAGCCCCGACAATGGGCGGACGGATATGGTGGCGGGACTTACAGAAAGAAGGTCATTTTAAATTACAACAAAACGTCGTCAGCAAGCATTACCGGATTTTAAATGAAGCGGACAGACGCATTTTCAGTACATTTGATGAAGAAGACGTCATGAAAGAGTGGGTGTATTTACAAGGCACTGCGCATGAGGAGAATGAGTTATGAAAGTAAACAACTACGCAATTATGCTGTTAATCGTTTATTGTGTCCCCTTTGTCTTTTTATCGATGTATGACGATTATAAAAACTACTCGATGATCGTTTATGGAATAACGCTAGTCATCATAGTTTTTTTCGCCTTCTTGGCCAAAAGAAAGTCCTCATTGATGGTGCTCATAACGGCCAATATTCTATCATTCCTAAGTTCTTACTTCTGGGTGAAGCGAATGGATGAAATGGAAGACTGGGGTTACTATTTCAAGCCGCTTGAGCCATCACAATTAGTAATGCTCGTCACGGTTCTAGGTGTTTTATTGCAACTGATTGTGTTCCTGCTTACCAAACGAGTCGGATATAAAAAGGATGATGTGATGAACCGATGAACGACTACATTCTAAAGAGGTGGTTATGGATATGAAAAGTATTGTTGGAAGTGCATGTGCAATCCTCGGTCTTATTGGTGCAACATTATTAGGCATCTATGCACAAGACCTAGCTTACTATGTTCATGAACAATTTCCCGCAATTGATTTAGGGGCAGCTATTACAGTCATAACGTTCTGTAGTATTGGTTTGTTTATCAGTATTCCTCTCTTATTCTTCATCTTCAATAGAGAAGCGGAAACAAGTAAGACTATAGCGGTTTTGGGTTCGGTTGTACTAGGAATACCGGTTTCGATGTGGTCCTTCTTTGTGTGGGCAATGTGGATGGGATGAGTGAATAAACCTTGTTAACGCAACAGTCATTCTTATCGGAAGCACTATATTATATAGAAAGGGGAGTAAATCGGTGAAACATAAAAAGAAAATCCTAATCATATGTACAATCTTGCTGATCCTTGTCCTCGTTCCGATAAGCTTTGTATACGTTTTGAACAATGGGAATCCGATCACTCATTATATAGCGGATAAAAAGGTACCGCTTCATTTAGAGGAGAACGGGTATACAACTAATGATCTAAAGGAATCTACTTATATTGAACCAAAACATACGATCAACCGAAAATTCTTCCATGGTCATTACAAGGTAGTGTTTGAAGATGAACCAACAGTGACGTACTACTATGGCGTCACAAAATTAGGGAATGCCGTTCAACAGTTTTGCGAGAAAGATCAACGCTCATTTGCGGGTGTGACGGATACTGTTACGGATGATCTGAGACATAGCGAGAAGGAATGCGCCAGTTATCAGTAATGACAAATAAAGCTACGTTTTTGGGAATGTCTATGTGCTGATTTGGGTATGTTTCGCACAAGTATCTATTTTTGCGAAAGCAGATAAATTGTAAATCATAAACGCATCGCTTACAATTAAATCGTACACGATATACTAAACCGGAAAAGAGGAGATTTTACATGAAACCACTTTATGAAACGACGATCATTAACACAGGCGGACGCGATGGATCAGTTTATTCACCGGACAATATCTTCAACTTGGACGTGGCAAAACCTGCAGCACTCGGCGGTCAAGTGACGACGGCATCGAACCCGGAGCAATTATTTGCGGCAGGGTATAGCGCATGTTTTAACAGTGCATTGGAAATTCAATTAGACAAAGGTAAAGTAGCATATACAAGTAGTGAAGTAATTGCAACGGTGGCTCTTTATCCAGATAAAGAAGATGGTGGTGTGAAAATCGGCGTTAAACTTCAAGTAACCATTGAAGGTGTCGATCAAGAAGTCGCAGAAGAATATGTGCACAAAGCGCATAGCTACTGCCCATACTCGAAGGCGATAAACGGCAATGTCGATGTAGAAATTACAGCGAAATAAAAGGAGGCATTCAAATGACATCTGTCTATGATTTTGAAGTGAAAAAACCGAACGGCGAAATACTGTCGTTGAAAGAGTACGAAGGGAAGCCGCTCGTCATTGTTAACACAGCAAGCAAATGCGGTTTCGCGCCACAGTTTGGTGGACTGCAATCGTTATATGACGAATACAAAGAGGACGGACTTGTCGTTCTTGGTTTTCCATGCGACCAGTTCAATAACCAGGAATTCGATAATATTGATGAAACAACTGAATTTTGCCAAATGAATTACGGCGTCACATTCCCGATGATGGCGAAAGTCGACGTCAATGGCGATGCGGCAGATCCGTTATTCGACCATCTGACGTCCGAGCAAAAAGGGATGCTATCAAAGAAGGTTAAGTGGAACTTCACGAAGTTTCTTGTCGATCGCAATGGAAAAGTTGTAGAGCGCTATGCACCTCAGACGGCTCCTGAAAAACTAGCAGAAGATGTGAAAAAGCTGTTATGATGAAAGACTTTCTGACGCTCGATAAACAGCTCTGCTTCGCTGTTTACGAAACGGCAGGCGAATTCACGAAGCTTTACACAAGTGTTTTAAAACCATTCGGTCTGACCTATCCACAATACTTGGTACTACTCGCATTATGGGAACGTGACGGCGTAACGATGAAAGAACTGGGGGAGCAACTCAGTCTTGGCACAGGCACACTCACACCGATGATTTCCCGCATGCAAGAAAATGGCTGGCTGCGTAAAGAACGTTCAACGGAAGACGAACGAAAAGTATTTGTGACGCTTCAAGAGAAAGCCTATCAACAACAACACAACATCACACAACGCATTGCCGAAGAGATTCAGCTATGTCAAATCAGTTTGGCGGAATATGATGAGCTAATGGAGAGATTGCACGGGCTTCGCGGGAAACTGGTAGAGCGGGCAAATGCTTCAGGCGTGTGAATAGACAAATCAACGTCAAATAAGCAGCGACCTAAATAGGTCGCTGCTTATTTGTGATAGTGCTGTCCGAACTTGTAGTTAATTCTGCAACTCTTGAATTTCTTCGAGCGATAGTTCCGTGACATTCATAATCATTTCAATCGGCAATTCATTTTTCAGTAAGTTAAGGGCAATCTTTCTACGCTCTTCTTTTTTACCTTCTATCCGCTCCCGCTCAAACGCACTAACAATCGTAGGGGAAGCATTATCCTTATCATACAGTTGCATAAGCTCCTTCTCCTTTCCGAGTACAGAATACATCGTGTTGGCTAACTTTTTCTCTAAGTCTATAGGCAGTCGCAGCAAATAATCGATGAAATGGAAAACGGCTTGGACGGATGTTCTGGAATATTCCGGGTTACGTACAATGGAACGCATGAGTCGGCGCTTGAATACATATCGCCGCTTAGCTTCATCTTTCGTCTCGTGTAGCAGTTTAGCCGCGAGCACAATTTTACTGAACAGCTTTTCAGAGCGACGCAATTCATCTTTATCGTAAGTAATGATCTTACTTATAGTATACGCATAATGAAGAGTCGTGCCAAAATAATCGTAACGAAAATCCTGCGACGTTGTGTTCTTATGTAGGGATGTCATAATGGCAAAAGCGACAATCTTTTGTTCGTGCGTGTCATAAATTCGATAGAAGTATTTGAACATCCGTGCAGCGAAATCTTCCTCATTCTCACTTTGGACTTCAATATGAACCAAAATCCATTGTTCCGCACCATCTGTTAATTTCACTTTCACAATCTGATCGGCCATCCGGCGTCCTTTTTTCTCGTCGGCTACTTCTTGAAAAAGTTCCTGTTGCAGAAAGTCCGGCGACTTTGAAAAGTCTACATGCGCATGCAGTTCCGGCGCGAAAAACAATAGGAAATCCTCAAACAAATCCCGAATCACTTTCATCCACAATCCATCTTGATCAACTTGGTAAACGACAGGTCGTTCCATCACAAGTGCGGCTACCATGCTAGTTAACACACCTCCATTAATTATTAGATTAATTAGATTAATTAGATTAATAATATCATATTACGAACGTGTGTTCAATTATTAATAGCTTCATTACATGAAAATGAAGAACTATACACAAAAAAAGCGGAGTCCTGTTGACGAGGACTCTGCTTTTCAATTTAGACCGTCAATCCTCCCGAACCAACTTCACATCATCATGCGAAGCTCCCTGCAAGTAAACCTGCTCTATTCCAACAAACCTATCTCATCGAAAGACAAATTTACGGGTTCGTCCAATAACTCAGGCATCACTTCCAAGTTGGTTGTCGGAACTGTATCAGGGACTTCTTCAAATTGGAAATGATTTACCCATAACTTACCGCGCCCTTGTAAAAGCACGCCAAAGGAAATTGTTTTACTACGTTCAGTAACGTCAAGCACGATTGAATAGTAATTCCAGTCTACTGTTCCGCTAATTGGCCGGTTGCTCATATTATCAAACTGCAACGTATCACCTAACTGATCATCAACGCGCATCCATGCACCGACAAATTGATCGACATCTTCACATTTAATGAAACATGACAGCTTTACACGCTTGCCTAAGAATTTATCCGCCTTAAACTGCTGCATCATCGTCGCAAACTCATCAGTTTCAGTGACAAATTGAGAGTGAAGGAATCCTGATGTATTGCCTGTATGGACGATTTGCCGATCGATGCCCATCTTGTACAAGTGCGGATGACTTCCGCTTAAAAACCAACCCTTGATTTCTTGCAACATAACTTCCTCCTCTTGTTTATGAATAATACTTCTCATCGTTTTGCGATATTCACCAGGTGCAAGTCGATAGGACTTCTTAAAAGCGCGACTGAACGCTTCTTGGGAGTTGAAGAAAGCATGAATCGCAATATCCATAATTCGTGTATCCGAGTGAATTAATAATACTGCCGCAGTGGCAAGTCGCCTCGAACGAATGTATTGGTCTACGCTCATAGTCAAAGCAGATTGAAATATTCGATGGAAATGGTATTTTGAATAACCCGCAAATTCCGCTACATCCGAAAGCTGAATATCTCTCTGCAAGTTCTCTTCAATCCACTCAACGACCCGTTGGATTACCCAATCATCATTCATGGCATTCCGCCCTCCTCTGCAAACTAGTATAGCGCAAGCCGCAAGACGCTTTTTGATAAAAGATGCGAACTTGAATCGGTACACCGCAATTATTATCAAAACAATGGATTCTATCGTTGCTAACATAATGGAAAAGAGAAAAAGGGGTGGATACTAGTTGAAAAATGGAAGTATTGTCATAGGTAGCGCGATGATGGCTCTATTAGTTGTAGGTGTGCACAGTTTGATTGAGCTGGTTGTCACAAAAAACATACCCGTAGTATTTGAATGGAAGAAGATCATTTTGTTTCTACTAGTTTTTATTGCCTGTATCGGACTGACGAAACGTGAAGAGATGGAGAAGTAATTGGGTTGCGCGCTCGATTACGGTAGCCAGAGTAATAGTGTTTGTTTAACAAGGAAATCAGTTAATGAGGTACGAGTTTATAGAAATAAATGAATAAACCATCCATGTCGATTAACGGGTTCGTTGATAGGGAGAAAACGTTAAAAAACATAGCAAATGGGGGCGCAATTCGCATATGAATTGGTGTCCTCATTTTTATTGTTATATCAATGTTTGAGACAATTAACGATGGGAAATAGCAATACAATTGCTAAACCATTTAACAACAGCACATAAATTTATGTGCCTCTGCTAATTGTACTGCTAATAAGCTTGTTATTTGGAGGTTGGAATAATTTTTAAAATAACTGAAAACATTGAAGAGAATAAATGACATTGTGCTAAAATAGAGATATTAGAAGGCGGCTTTTTTAACAAATGTGCCAAGTTGATGAATGGATTGGGTAAAAGTGAGGTGTTATGTTTGATTAAAAGAAATGCACGATTGTTTTCAGTTATAGGTATCGTGTTTGTATTAGTATATATTGTCTTTTTTTTATCAACTGGTTTAGACAGAGTAGCGAACTATAATCAGTGGTACGCATTTTTATTATGTGTATTCCTTTCAGTGGGGGCATTTATTCTATCAATTTTATCAATTATTGGAGAAAGAACCCGTGTCGCTCCTTATTTTACGGTATTATTCTCAACTCTATTAATTCTATTTACTATTTTTGTATTTCTTCTCCCCGAAGCAGGGATACCACCTGCTATACCATTATTTTTTAATTGACTATGAGTTTGTTCAGTTATCGGGGGCGATTATGAAATAAGGATTGTGCCCTCTTCCGTAAAAGGTCGAAATTGTGATATTCAATGTTCTAGAGGAGGTGGAATAGTGAAAAAGTGGAGAGTAACGACGGTAGCACTGGTAGCAATTATCTTGGCTGTTGTATGGGTGATGGTAGAGAAATCTGATACATATTCAGAACCCCAAAAAGCACTTTTTGCAATTGATAATGAATTGTTATTAATACCCGCATATCAGATGAATGACAAAGCCCTCTTCTTTTTTATAAAGGACGAGGATAGTTTAGGAGCTGTTTATGTTCGAAAAGGACTTTTTGGTTGGAAAGCAGGTATGTTGACTTGGAGTGCGATTGATAATGAAAGAAATTATGATAGTGATCATCTTAATGGGACAAAAGGGCACGGTGGGAGTTTACTTTATGGTTTGATTAAGAACGGGGATGACCGAATTGTCCAGGTCAACGAAGAACAGGCTAAAATGCTCAATCTGGCGACAGTGGGTCAAAAAAATATAGAAAAATATCGGTTAGAAGAATTATTTGTCTGGTATTTTGAAGGTGATGAATCAATTACTGAAAGTGAGATTAAATTATTGGATAAGGATACAGGTGAAGAATTAGATCCGGCAAATTTTTAAGGCATATAGGCAATTATGCAAGAATCGGGGCTATACCGCCAAAAGGTTAGTGCCTCAATCGGGCCAGATTATTAAGTTAGGGGAGGGTATTTTTTGAATACAATAGTGTTATTTACAGTGCTTGTTTCTCTGCTAGTCTCCACCATAACTTGCAAATGGGTTTTTAAACTAAAAAGTAATAAATGGCTGAGTGTTCTAACAGCATTGGTTGTAAATGCTGTAATTTTACTAATAGCGACCGTACTTTTTTATAAATTAGATGTTCAAGCATTTCATAAACAAACAGATGGCGTCTTTAGTAGTTTGGGAATACTAGTATTTGCGTTTTTTATTCCAGTGCTAACACTATTAAATTTCTTCACTCTAGAATTTATAAGATACCAACGTAAAAAAATATCTTACTAATGATTTATTTAATTTCATTAACGGGTGCATATACCGCATTAGGAAGTGCTGTTTTCTGTTTAGATTTAGAGAAGCAGACACTTAGTTACTCAACTTTCGCAGAGTGAAATCGGCAAATAAGCCCTGATATAACAAGGCAAACCTTCCATCCAATGCAGGACTTGTTTTTGAATCAAGTTTCTGGTTTGTCTTCCCGTCTTCTTTAGTGCGTCTTTAAGAAACCCGATCAATTCCTGCAATGCGCACGCCCAGTCGAGGTAATCAATTTCATCACATAGTTCGTAGAACAGCCCGCCAAGTGTCCGGGGATCTGCTTCATTGCGGTGTTGCCAGGAGAGGACGATAAATCGTGTGAATACGATGGTTGTGTGACCAATCAAACTGCCATACGACCGAACCTGGAACTCCTTGGCCAGATTCAGCAGTGATTTGGCCGTCTTGAAGAAGACCTCGATGTCCCATCGCATACCATAGATTTTGATAATCTCCTTTTCGGAAAGCGTACAGTCTGTAGAGAGGATGGCTAACCAGTCGCTTTTCTTATTCTTATTCTGTACAAAGACCATTTTTACTTGGATGCCGTCGGAAAGCTCGCACAAGATTGAACGGAGGATGCCAAACTGCCCTTCTTGACGGCGTGCCAGTTGATAGAGTCCAGTCAAATCGACAGGTTTCCCTTCCACAAAGTACCGGGTCTTGTTCTTTTTGACCATCCCAATGACACCGATTCCTTCGGCTAGAACATTCTTAATCAGCGCAGGCATGGTGAACCAGGAATCCATCAACAGGAATTCTGCTTCGATACCTGCATGTAATGCTCTTCGGACCATTTGGGGGAGTAAATCTGTTGATTTCTCAATGGCTTCTTTCCGACGTTTATAACCGGAAGTCCGCTTGTCCAGTTTTTCTGCTATCCCATTTTCCGTCTTCTTAGAACTCTGAAGCGTAAAATCGACAGGTAGGAAGGTCATGCCATCTGACCAACCCAAAGTAAGCATCTTAAATCCTTTGTAATAGCCACCCGATGCATGGTCATACAGCCTGGCGAGTAGTTCCACTTTCTTACTTCGATCTCGACGGTATGCGGAATCATCTACAATCAGGACTTTTCGTCGGTCCTGTCCTGTCAACCGGTCGACTTTGCGAATCGCCGAACTGCTGAGCGACAAAAGGAACCGACGCCAATTGAAGGTAGACTGATCGAGGAAACGGTAGACGGTATCTTTGCCGGGCAGATCCCCCGCCCGTTTGGACTGCAGGAGCGAGAACCAGTTCCGTTGCTGAAAAATCAGGCAGAATACGAGTCTAAAAAGATAGGAACAGGTAAATCCGAAGGATTTAGAAATACCGGCTTCTCGTAAATGCTTCGTAATTTCTAGTTCTTTAAATGCAGCTTCTGCTTCGTTTGGCATTTGAAAGTTACATGGTTTTTGGTTTATCATGGGAGAGACACCTCTTCTATGGTTAGTGTTGTATGGTAACTCCACTATACCAAACCGAAGGGTGTCTTTCTTTATTTACATGCAATGTCAAGCATACAATTACTAGTAGTTCGAACGGTGGCAGTTCAAGGCTTTACAGAGAATTCATTGGTGCGAAAGTTGAGTTATTAACTTTACGGACAACGGTGTAAGTAATCGTTGCCGTGCTTTGTTCTTCTGTGTGCTCAGGATCGTTAAAAGACGGATCCTCATCAAATAAAGAGCCTTGACCATCGGGTGCTTGGTACTTCGACTTTTCCGATTTGGAACCGTATAAGGCCTTTGTTAATTGGCGAACTTGTTCAGTCAACGCTTCAATACGCTTTAGTAAACTTTTATTTTGTCTTGATAAATCCCCATTTTGTTGTTTCATATACGATAATTGTTCTTCAAGAAGTCGAAGAACTTTTTCGGTTGTATTAGAAGCGTTTCCCAAATCATTCACCACGTTTCGTTCAGTATAAGTTATGAATGATTATATCATAGTAGTGAATGGATTTAAAAGACACCTTTTGCAGATCTAGCAATGGCCTTTGGTTGCTGAAGTGACAATCCTTCTAATAGCCAGCGGAGTTCCTTCTGTGAAAGGTTACGAACTCATTTTCGTCTCTTGGCCATTGCAGTTTCCCGTTATCCAATCTTTTATAAAGCATGGCGAAGCCATCCCCATCAAAATACAAACATTTATAGCGATCTTTGCTCGTTCCAGAAAATAAGTAGATGGAATCGCTATATGGATCCATTTCAAAGGAGTCCTGAATAAGTGTAGCTAGACCATCAATACCTTTTCGCATATCAGTCTTGCCGCAAACGATATAGATATTCTGCACGCTAGTAAAATCTTGCTTCATTAATTCCTCAGCCCCTTCATGATTGTTAGGATGATCTTCTCATCTACGCCATTAAAGAAGGAAATTTCAGCACCAGCTGTTTTAATGACGCAGCTTGGCCCAGGGAGGAATTGCGGGGAGTTGATAGACGAAGATTCGTCCTTGATAGGATTTAGTGTCACTGGGACAATTGTTAGTTTATTAGTCGGCATAAGAAAGCACCCCCTAGAATCGATATGTCTATCGTACCGGAGGTGCAAGGTTGTTTATATGCGTTATTTGATTACGGGCTTACGGTAAAACTTGGTATAGGTATCTTATTACCCTATTTTATTGGATGCGAAAGTTGAGTCTTTTAGCTCTTATTGAAATAGTGTTATTTCCTCTATTATGTATTTATAGTTTTTAATAGAAACTTTACAAAAAAATGGATGGACTATATGTCGATCACTGGTATTTCTAATTCGAAGAGCTCAGCAACCAATGTATATGATGCTAATTATTTAGAAAAACAAAAAAGTTTATCAAGTAAAGATAATATGGATGTTAAAACAGCAAAACTAACGGTTGATACCGTAATTATTTCTAAAGAAGCAAAAGAGATGGCGATGGCCCTCGCTTCCAAATCAACTCCGTCTTGGTTGGATACTGCAAAAAGCTGGGCAAGTTCTACTACAGCATGGCTAAAGCAGGCTGGTCAATTTGCTTTAGATGGAGCTAAAGCGGGTTTAGACTTTCTTGTAATAGATGATATCAAAACTCTTTTTAATCCAAATTCTAGTGTAACAGATAAAGGAATTGCTCTAGTTTCCCTATTCCCTGCTGGCAAAGTAGTGAAAGCTGGATCATTGGCTAGTTTGTTAATTAAGTCTGGAAAGGGTGCACAGGTTACTGCCTTTGAAGGTTTAGGAAAGGTTTTAAAACATAATAGTAAAGGTATACTATTGGATGGAAATAGTAAAACGGGATGGGAACACATTGTAAAGGGACATATTACAGGAACCATTGCAAAGAAGGGGGACACCTTATTTCCTAAAGCTCTCGGTGAAGCGCAAGTTAAGAATTTAGTCATGGAGTCTTTAGAAAAGGGTAAATTGATTACCCTTGCAGATGGAACAAAGGTGTATACTTACAATCCCCAAAAGCATGGGATTTCAGGTATGACAACAGTTGTAACGAAGGATAACATAATAAAAACATCATATCCAACGGCTGGTACTTCAGTAATAAAAGTTAAGTAAAGGAGCATATATGATGAAAATAATATTTGAAATTGAGGAAGATGTTTCGGTATTAAAAAATAATAGTATTGAATACTATTTAGATAGTTATTTACAATTTTTTGTGAATGATAGAAGTGAAAAGAATTTAATCTTTTCAACGAGTATGCATAGTACCATTTTGATTGAATTTAGTGGTCTATTAATTGAACTGTATCGAACAGGTGAAAAACAAACACTAAACCCATTTGGCAATGCATCTATTTATACTCTAACAAAGAAAGGTCCTGGGATAACTATAAATAAATTTGATGAATTGACTAACACAGTTGAATGGGAATATGATTTTAATTTACTTGAATTTATTAAAGCGTATATAAAGACTTTGCAAGAGTATTTAGATTCTATGTTAGTTGTTGAGGTTAGTGTTCGTGAAAATACAAACTTCATTCTTTTAGAAGAACGACTAGAGTTATTAAAAAGAATAGATATTGATTGAGGTTTTTTTCTAGAAGGGAAATCGTTAGTGTCAACGGAAATGTCTGACTATAGCCGACAAATCAAAAAGGCGTCTACTCTTTTGAGTGGGCGCCTTTATTTGATTTCAATTAACTGAGGTAACCTCAATTTCCCTCCACACGTCCAGCCTCTTGATTTGTAAGCGTCAAACTTCTCCCACATAGTAATCCTTTTTCCTCCATGCGATAATCTCCGTAGATCAATATACTGGGAGGTTTTGCAATGACGAATGTAAGCCCGAACTATAAAAATAAGCGTACCTTTCGGTACGCACGAAGAATAGCCGTTTACCTGAACTTTTTTCAGATACACGGCTATTTTGCACATGTCGCTTGAATATTTTTCGACCAAGGCAAATAATCATTTAAAATTACAGGTTGCTGATGAATTGGTAAATTGGGTAACTCCGTTATTAGCTTAACTAGATATTGATAAAAATCAATGCCGTTAGCTTTTGCTGTTTCAGCTAAACTTAAGCAGAGCGCATTTGCTTTAGCACCGGCTTCGCTTACAGAAAAAAGCCAGTTCTTACGCCCAATCACATTTGGGCGAATCGCATTTTCAGCTGGATTATTATCTATTTCAATCCGACCATCGAATAGAAAAGCTTTTAACTCCTTTACGCGATTTAATGTGTAGTCCGCGGCTGTAGCTAAGGCGTTCTTCCCAAAGAAAGGTGATTCATCTACCCATTTTAGAAACTTTTCTACAATCGGTTTTGAATATTTCTGCCTTGCTTTTCGACGCTTACTAGGTGAAAAGTGCTTGAATTCGCGTTCTAAGCGATATAGTTGATCGCAGTAATCAACGCCAATTTCACCGTTTTTGCTATCGGCTTTTAGCCAATAACGTCGGACATGCGCCCAGCAGTTAGCGAATGTGATATTAGGTAAATTACCATATGCAGAATAGCCATCACAAATCACTGTGCCTTTAAAGCCAGCTGTAAATTCTTCCAATACAGATCGACCTCTTGATAAAGCACTTTGGAAAAGGACAATGATTGGGCCTTGGCTTGGCACGCTGCGAAACACCCAATTGTACGCATTTGATTGTCCAGATTTCCCGTCTGACCGATTGATAATTTGCGCATACGTTTCATCCACATGAAGAATTGATTTCGCAGTTAATATCTGCTTCATCAGTTCATAAACAGGTAAAAGCCAATCTTCCGCTACACGAATGACCCAATTTGATAAGTTCTTATCATTCGTAAGCAGGCCATATCGTTCCCACTCCTTTACTTGGCGATAAAGAGGCAAGTATTGGATGAACTTATCGTAGATGAGTTTTGCTAGAACGGTAGGTCCAGCAATGCTACGTTGAATGGCACCTTGCGGTGCTTTTCCACGTTTTATCTGAGCCTTTTGATTCGTATCTTTTTTACAAAGCCTGCACTCATAGGCATGTTCAATATGTTGGACACGCTTCATTGTAGCGGGAATGAATTTTGCTTCCTCACGCACAATGGTCATCCCTGCCGCAGTCATTTGACCTTGGCAACAGTCACATTGCGTATTTGCAGGATGATGATGAATTTCTTCTATTCCAATCCCGTCATGAAAAGAATCATTTCGTTTTTTCTTATTAACTCAACTTTCGCAGAGTGAAATCGGCAAATAAGCCCTGATATAACAAGGCAAACCTTCCATCCAATGCAGGACTTGTTTTTGAATCAAGTTTCTGGTTTGTCTTCCCGTCTTCTTTAGTGCGTCTTTAAGAAACCCGATCAATTCCTGCAATGCGCACGCCCAGTCGAGGTCATCAATTTCATCACATAGTTCGTAGAACAGCCCGCCAAGTGTCCGGGGATCTGCTTCATTGTGGTGTTGCCAGGAGAGGACGATAAATCGTGTGAATACGATGGTTGTGTGACCAATCAAACTGCCATACGACCGAACCTGGAACTCCTTGGCCAGATTCAGCAGTGATTTGGCCGTCTTGAAGAAGACCTCGATGTCCCATCGCATACCATAGATTTTGATAATCTCCTTTTCGGAAAGCGTACAGTCTGTAGAGAGGATGGCTAACCAGTCGCTTTTCTTATTCTTATTCTGTACAAAGACCATTTTTACTTGGATGCCGTCGGAAAGCTCGCACAAGATTGAACGGAGGATGCCAAACTGCCCTTCTTGACGGCGTGCCAGTTGATAGAGTCCAGTCAAATCGACAGGTTTCCCTTCCACAAAGTACCGGGTCTTGTTCTTTTTGACCATCCCAATGACACCGATTCCTTCGGCTAGAACATTCTTAATCAGCGCAGGCATGGTGAACCAGGAATCCATCAACAGGAATTCTGCTTCGATACCTGCATGTAATGCTCTTCGGACCATTTGGGGGAGTAAATCTGTTGATTTCTCAATGGCTTCTTTCCGACGTTTATAACCGGAAGTCCGCTTGTCCAGTTTTTCTGCTATCCCATTTTCCGTCTTCTTAGAACTCTGGAGCGTAAAATCGACAGGTAGGAAGGTCATGCCATCTGACCAACCCAAAGTAAGCATCTTAAATCCTTTGTAATAGCCACCCGATGCATGGTCATACAGCCTGGCGAGTAGTTCCACTTTCTTACTTCGATCTCGACGGTATGCGGAATCATCTACAATCAGGACTTTTCGTCGGTCCTGTCCTGTCAACCGGTCGACTTTGCGAATCGCCGAACTGCTGAGCGACAAAAGGAACCGACGCCAATTGAAGGTAGACTGATCGAGGAAACGGTAGACGGTATCTTTGCCGGGCAGATCCCCCGCCCGTTTGGACTGCAGGAGCGAGAACCAGTTCCGTTGCTGAAAAATCAGGCAGAATACGAGTCTAAAAAGATAGGAACAGGTAAATCCGAAGAATTTAGAAATACCGGCTTCTCGTAAATGCTTCGTAATTTCTAGTTCTTTAAATGCAGCTTCTGCTTCGTTTGGCATTTGAAAGTTACATGGTTTTTGGTTTATCATGGGAGAGACACCTCTTCTATGGTTAGTGTTGTATGGTAACTCCACTATACCAAACCGAAGGGTGTCTTTCTTTATTTACATGCAATGTCAAGCATACAATTACTAGTAGTTCGAACGGTGGCAGTTCAAGGCTTTACAGAGAATTCATTGGTGCGAAAGTTGAGTTAGTTAATTGAAGTGGAAGACGGCGACTCCGGGAGGATTAGCGTGTGCCTTGAGACCCTGGACGGAGCGAAGCGAAGGAAGCGGCTCAAGCCACGCCCTCCGGAAAGCGTCCGTCTGGAACGCAAATTAACGGGTTTAACACTTTTCCACAATCGAGTGCGATTGTGGAAAAGTTTTCGTCACTTAAAAGCTTACACTAGGTGAAGCAGATTAGCGAAAAAAGGACCTATTGGGTCCTTTTTTCTTGATTAATCTTTAAACAACGATGTTGTTTAACGGGGTCAAAAAATTAGATGTATATCAATTATGTATAGAACTTTTCAAATATGAGTTACAATAATAGAAATACTCTACTAGTATAGTTGGGAGGTTACTCATTTGTTTGAAGTTATTAATAAAAAGAAGGCACAATTAGATGCTGCTCGTCCTTTACCTAAATATACATTGAAAAGTTTACGAGAAAAACTATTTCTAGAGTGGACCTATAATTCGAACGCCATTGAAGGCAATACATTAACCATGAATGAAACGAAAGTGGTTCTCGAAGGGATTACGATTGGTGGTAAGACGCTGAGAGAACATTTGGAGATTATCAATCATCGTGATGCCATTAGTTATGTTGAAGAAATTGTCCAAATGAAAGAATCTCTTTCTGAATGGCAAATAAAAAATTTACATCGGTTAGTACTCAAAGGGATTGATGACGAGTATGCAGGTGTTTACCGTAAAGAACAAGTCTTTATTTCGGGTGCTAAACATATACCACCAGCGCATTACCTAATCCAAGAAAAAATGGAACAAATGATGAACTGGTATCGGAATGAAGGAATCCACCTTCATCCTGTTAAGCGTGGCGCGATGTTGCATGCTATTTTTGTTGGTATTCATCCTTTTATAGACGGAAATGGACGTACTTCAAGACTTTTGCTTAATTTGGAGGTAATGAAAGATGGATTTCCTCCAGTCATTATTAAAGTGGAAAATCGATTGGCCTATTACGAAGCACTCGATAAAGCACATACGACAGAAGATTATAGTGACTTTATAGCGTTAGTAGAACGTGAAGTAGAAGATTCCCTTGACTTATATCTAAGTACAATCAGTTAAAAAGCATCTCTATGAGGTGCTTTTTTGCAAACAATAATTGCGCCTCAATCGGGCCATTTTGAGGAGGCTAAACTTGGTTGACTATGTATTAATTATATTACTGGTGCTACTAATGACACGTGCATTTATAAAAAATAGAGAGAATTTGAAAGAGTATAAGAAACTTAGTAAAACTCAACTTATAGGTGTGATTGTAACTTTTATTTTCACGGTAGGTACTTCAACCGCCCTTATAGTTTACGGTAAAAAATTGATTGAAGGAAAGTTTCCTAGTCCCTTTTTAGAAGCTTTTATTTTCCTGGTCATATTATTCTTTGTCTTTATTATTATTGGAACTATATCGGATAAAGCAATGAAGAATATCACAAAAGGAGTTCTTCCAAAAGAGTAAAGGGTTCTTCTGGAATCGGGCGCAATTGCTAAGTACTACACTCTTAGTTGATTGGAGTGGAGGCCGGCGACTCCTTGGGGATAAGCGTGACAGGTGAGACCCCACAGGGGAGCGTAGCGGACCGAGGAGGCTCACCGCACGCCCCCAGGAACGCGTCCGGCCGGAACGCAAATCAACGGTTTCACCCTATTCCATTAATGGGTGCGATTGCTGTATAAGCCACTATTTAAATATCTTAGGGGTGTAACGAATGACAAAAGAAATTGTTGCTGTTGAATTTATAATGAAGACATATGATACAAGTAAAATGGATATGTGGTCTAAAGAACAGTGGAATGAATGGGTTGGGGAGCCAGATGGTAATACAGGGATCCAAATACCATTAATAAATGATAATGAATTTTACTTAAAAGTAATGGGGATTTATTATAATGAAGAAACCAAAGAAATGTTTTTTGGTTTTGACGCACAAAATAAACTTGACCGGAACATAAATATTCATTACGGTGATTGGAAAATTGATGAAAGCACTTTTAATTTGTCTTGCGAAAAACCATACCATCTGAAAAAATGTTCTGAAGTAAGAGGTTATCAAAAATCTGTGGAGCGTACTCATTTAGAAAGTTGGGACTCTATAATAATTGAAGTCAATCTACTCGATGCAGAAACTAACCTACTCATTAGAGAATTTGAATTTCAAATTGAAAAGCGTTTAGTACAAGTTTTTTAGAAACGATTTATGCTATAAAAGGCGATTGTGTTGCGATTTTTTTGTATGATATTTAGTTGATCGGAGCGGAAGCCGGCGACTCTGGGAGGATTAGTGGGACAAGTGAAACACCCGTCGAAGCGAAGCGAAGGGGTGTGGTTCACCGCCCGCCCTCCAGAACGCGTCCGGCTGCAGCGCACATCAACGGGTTGCAACCAATATCTCCGTTATCGGGCTCGTTTGCTTGATAAGCAAATGTCCCAATACCGCAAAAAAAGTATGGAAAAAGATGATGGTGGTGGCTGTCAAAGATTCATTTTAGATGTCTCAACGAACAATCCTTATTATAATATGATCCATGAAATGCGCGATCAGAAGGTCATGAGTGGCTATCCGAACTAAAAGATTATACGTGCAGAGTACCTCAACGCGGCAAAACCCCCAGTCCGAAAAGTTGGATTGGGGGTTTTGCTGTTTTTTAGTTTGAAACGGATGTGAACGAAATGGCTTTCTCTGCTACTTTTTGTTTCTCCCTGTACTTTTGAAACTCGTGAATTACTTCTTTTTGTGAGGGCTTTTTAAGCTTTTCGCTGATCATGTCGCCTGCAATGAAATTAAGGCCGGTTGTGACAATTTCTACAATGCCTGTTCCAAGAGGAATGAGAGATGGAGCTAAGCCTAATGCTGCATATTTAGCGAGTTTCAAAGCCGGTTTCCGGATGGAGTTTTGACGTTTGTATTCTTCCAATGCTTCTAGGCGCGTAATCTTTTTGGTAAGCTGCAAGTTTTCAACTTCCACTAATAGGTCGGCCAATGATTCCCAAGTGAAATAATCTTTATCTTTTGAAGGGATGAGCAGAACTCCCTCCTTGTGTAACGGTTCTTGTTTCCCTTCCAGACAGAGAATGAGCTCTTCGGCGCCTGTTTCAAAACTCATATTGTATTTATTATCCGGAAGGGTCGATGCGATGGATTCGTTATAGCACATATCGATTAGCCCTTTCACCATTTTTTTAGACTCAATGGAGTAATGGGGACTGATCGCGTCCAACGCATGATAATAGATTGAACGCGTATTTTGGAAAGTGCGATGCGCCATCATTTCTTGACACAATGCAACAACTTCCTCGTTTTCATGTTCATGGCTTTTTAAGGTATGATACCCTTTCAGGAATAAATCATCGAATCCTTTTGTGAATGGCCCCATTTCTGTAAAACGTCCACGCAACGTCCAGTCGAATTGATGTAGATTTCGTAAATACGCTTCCAGCTGTTCAATGTGTTCAGCTTTTAGGTAATCCGATTTGAAGGAAAAATGCTGATTTGAAACGGCATCGATAATATCTTGCTGGAACTTTCTGCGCTCATCCAGACTTAATTCCTCTAAAAAAGGAAAGGCGGAATAGTTATGAAAACTTTCGCCATCCTTTAACCCTTTTTGCAATGTCGATAAAAAATAGGCTTGTAACCCTTGCACATTTTTTGCTTTCAGGTTAGGATATCTCGCGATTTGAATATGACCATGGTCAATCAATTGAAGAAAATGGTTTTTCATCACGTCATCTTCCAAAATAGTGTGAATGACCAATGAATCCATTATTTGCGTCTGGGTCACTATGGGACGAGCCCCTTCTAATAACGTTTTTAGAAGTATGCTTTCTCCTTGCACCCTAAAACTTTGGCAAGTCGCTTCATCAAGTTGTGATTTGGATGTGCGAACTGGATCTAATGCGTCTAAATACACGATGCTTCCTCCTCCTTTACGATTGTAAGATCCATTTCATGATCGCTGTTATTGTAAAACCGTCTCGGATGGTATTGTCGCGAATGTACTCCAGGATTTCCTCTTTTGTTAACAGGAGCGTATCTTTAATGCCTTCCTCCTGCTCCAATTTCCCGATCGAAGAGATGTCGCATAGGAGCAGATGGACCGGTCCATACGTCAGTGCTGAATCGCTGATCATGCTACCCAGCAGTTCAATGTTTTGTGCGGAAGCGCCGATCTCCTCCAGAATTTCCTGTTCGGCATTTTCATAGACGGTGCAGCCTGCTTCAGCGAACCCGCGCGGCAACTCCAGTTCTATTTGGCGAGTGCCATGACGGAATTGTCGCAAGAAGACGACTTTATCCTCTAAACGTGGAATGATGACAACTCCGTTGGACGGCTCTTTATGTATGACGCGCATATAGGGATAACGGTGGTGCTGAGCATTTTCGATTAAATCGATCACAACCCAAAAGTACTTCGTTTCATAGATTAGCCCAAGCTGACAATCCCGTTCTTTCGCAAATTGTTCCAATGTTTCTTTGTCGATGATAATCTGAATATCCTGATCTTGTATGAAATAGTCCGGGTTGCTTCTATAAAAATGCAGATACGCGTCAATAGGGTTCATTTCCATTCTCCTTCAAGTATGCTTAAGATTGGTAATTCAATAGATTAATCTTACATGAAGCTCTGGATGATGTCTAAAAACTCCAGAAGGAACTAAGAAGTCGGTGCCATGAAATCTTTTGCCTGTTAATGTATCAAAATGATATAGAGGAAAGATATAATTGAATAAATCCGAAAACTCCAGATGCGTGCAATGGCGATGTTACATAAGTATGGAAACGAGCGTATTGCGAAAGCACGGAAGATATCGCAAAAGAACTAGAGGATGCATGTAGAATGGAGAAATGAGCAACTACAAGTACCAGGTTGTCTAAAACAAAAAAATAGGAGGTTGGCACAATTGATCAATAAAGCGATACAGTTTGCTGCGCTATGCCATGCAAACCAAACGAGAAAAGGCACAGAAATCCCGTATATCTTGCACTGTATGGAAACGGGAATAATTGCAGCAAACATGACAGGTAAAAATGGGGAAGTGGATGAAGATATCGTTTCTGCAGCCATTCTGCATGACACGATAGAAGATGCATTTGTCGCGTATGAAACGTTGAAAGAAGTATTCAATGAAAACATCGCCGATCTTGTTCAGAGTCAGAGTGAAGACAAATCGAAACAATGGAAGGACAGAAAGCAGGATACTATCGACTTCTTGCAAGCGAATGAGTCGATAGGTATTGAAATCGCGACGCTTGCGGACAAATTGTCGAATATGCGCGCCATCCATAAAGATTACGAAGCTGACGAAGAGAAGCTTTGGCGGAAATTCAATGCGGGCAAAGAGCAGCAAAACTGGTGTTACCATTCCATCGCTTCGTCTTTGCGACAAGTACAAGACACGGAAGAATATAAAGAGTTCACAGAGCTGATTGAAAAGGTCTTTGAACGTTGAATTTAACTAGAAAGTTTGCTGGTTAAAGGACTGGATACGGCATGGATTCAAGACCAGAACACTCTTATCAGATTATGATAAAAAACTTTTGAAACTTATTCCAGAAATTTGCGTCTGTACGCTGATTAGAAAACCGTACATACCGATAGGAGGAAGTTGCATGAAGAACAAACTAGGAAAGATTGTGATGGCGGCGGTGCTCGTCGTGCCTATGCTATTCATGCCTACAGGAGCAGAGGCAGCTGTCAAAGATCCATTTAAGGATGTATCCAAAAACAGCCCGTATGTGGACATTGTCCATGAGATGCGGGATAAGAACATTATTAGCGGGTATGCGAACGGTGAATTCAGACCAGAAGAATCCATTAGCCGGAAACATGCGGCGGCGCTCGTCAACCGTGCAGTGAAATTGCCGGCGCGAAAACCGTTCGTGAAATTTAAGGACGTGTCGCCAAAGAACGCTTATTTCAATGACATCAAGAAACTGCAACAGGCAGGTATTTTTGAAGCTGATGCGAAAGGCAATCTCTATCCGAATAAACCGATCACCCGTGCCGAGATGGCAAAGGTGCTGACCATCGCATTCCAACTGGATGTGCAGACGGAACTTAACTTCGTGGACGTGCCAAAAAACCATCCGGCTAGCCAATATGTACGGGCCCTTTACTCCAATGGAATCACAACGGGCGACAATGGAAAATATCAGCCTAACAAGCCCGTCACACGCGTACATTATGCATTGTTCCTTCATCGAATTCTCCATATGAATGATCCGGTCGATCCGACAGAACCAGCGAAGCCATTGAGAGGACAGCTTGGCGTATACACGGAAGAACAAATGGAGTGGGGTAACACGGAGTATGTCGCCTATCAGATGAAACTGTTGCTCGCCCAAAAAGTAACACGCTATCCAGAAGCTTACCGTCTGCCGGACAGCAATAAGGAAGCTTACGGGAAAAAGAGGGAAATCGATATGAACTCAGCAGGGTCTGGCTATAGCCAAATGGCAAAGGAAAACATTCAGTACTTGAAACGATTCGTCAAGAAGGGTTCCGAATTAGATCAAATATTGGATCGTTGGGATGCAGGCGATTTTTCGAATGTGAAGAATGAGTATGTAAATTTGGTTGGAATAGCGGATCCTGAATACTTTGTGTGGTGTGATGAAGATAAATGTCTCGACACAACCCAGTTGCACGTCTGGACGGAAGAGGCGGAGGAATTCTATATACGCACCGTTTTCGGACAAAGAGGATTGAATCTTCACCGCCAGCAGTGGGGGACGAAAGAGCAGTAAGCTGACGAACAAGAGACATCAACTAGATCAAACAACATGAATTGCTTGTGTGAGTGGGTGTCTGGTACCTACAAAATACTTGCGAACATGCTTTACAGGCCATACAAAAGCCCCCAATCCGCATAAATGGATAGGGGGCTTTACTGTTAGTGTACCGCAGCAATAATGCCTTCTTCACGATCTAATAGAAGGTTGAGGCCTGTTGCATAAGGATCTTCGTGTAAAACATGTTCAATCCAAAAACGGATGGATTGGATCATTTGAAAAGAAGTAAGGACGTGTATTTGTCGACCGATATGCACTTCTGCCGAGAAGCCAGCTTCGTCGTCATACAGCAATTCCACTTCAACGTCTTCAGGTTGAACAGTATGAGTATGGGCTTGCTCCATGCAAATTGCATTTATGATATCTTGCTCCGAAATTATCGCGTCTGCCATGGATTTCGATCCTCTTTTTGTTCTTTTTTCTCTTTAATTATCGCGAAAATCTTGCGTACAATTCCAATGACCAAGACGATCGCCAATACATTGACCATCAAGCCTAAAATGGAACCTAAGATGCCCATATTGGCAAATAAGCTACCGAATAAAAGACCAGCGAGACCGCCAATGAATAACCCTTTCATGAGCCCGCCTGAAAAGAAGCCGCCCTTTTTCGCCGTATTGTTTGGTTTGTTTGTGGATTTATTAAATGAAGAAGTATCTTCTTTTTTCTTATCCACTTGTGGCTTGTTATAATTGTTTGTCGGATTGAAGCTTTTCTTACCAGACTTATAGCCCTTCGCTTCAACAGTTGAGACATCATTGGTAAAGAGTGTGTTGCCGATCGGTGACATGATGAGTGTTACTGCAAGTAGCGCCGATACGAGTTTTTTCAATTCATTTCCCTCCATCTATAAAGGCATCGATTTTGTGATGCCATCTATTTAGTATAATTGGTTAGACGTCTAATCGGTATTCGAACGAATCATGACTATGCGAATTTTTCATACATCTGCCATGAAATCTTCACATATTAAAAGGAACCAGATATGCATTGAGCTACGAATCGTTCATTACTCCTACTCGTCCGTTTGTTGAATAGGGTTGAAGACGAGGTAGTCCATCGTATCACTTTGGAAAATCCGACAATCGAGTTTGCTGAAGTGAAGATCCAACTGGAAGCTATGGAATGGGTGGGATGAAGTGAAGTGAGGCAAAACAAAAGGGACGATCAACCGTAATGGCTGAGTCCCTTTTAGTTTAATTTATGCGCCATCGACTTCTCAAGCTAGTAACTGTACGACCCCACCAATGATGGCGATCGAAAGTAATATCTTGCTGAGCGTGATAAATTTTTCGTTTGTGACCTTTAAAACTACTGCCACTACAGCGATCACACCCCAAGCGATTGCCAACACTTTTTGTCCTGTATAGTTTGCTGGCAATGCGGTGAATGCAAGATAAGACAACACAATACCTACCAACATATTGATAATGAACAGACTATGTCCAGATTGGTTTTTACGTCGATACAAGAAGAATTGCGTTAAGACGGCTGCAATAATTACAATGATAAATAAGATCTTCGAAATTGCCAGTGCCATGAGAATTGCTCCTTTTCAGATGAAATATGTATTTGTGTTAGTGGAGCAGAAAAAGGGTAGTAAACGTGGGATTGACCATTTTACTGTTAGAAACACCATTCTGTTAAAAACGTAAACGATGTATCCCTAATGAAGTAAAGTCTTCTTTTTACTTATAATAGCCAAGTTAATAAGTAACTATATAAATATAATTACCACCAGAACTATTAAATCAAACGCCAATGAAAAACATAATCACAACCTAAACCTCAATCATTCTGTTCTAAATCGTATTCTTTGGGCACAATATTTTTGACGGAGTCAATAAGTGTGTTAAACTGCACAAAGAAATTGAGCTTGGTATCCAGAAGTCGAAGGATAGCAATTTAAAACATGCTCGCATGGAGGTTTTATTTTGAATGAATACAAAACTAAGACAGATTGGCGTGTACTTTTCATCAGTGGCGGTTTACTCGTCGCTTTTGTCATTGCATCGTTTATCAATATAGATTTTGTAGCGGATATGGTAGATCTACTATTCGCTTTTGCTGTAAAATATTTCGGTGGATTTTGGCAAGTCTTGTTACTGGGTACCTTTTTCATCGCACTTTTCCTAGGGTTCTCGAAATACGGAAAGATTCGTTTAGGTGGAACCGATCAAGCAGAAATTAGTTATTTTAAATGGATTTCTATGATCATGACCACTTTACTGGCAGGTGGAGGTGTATTTTGGGCAGCCGCTGAACCGATGTATCATTTTCTTTCCAGTCCCCCTATTTTCGCGGGGACAGGTGTAGAGTCGGGCACTAAAAGCGCTGTTATTCCCGCATTTGTTCAATCGTATTTACATTGGGGCTTTCTTGCATGGTCAATTCTTGGAACACTAGGCACGATTGTTTTGATGTATGCCCATTATCAAAAAGGAATGCCGCTCAAACCACGGACACTGCTCTACCCGTTGCTTGGTGAAAAGATCATGGGGAAGAGCATACTTGGGACCATCATCGATGCATCCGCAATTATTGCAGTAGCGGCGGGGACAATTGGCCCCATTGGTTTCCTTGGCTTACAGGCTGCGTATGGACTGGAATCGTTGTTTGGGGTACCGAATAACTTGGCGACACAAGTGACCGTCATCATTAGCGTCGTCGTAATCGCCACATTATCAGCCGTTACAGGCTTACGCAAAGGGATTGAATTTCTTAGTAATTTAAACATAAGCATTACTTTGATTTTAATTGTTGCGATTTTATTGGTCGGACCGGGTGGTTTTATCCTAAATACGTTTTTAGAAGCAAGTGGGGTTTATCTTAAAGAATTCTTACCGATGAGCACGTTTCGCGGGGATTCGGTTTGGTTAGGTTCCTGGACGGTCTTTTTCTGGGGCTGGTTCCTCGGATATGGACCGATGATGGCCATCTTTATAGCAACGATTTCACGCGGACGCACAATACGTGAATTGATATTGGCGGTTTCGATTACAGCGCCCGTCGTGACGTCATTTTGGTTTTCTGTTGTAGGCGGGACGGGCATGTTTTATGAATTGGGCGAGCCGGGCGTTATTTCAGAAGCTTTGAATACATCGGGCATGCCGGCTGCCATGATGGCAATCACACAACAATTGCCGTTTAGTGCCATCATTGCACCTCTGTTCTTGTTAGTGACCATTTTATTCGTTGTGACAACTGCCGACTCGATGGCGTATACTGTTTCGGTGGCGATAGCAGGAAATAGCATCCCGCCAAAGAGCCTGCGTGTGTTTTGGGCAATCATTATGGGCACTGTGGCAATTGTGCTGTTAATGATTAGCAAAGGCGGAATCGAAGCGATCCAATCTTTCATCGTCGTTACAGCAATGCCTGTGTCGTTACTATTGCTACCCACGTTTTGGGCTGCACCGAAAACGGTACGAATCATGTATGAAGAGCAATTTGGTCATACAGACAAACGTGAATAAAAATTTGTTGAAGCTCATAAAAAAGCTGTTAGGTTCATCGGAATTCGATGAAAACCTAACACCTTTTTGGTATTACTTGTTTAGCAGGGGAAATGGAGAATCACCTGTCTTTGATAAGTACCTCTTTCTCGTGTTCATTAATGAAAAGGGAGGGACGAAGGTTGAAAAACCATCCCATTCATCCACTCGAAAGTAATGAAAGGTACGTGTGTAAAGTTGAATTCAGATAATACACTACAATTCCATAAAGATGAAATGGAAACGTTGAGGAATTTTAATTCGTGAGATAGTCCTTTGTTTTTATTCAAACCGTATGAATTAACGTGAATGTTTCTGGCCCAGGCACCTTTGCAAATCATGATTCTATTTGCGTAAGGTGATTTAATGAATCAATGGTAATTCTTTTCACATCGTGGCTATTTTCTGTACATTTCAATAATGCATTGTAAAACAAGGAGGGGTTTTCATCATAGGAATCGAGATAATCGTAAACCTCTGGCTTCACTGCAAATTGGACAAATGTATCCACACTTGGTTTCGACTCGATGTAAATCATGACCATCTCTGACAGCACATCTTTTTCTTCCTTAGATAAGCTGTCATCCTTCACAATAATCTGTGCTTTAATAAAATTCGTGCGTGACTCCCACTCACCTTCTTCATAGAGATGGGCGATATGAGGGAAATCGTCTATTGTCGAGTGTCTATGACAATCCTCGATGACGACATAAGCCAGAATCTTACCAGGTTGCAAGATGTGTAATACTTCTACATCTTTCAAAACAAGTTCCTTTACAAGAAACACATCCGGCATTTCCAATACATTCCCTCCTTTATCTAGTGATGGCGCGAAGTAGCAATCCCCAAGCGGCGACATCGTCTCCTGGGAAAAAGAATGTTGAAGTGGCTGCCACGACGATTGCTATAGCGATAATTATATCAGTTGTTTTACTCATGTTTACCTTTTTATCTTTAATTTCTTTAGCTGCTTTGTCTAGCTTTTTTTGTTTTTCTTGGGCGTTTTTATAGTCTTTGTGTGCTTTTACTTTATCGATTATTTTCTTTGGCACACCGCTGCCAACTAATCTGGCGCGAAAAACAATAGGAAATCTTCAAACAGATCCCGAATCACTTACATCCATAATCCATCCTGATCGGCTTACACCTTTAGAAAAAAACAAGTATTCTAAAATTATTTGAAACGTATGTTCGTATTATTGTCGATAAAAAAATACTAGTATGATAAACTAGTAAATGCAACGGCATGTAGCGAATGGACGGATGGCACTCCCTGGAAATGGGGTGTGTATATGGTGACATATGATTCTATCAATATGATGTTCCAATTTGGAATGTTTCTAGCGGCAACGGCAGCAACCATCGTAGCGTTAATTACTCTATCCACCAATAGAAAAAAGTAACGACCCTCCGCTAACGTCCAAGTAAGCAGGGTAGTTACTCTCTCGTAAGAATACCTTAATACCGGCCAACCGCACTTCATGCGATATGTCCGTTGCATTGACTGGATGTTCATCGCATCCGGTCTTTTTTATCTTACATACAGTTTACCACAATGGTACAAAAGAAACACGGATAGTGAGTGTAGGCGTGACGTGTGATTGGAAGGATGTAAAGAAGTTAATGTGAAGTAGAAGGGGCAGTTTAGTCCAATAAAACTATATAGGAAAGGAGTTAACAGTAGAGTGAACAAAAAAGAAAGACAGAAGAGATTAAATGAAATTCTAGTGGCACGGAAACAAAAAGATTTAATGCAAGAAGCGATTCAAAAAGAGAATGAAGTAAAGGTTCTGCTTCAGGAAGTGTTCGGGGAAACGAAAGTATTTGAAATTCTAGATTCTAATAAAACTAATTCAATTGTAGAAGATTTCTCTGTAAACTTTCCGATTGGTTCTTGGAACAGTATTGACTGGGAAACTACTATTGTTAACCGAGTTGAAATAAATCCCCAAGAAATTAAAAGCGTTCCTTCACTTCTAATTTCTAAAGGATTTGATACTTTAACGCCCATATATATCTTTTGGGGATATAATAGTTATCCGTGTGTGAAAACTAATTTGACTGAAGAATTATTAAGTACGATTGAAGAGATTGCCTGGTTAGGAAGTGATTTATATATTTATTGCCTTCGTCAGAAATATGTTATTGAATTCTTTCATGATAATACCGTTACTATTGGGTGGGTTTAGGTCAACAAATACTTTAATCTTGATTAACTTACGGGTAGGTTTAGTTCACGCCTGACGACAGTACGGAAGATGGCAAATTGCGAAACAAAGCGAATAAAAAGAAGTAACACCCCTCCGTTGCACAGATGCAAATCGGAGAGGTGTTACTTCTTTAAGGATGCGTTTACTACAAAGAATACATGTAACGGGCTCTTTACAGCTGATTTGCGTGCTTTTGTATAATCTCCTGAACCTCATCAATAGAAAGATCAGCCACTTCAGCAATAAATGAGAGGGGAGATGATTTTTCATGAAGTTTTACGATCAGTTCTACTTGTTTCGCTCGTTTTCCTTTTTCAATCCCTTGTTCAAGCCCTTGTTCAATCCCTTGTTCAATTCCTTGTTCGATTCCTTTTTCAATCCCTTTTTCAATTCCAATGGCCAATCCTCGATTTTCAGCATCTTCCATTCGTTGAATATGGTCACGCAATGCCATTTCCCTACTGATGGCCAGTTGGACGGTTTCCGGATCTCTGCTCAGCCTCTCGATTTCTTCGAACGCTTCCTTGAATGCAGAACTTTCCATAGCGACTTCCTCCTTCTCTTTTTGGTTTCCTTTGAAAAACAGTAGCCACTTTTCTAAATTACTCATATCTTGTAAAGGTTTGTTGCCCACTCTTCCTAATTGCAAAGCGTGGATTTCAAGATGATTGCTAAAAATCGTGCTTGTGGATGGTTCTGTTAATAGGAATGTACTATGAACACCGCAAGAAGGCAATAAATCGAAATCGACAATAATGATTTGGATTACTTTTTGTAAGAGCGTATATGGATCGCCAGTCTTAATTTGGGAGGTGTACGTTTTAGCCCAATAATACAATATTCGCTCGTTGAATGCAGTATGACGTTGTAACTGTAGTTCAATATTAATCTGGTTTCCGTTTTCAGTTGTCGCCCTTAAATCTAATATGGATAATTTGTCAGCAGCATGCTCCATCTTAGCTGTCGGGTCAATCAAGTGAAGAGAGTGGATTTTCTCGTCTACAATCGAATTCACGAAATGTAAGAGCAATCCTTTGTTTCGTTCATCGGTGAAAAACGACTTAAACACAAAATCATTACGAAGTTCCAATAGCTCCGTCCCATACTGTTCTGTCTCTTCTTTCACGAAAGCAACCATGAACACACCTCCCAAGTTTATATAGTAATTATAAAACAAGCGTTCGTATTAATCAATAATGATGTCTGACATTTCAAATTACTTTAATCTAATAAAGTTCAGTTACTAAAATGAATTTTAGTATCATCGATGGGTGACAAGTACCCATTGAATTACAGAGGAAGAGATCTCTATACACCAACAGAAAAATCCAACCTTCTCATAAGGTTGGATTTTTTATTTTACATTATTTTCGCAAGTAGTATCCTTTCTCCAAAAACCGCTCTATATATCAGATGAATAGAGTGTTCATTTAAAAAAAGAAAAGGTAGGGGATTGGAATGAATAAAGGTTGGTTGAAATTATATCGCTCACTGCTCGAGGATCCGATTTGGACAGGCTCGACACCAGAACAGAAAGTCGTGTTCATTACATTATTGCTGATGGCGAACTTCGAAGAGGCTGAATGGGAGTGGAAAAGCGAATCGTATTCGTTGAAACCGGGTCAATTCATTACGTCACTCAAGTCACTAGAAGAAAAATGCGGCAAAAAAATTAGCACACAAAACGTCCGGACAGCGCTCGCGAGATTTGAAAAATACGGATTCCTAACAAACGAATCAACAAAGCAGAACAGGCTCATAACGATTGTCAATTGGGGCTTTTATCAACAAAACGCACGCTTCCTAACAAAGCAACTAACAAACGATAAACAACCCCCTCACAATGTGTTAACAACTAGTAAGAATGTAAAGAAAGAAAAGAATATAAGAAACACCTCTTTCTTTCAGAAACTCCATGTGAATGAATTCAGATTGGACTTATCAAAAGGAGAGGCATGATGATCGCGGAAAAAGCCGTACTCGGTTCGATGATGAAAGAAAACTACCTCATCACGGAGACGGCACTGAAAAAGTCCCCTTAGGCAGATCATCGCGAGAATGAAAACGACTTGTCGTTTTCCATTCTCGCTTTTTTCATCTTGGAAGCCGTGGATTTCCGTTCCAGGCAGACGCTTTCCGCGGGCACGGCTTCAATCTCCTCGTCACTGCGGTCCTGCGGGGCTTTCAGCTCGCGCTGTTCCCGCTGGAGTCGCTGCCTTCCACTCCAATCCACTACAATCTATTTCGAAAATAATCACTTTAACCCCTAAAAATCACGGTCCATTTCCTATATACTAAAATTAAGTAAATGTAGGTGGTGCGCCCAATGATTTCAAACCAGGAAACCCTAAATTTAAGTCCTTACATGGCGATTTATGATATCGTCGTGCCGAAAGATAATATGCTTCGCCAAATAAATGAACTTGTTGATTTTTCCTTTATTTTAGAAGAGCTTAAAACCAAATACTGCTTGGATAATGGGCGTAAAGCAATTCCGCCCATCCGTATGTTCAAATACTTATTATTAAAAGCTATCTTTGATGTATCTGATGTTGACTTAGTGGAACGCTCCAGATACGACATGTCCTTTAAATACTTTCTAAATATGGCTCCAGAAGATGACGTCATCGACTCAAGTACCCTTACAAAATTCCGTAGACTACGTCTCAAAGACGTCGGTCTTTTAGATATGTTAATCAAGAAGACGGTTGAAATCGCACTTGAAAAGAAAATCATTAAGAGTAATACAATCATTGTGGACGCAACACATACCAAGGCACGTTACAATCAGAAATCACCGATAGAATTCCTACAAGAAAAGTCGAAGAATGTCCGAAAAGCTGTCTATAAAATTGATGAATCAATGAAAGATAAATTCCCTGCGAAGTCCACTTCTAACGAAGTGGATGATGAATTGGCATATTGTGAAAAAGTCATTGAGGCAATTGAAAATGAACCACAAATCTCTCAAGTACCAGCCGTTAAAGAACGACTAAATACATTAAAGGAAATAGTGGGGGATACTCAACATCATCTTCAATATTCCGTTGATTCCGATGCACGTGTAGGTCATAAATCAGCGGACTCCTCTTTCTTCGGTTATAAAACGCATATCGCTATGTGTGATGAGAGAATTATTACAGCGGCAACCGTAACGACAGGCGAAAAAAGTGATGGACAGTACTTACAGGAATTAATCGAGAAAAGTAAAGCGACTGGAATGAAGATTGATACAGTATTAGGAGACGCTGCATATTCTGGAAAAGATAATCTAATTTATACAAATCAAGAACAAATTCAATTAATCGCTAAACTCAATCCCATCGTTACAACCGGAGGACATGCGAAAGAATTTGATTTTAATAAAGATGCGGGAATGTTTGTATGCCCGGCCGGGCATATGGCAACTCGAAAAGCCCGCACGGGCAAGAAGGGACAAAAGAGGAACCAAACAATGACGTTTTATTTTGATGTTGAAAAATGTAAAACGTGTCCATTGAGGGAAGGTTGTTACAAGGAAGGAGCTAAAAGTAAAACGTATTCCGTATCGATCAAGTCCACGGAACATGTAGAACAGGCAGCCTTTCAGGAAACAGAGGAATTTAAAAGGCTTGCACGAAATCGATATAAAATCGAAGCGAAAAATAGTGAGTTGAAAAATCCGCATGGGTACGATCAGGCCCAATCAGCGGGTTTATTTGGCATGGGCATCCAGGCCGCGACTACCATATTCGCAGTCAATCTGAAACGGATAATAAAACTGGTGAACGAAAAAGAATGAAAATAAAGGTAGAAAAGAGGCACTTTCTGTTCAGATTTGAACAGAAAATGCCTCTTTTTCATTCCGAAAAACTTCTTTATCTAAAAAACGTAAGTTTTTCAGTGCCCTCCATCACGGATGCAAACTTGGACGTCTCTCACTTTACAGATCCGGTCCATAAGATGATCTTTCAATCGATGAAGGAACTTCGAGTGAAAGGGAAACCTGTCGACCTCGTCACCTTGCTGACGGCATACAATCCGCAAGACCTGGGCGGTGCCAATTATATACAGGACTTGATGGCTTATGCGCAAATCCCGAAATTTGACGATTATGTAGGGGCTATGCTCGATGTCTGGCGTGAACGAGAAAAACGAAATGTGTTGCAACTTGCTGCACAGGAAAACTGGTCCATCGACCGCATTATGAGCGAGCTGGAAGCATTGATTGACAACCGTGTCAGTGACCATGCCTCTATATCCGACCTGCTTGTAGACGTCTATGAAGACCCATACATCCAAAAAGAGCACCAGATGGGCGCAACGGCTGGTATCGGTTCACTGGATGCTATGACAGACGGATTCCAAAACGGGGAGCTGACCATTGTTGCTGCACGACCAAGCATGGGGAAATCAGACATCATGTTGCATATCGCAAAGCATGCTGGCTGGAAAAACTGGTTGCCAATTATCTTTTCACTCGAAATGGCCGCAACGAGTTTGCGAGATCGTCTCCTCGCGTCAACGGGCCGTTTCTCAAGAGCCCGCATGCGTGATCCCTATACGCTGTTCAACGACACGCAAAAAGCCCAATGGCCGCAAACGGTTGGCAGACTAGCAGAAACGAATATCCATTTCTTCGACAATAGTAAACAAACCGTCGCAGAAATCAGAATGAAAGTGCGCAAAATGATCCATGAATTCCCTGACAGAAAACCAGTCATTTTCATCGACTATTTAACATTGCTTCATTCAGAAGATAAAAGCGCAAATATGCATCTCCAAGTATCTCAACTCACAAAAGACTTAAAAGCGATGGCGCGCGAATTCAACTGTCCCGTCATCACACTCGCACAGCTAAGTCGTGCGGTTGAACAGCGGCAAGACAAACGACCCCTCATGTCCGACCTGCGCGAGTCCGGCTCCATAGAGGAAGACGCAGATGTCATCATCTTCCTCTACCGCGATGCCTATTACTCAAAAGACGAAAATGACATGACGATGGAATTGATTGTCGCTAAAAACAGAAACGGTCCCGTCGGCACAGCCGTCGCGATCTACAATAAATTTACTGGGGAGGTTACCGGATTTGAACAAACGAACAGTGAAAGAAGAATTGGCTGAAGCCATTTATTATGATAATCCTTTTCTTGCGCATACGCTCTACTACGCACTACTGAAGGGATATGTGCAGGAAGATGACCCAACTAGCAAACTCCCAACAGACATGGACTTCCAAACGATCACTAAAATGCGCGACGAAAACTGGCTGCAAATGTGCACCATCAAACTCTTCGCCATCCCGCTCGACCAAGACCGCTATGCGATCTACCTGGCAAGGGATGAAGACGACGTCAGGCACAAGCACTTCAAGATCTACGGCTGGCTCGCCCAGCGCGTAATCGATGCAAGCCATCGAATGGATGCGAGTTTGTACTGGAATGATACAGGAGTGTCGAAGACGTTTCGGGAGATGAAGCGGGAAGTGTTGGAGTTTCCGAGTTATGTGGGGGTGGTGGGGCGGAATTGAAACGTTGGATTTATTCAATCAACAGAAATGAAGACCACGTTAAATAGTCATAATTGCTTGCTGTACCGGAACAATTCTTGCTGAGGTTTTAACCTTTCATTCAATCAGGTATAGTTAAAGAAAAAAGGCGAGGAGTGGGTGAGTATAGTGGAACCAATTAAGATTGAAGATAATGAAGTGAAAAAGGCTATTCAATCCGGTCATCCGTATATTCAAGTAGATGCGAAGAAATATTTATTGATGGAAGTGGAAGAAGTAAATTATTATTCCTCTTATGTAGTCACGGACCCTTACGAAGTAGAACGCCTGAGGGCTGCTTTGGATGAGGTGAATCCAATCCTTACGGAAGAAGAAATCAATAAAATGTTGGGAATTGATTCATGAATGTTATTTGGAGGACATCAGCCATCGATTCCTTGTTGGAATTAGATCGTTGGAGGGAATCGATTGAATTACCTAAGATTGCACCTTATCTAAAGGACACAATTCAAATATATTTTAAAGAATAAAAGTGATCCCATTATCTTCCCGGGCGGCCGTTTTATCTCCAACAAGAGAGAGTTGATCTGAGAATGGTGTTAATAGCTCTTGGGAAATCGGATCCCTATAAAGTCTTTTATCGTCTAGGGGAAGAAACAATAGAAATCTTTTTAGTCCGCCATCCAAGGCAGAAACCGATTTAATCTCAACTATAAATAATGTGTTTGATGTTCAATCCTTTTCGAGGTAGTGGCTTGAGAAGGGTTTTGTTTTTTGGATTATAAGACGACAACTACCTATCCGATTCGAAAGGGTGATACCATTGCCTCCCAAACCTATCACAGCAAGAGAACGCCTCCTAGAAGTAATCCGCATCTTAGAAGCCTATTCAGACGAAAATGATAAGTTGTCGATACACGACATACATAGCCGCTTCCCCGAAGACTCGCAAGTGGGTATTGGCGCTGTCCGGGATGATGTGGCGGGAAGCGTTGGAATTTCCGAGTTATGTGGGGGAGGTGGGGCGGTGAGGGGGTTGAATAGATGCTTTCAGTCGCAATGAATTAAATGAGGATCCGTCCAACGTCAGGACTGGATTCTTTTTGCTCTTTAGAATTTTCCTAAGTGAATTTATTTACAAAGAATTCCTGTAAAACATAAATCATTATGGTAATATTGAATTAATATGAATAGTAAAGAGTGAACCATATATACTACGACTTTTACATATAGTTTGAAACGAGAAAGAGGGTGAGTCCATGATCATCTATGAATCTACAAAAAAAGAGTTCGTTGGCGATATTGTCAATGAATTGCTGATTGACAGGTTGTACAATTCCTATCAGGAAAAAATCGGTCGGACATCAAAATCGGAAATTCGGTCATGGGAAAACTCGCTTCAGAAAATGTCCAATGTCATGCAGGATGAAGACATTCCAGCTGATGCTTCTGTCGCGATTGAATTCAATATCCCGAATACATCCAAGCGGGTAGACTTTCTAATTGCCGGAAATGATGGCAATCAGGATCACGTTGTCATTGTGGAGTTGAAACAATGGGAAGTCGTGGAGAAGGTTAAGACGCGTGATGCCATCGTGAAGACGTATCTTGGTAAAGGGAATCGTGAGACAACCCATCCTTCCTATCAGGCATGGTCGTATGCTGCGCTAATTGAGGACTTCAATGAAAACGTTCAGAAGCAGGAAATTCAGTTGAAGCCTTGCGCATATTTACATAACTACAGGAAAACAGAAAATGATCCGCTGACAGATCCTCACTATGCAGATCATTTGGAAAGAGCGCCTGTGTTTGCAAAAGGGGAGATCGAGAAGCTCCGTTCATTCATTAAGAAGTACATAAAGCTGGGGGATCAGAACCAGCTGATTTATCAGATTGAAAATGGTCGAATTCGTCCTTCTAAGTCATTGCAGGATGCACTGAACAGCATGCTGAAAGGTAATGAGGAATTTATCATGATTGATGAACAGAAAGTATTTTATGAAGAAGCCTTCCAACTTGCAGTAGAAGCGATTAGTACGGAGACAAAGAAAGTGATGATTGTAGAAGGTGGGCCAGGAACAGGCAAATCAGTGCTGGCAATTAACTTATTAGTTAAACTCATTGATCAAGGATTAGTAGCGATGTACGTATCAAAGAATTCAGCGCCTCGAGACGTTTACTCCACAAAACTGAAAGGTGATTTTATACAAACACATATTGATAATCTATTTAAAGGATCAGGTAGTTTTACAAGAGTAGAAGAAAATGAATTTGATATCCTTATTGTAGATGAAGCACATCGGTTAAATGAAAAGTCAGGTTTTTACGGCAATATGGGTGAGAACCAAGTTAAGGAATTAATCAAAGGCTCGAAATTCACGATTTTTTTCATAGACGAAAATCAAAAAGTAACACTGAAAGATATTGGAAGCATTGATTTAATAAAGCAATATGCCAATGACTATAAAGCTGAAGTTATCTCCTGTGAGTTAACATCCCAATTTCGTTGTGGCGGATCAGATGGGTATATTGCTTGGCTGGATGACGTATTGCAAATTAGGGATACAGCCAATAAAAATGATCTTGGCATGGATTATGATGTAAGGTTATTTGATGATCCAAACGAAATGCTAGCTGAAATCGAAATGCTAAATAAGAGAAACAATAAATCGCGTGTCATGGCGGGTTACTGTTGGGAATGGCCAACGAAGAAGCGCAAAGATGTAAATCACCATGACATCAAAATTCCTGAGCACAATTTCAGTATTAGCTGGAATGTCGAAAATACATGGGCAATCGAGAATACTTCAGTTAGAGAAGCCGGTTGTATTCACACTGCACAAGGATTGGAGTTCGACTACGTTGGTGTCATTATTGGAGATGATATGCGTTATGAGAATGGACAAGTAATTACGGATTTCACTAAACGGGCAAATGGTGATAAAACTCTAAGAGGTATTAAAGGAATGGCCAAGAAAGATCCTAAAGAAGCTCATGCTTTGGCTGACCCGATTATTCGTAATACGTATAGAACTTTGATGACACGTGGGCAGAAAGGGTGTTTTGTTTATTGTACGGATCCTGCATTGCAGGTGTATTTGGAGGAGAGGTTGGAGAAGGTAACGATGTATCGTAGGGAGAGGGAAGAGATGTTGTATTTGGTGGATTCAATAATAGAATATGATTGAAATCATGTTTTTGTTTTTATGAAAGAGTGGTGAATATCTTTGGAGATTGAAGCACAATGGAAGGTGATTTATAAAATAACATACCCCAATGGAAAGATATACATTGGTAAAGATTTAACTGACAGTGCAAATTACTTTGGGAGTGCCAATAGCAAGCTTATTGAGAAAGATTTTACAAGGGAGCAACGCCGTGACTTTATAATTCGGAAAGAGATTATTTGGGAATCTGTTAGTGCAACGGATAAGGAGATAAATATAAAAGAGGTAGCATTCATTAGGTACTATCAATCAAATAATCCCGGAATTGGTTATAACCAGTGGCCGAAATATACAAACAAAACAAGAGTCAGTCAAGAGGATACGTGACTGACTCTTTTAAAGCCTTTCCTCTCAAAATACCAATGCAACCGATATTCACAAATCTCCTTCATCCACTTAAACAAAATCTCCTCATGTTCTTTCTCCACATCTAACTGCGGAGTGAACATCCCAGTTTCAAATTGAATAAGTCCCTTTGAAGTACCACTCCACTTAGTCATGGGCATCTTTTCGATGAGCTTAGCAACTTTGTCTTCATTGTAATCATGTAATGCAAGCCCTTGTTTGTCAGCCATATCTGCATCTCTGCGATAAGGCTTCTCCATAAGGTAGGTGTGAAAGAAAGGCGTCACTTCGTTTGCTGATACGGGCTTGTACCAATTGGCAGCCCCCCTTGATAGCATATATTTCAACACGACCATCTTGTAACTTTTGTTCATGCCAGTTCGGTTTACTTCGATTAACCAGTCTCGATGCTGCTTCAGTACTTCTGTTTCTAGTTCGTTCAACTCTCCAGCGTGCTCAAGTAGGATAGGGTACGTCTTGAATTTCTGTTGAATTGCCCTTGAATCCTCATTCGCCTTTAAATGATACTCTAAGTATGTTGGACGGTGACCGAGCTCTTCCTTCAAATCAAAATAGGCATTGATCAATCGCTGTTGAATCGGTTCGTTCTGTTTCATTGCTTCTAATAAATCAATGACAGCTGTTTCAAAATGGAAATCGAAATACGTAGGTTCCGTGAATGTGTCGCTGCTGATTTTGGGAGGCAGTTCATTGTTGTCTGTGAAGACTTGATATTTCTTGCGTGCATTGCGGTAGTTTCCAATTAGGTCGATGATGGTGCAATGGGATTTACCTGCCGCCAGTCGTAGTCCGCGTCCAATCTGCTGGGTGAAGATAGTTAGGGATTCCGTTGGACGAGCGAACAGCAACGTATCAACAGAAGGGATATCGACACCTTCATTAAATAGATCGACTGTGAAAATAATATCGAGTTGACCGGATTCCAGCATGCTCCTAGCGGCAGCTCGTGTTTCCCGGTCTGTATTTCCGTGAAGGGCGAGTGAGCAGTAACCTGCTTGCTCAAAATGCTCGCTTAGGAAAACAGCTTGCCGGACGGACGAACAGAATCCTATCGTGCGGCTCTGTTTATGCTTCTTCCAAGCTGCCAAAACGGCCTCCGCGTAACTGTCACGCATTTGAAGTCGGAGTAGTTCCTCCTCGTCATACCGATTGTTTCGCCACTTCAATGCACTGTAATCCGTTTCATCTAATACACCGTAATAGATAAAAGGGGAGAGCCAGTTTTGCCGGATGGCGTCCAAGAAGTGGATGGAAATGGCTTCGTTGCCGTCACATAAGCTATAAACATCCTTATTGTCCAACCGGTCCGGCGTTGCAGTTAAACCAAGCAGGAACTTAGGCTTGAAATGATTTAGTACCTTTTCATACGTAGGCGCAGCGGCATGATGAAATTCATCGACGACGATTAAGTCGAACGCAGTTGGCTCAAAACGATGCAAATGATGTTGCATAGCTAGTGTTTGAATAGAAGCGAATATGAAATCTGCATCATTTTCTTTTTGCTGTCCGTCATAGATCCCGCTTGTTCTTTCAGGAAATACATGTGCAAACGATTGTTGCGCCTGCAGTAACAGCTCTTCGCGATGAGCGATAAAAAGCACCCGAGGGTAGTCTTGGGCAAAGAAAGCTGCCAAGTATGTTTTGCCAAGACCTGTAGCCAATACAACTAATGCTTTTTCGTATCCTTCTTCCACTGTTTCATTCAACGCGTCCAATGCTAGTTGCTGTGCAGGTCGCGGTTCAAGGCTTGTTACTTCATAAGGAGCTGTCGGATCTGCGACATGTTGTTCTTGAGTAGTTGCTCCGAATGTCATTTCAACTTCTGTCTTCGGGTCGAGTGCTGCGCTAAACGGCAATTTTCGGTTTGTCTCATCATAGCGAGCCCGATATCGCGTAATTTGTCCGCTATTGAGCTGGACAGTGTTTGGAGACAGAAAGAGATTCATGAATTCATGGGCAGCCGTTTCAAAGATATCCGTATCAACAGTGGAGGGGGCATATAGATTCCATTCGATGCCGCTTGTCAACGCAGACTTTGATAAGTTGGACGAGCCTACGATGACAGTAGCACTTGTCTTAGATTGAAATAAATACGCTTTCGGATGAAATGAAGTGCCTCCACTTTCCATCATGCGGACTTCAGCGGAGGGGATTTCTTCAATCAGTAATTGAAGCGCGTCGGGTTGGGTGATGGACAAATAATCACCGGTCAGTATTTTAATATCAGCCCCGCGCAACGCAGCTTCTCGTAAGGATGGCAGTACTTCCCTCACACCTGATTTCATAAGGAATGCCGTCATCCAGTAGATTGTATCTGCCTCTGCAGTGAGTCTTTTTAAGTCATCCAGCAAATTCTTCGTGACTAAACGGAGCTTAATCATCTTCTACTTCCACTAAGAAGATTCGTTCATTAAAGCCTCCGCGTTTTTTTGCTTTTTCCACTCTCACTTTATTAAGTTCCTCGAATGTTGAGCCGTGGTGGGCTGCAGCAGCATGTATGAGTTCCAATATATCCGCAAGTTCCTCTATGGCATCTTCTGCTGTTGTTGTTTCTAGGTACTCCGTTAGTTCCTCACCCATTTTTTTATTAACCTCAGTGATATATTCAGATTCATCTAATATGCGACTAGTATATAGCTTTCCTGTATTAGCTATAATCTCAGGGATGCGGTCGCGTACAAGTTTATTGTATATTGGCATTATGGTCATCTCCAATCAAAATAAAAGATTACATATATAATAACATGGTATTCATAAAGATTTCAGAAACCTTTAACGAAGTAGACGGATTCGGGATACACATCAGGAATTAGATCCGTAATAACTATCGATCCCGACTAATGTTATATGATATGATCTCCATAACAATAGGTCGTATCGCATGGGCGGTAGCCCTTGGTTATTAGGAGGTTAATTGAAATGAGCAATTCAAAACAATTTTACTCAGATGGTTTGGTTAATATAGAAAGATTGTTGAATGGTCAAGATTATTATGAAATACCTGTGCTTCAAAGAAATTACGTATGGTCTAAGGATAATATTAAAAATCTGATGACTGACATTAAGGAAAGTATGGATGAGGATCTGACACAGGATTATTTTATCGGAAGCATGGTTTTTTCAGAGGGGAAGGACCGGAAAATCGTAGTAGATGGACAACAAAGGATTACTACCCTTTCTTTGATTTTCGCTGTAGCGGTAGCACGATTTAAGGAAGATGAAGATACGGATTATATAGGTCTCTATTCCTCATATCTTTATAAAAAAACTCCAGATGATGATGGAGTTATTCAGTCGATGAATCGCTTGAAACACCATGATAGAGATAATCACTTTTTTACAGAGCTAATTAGTAATAATGCTATTGGGACTTCGGTCACTACATCCCAAACAAACATGGTTACTGCTAGAGAGACTATTGAAGATGAACTGAGTTCTTTTAAGGAAGACCATGAACTTAAACGGTTCATGAATTACTTGGCAAAACGTGTCCATATTGTCTCCATGGTAACTAGTGACCTTAATATGGCGTTTCGTATATTTGAAACGTTAAATGATAGAGGGGCGAAACTTCAGCCGGAAGACCTTTTGAAGAATATGCTACTTCGAAATTTATCGGATGGTAGTTATGATCAGGTTGCAAAAAGCTGGGATAACTTTATCAATGTACTGACTTCTGATAATGGAAAATTGCTAGTTCCGACATCGACGTTCTTAAAGCATTATGTAATGTCGAAAGGCGACATGGTACAGAAGGCTAAATTATACAAGTGGTTTGATGATTTAACTCAATTACCAGCAGAAAATCAAATTAAATTACTCGGTTACGAGTTGAATACAAATGAAGGAATTAATGCGTTCATAAGCGAATTGGAGGAAGAAGCCAAAATATATGCAAAGGCACTTTCCGGAAACTTCGAAGAATCCATTGATAACTGTATCGCATTGGGAGTTAAGCAAGTATTAATTATGGTCTTGGCTTCAAAGAAGCTAGACGAGACAAAGCGAAAAAAAGTATTTACTTTAATGGAGTCGTTAATTTTCTCTTACGTTATTACAGCATCAAGGTTTAATGTTGTGGAAAAAAGCTTGTTTAAAATTGCAGGGAAGATTCGAAGTGCTGATGCAAAACCCGCATTATTTGACGAAGCAATCGAGGATATAGAAGCATTGATCTTGGAGAAAAAAGAGCAGGCACTTACAGCTTTAGTAGAATTTAAAATGAAAAAGTCTGATCGAAAAAAAGCTAAATATATACTTTCTAAACTAGGAGAGTCTTTAGACGACATTGATCATTCCGGTTTCACAATTGAACACATCATGCCTGAAGAAAAGTCTGCTGGTTGGAAACATGTTAAAGAGAGTGCAGAGGATTACGAAGCCTTAGTATCAAGTATCGGAAATCTTACGCTTATAAATCCATCTGGTAACAGTTCCTTAAAGAACAAAGACTTCGATAGTAAGAGACAGGTTTATAGTAATCAAACTATGCTTACCAAAACCATCGTCGAAAGTGTTTATACAGGAACAAAAAATACTAAGCACGACAAGGCAATCAAAGCGTTTAATTATGATCGCGTTAGCGGAGCATGGAATAAACGGGAGATTGAAAGAAGGGCCAAGGCATTAAGAGATTTGGCAGAGCATATTTGGTTTAAGTTCTAATAGACTAACCATAAAAATAATCCATCCGTTGAGATTGCACTCAACGGATGGATTATTTCATTTCCGACATTATTTCTTTAAACCAACACCTTGAGATCTGCATCCTCCACATAATACCCAAGATACTCCATAAAAATCTCCTTAAGCTCCTCCTTCTCCAACATCGGAGACATCACGACAGGATAAGCTTTATTAAACTCCAGCAGTACTTGCCGTCCAACCCGTGGATCATCGCCTAAGTCATCACGCCATGTGATTTTTTTCTTTAATACACTGGATAGCTCTAGCTCATCAACAATCGACAAAATATTAAATACGAATTGTTTGTTACGGAACACTTCGTATTTAATCATATAGTTATAGAGGTCCAAGTTGTCGACGATGACCTCGTTGTAGTATTTGCGTTTCGCTTCGTCTTCAACTAGGTCGGTTATATATTCAGCTCCGATGACGGTCTTGTAAATGTAGTTTTCCCAGTCGAAGTTTTTCAGCACGATGTTGTTGAAGTTCGTGATGCTTTCTGTAATCTCCGGGTATTCTCGTAGAAGGAAATCACGTTTCTTTAAGACGAGCAACGAGTGCCAAAACTGCTCGTCAAAGTGTAATTCTCGGTTACTATCTAAATAGTGATTGCCGACTGTTTCGAATGCTTCTAGAAATAATTGCTTCCTGACTTCTTCACTTCTTTTCGCCATATAGATCGGGAAGTCAGGTGCTTCTTTTATATAGACGATTTCGTCGGTGAAGTAATCATCGTTGTTTTCGATCGTGTCGTTCAAGAAGTCGTTGTAAAACTGTTCGTTTTTCTTGTAGCTTTTGTTTAGCAGTTTAATCTCCACTTGCTTCCAATCCTTTCACAGCTGTCGCGTATTTTTCAATGACACGGTCGGAAATTTTGTAGATTACTTCGTCGAGCGAATCGACATCTAGTTCGTACACCATCTTTGCTTTCATCAGTCGATATAGCTTGGCATCTAGCTGGTCCGTCGGCAATTCAACGTCGTCTAAATAGACATGGCCGTCTTCACCATACTCGGGATTGGTCGCGAAACGGTGCAATGCTTTCTGAAGCCCCATATAAATGTACGGGTTATTTAACGTTCCGCTCATCGGCATACCTGTGAATTGCAGATCTTCATTTTTGTAATGAATGACAATCATTTCACTGCCGAGTTCTACTTTAATATCAGACTTCAATGTAGCGTCAATCTTCCGTTCAAATAAGTCGAACGGTTTTGTCGAGCTGCCTTCAAAGATGACGGTATTCGAAAAGCCGAGCAGGGCATGTTTCGGAACGACGATGTCATTTTTGAATTCTTGATAGAAGTCGTTTATATCTTCATTGTCACGGAATGAAATGTTTGTTGTTGCTTGAATGCTCATTTGAATAGATGTTCTTGTGTTGATTGACAAACGAGATTTCGCAATTTCGATTGCACGCTCATCCGGTTGCAGTTTGAAAAACTTATTATCCTTCGACTGGATAATTAAGAAAAGCTGTGCTTGCTTTCGAGCGATTAGCTGTTTAAGAAAATCTGATTCTACTTCGTATTCGATATCGAATCGATACGTATCTGTATTTTCCTTTAGATTAACGTTCAACATAAATCCGCCACTCTCATAGCTGTTCGACGTATTCGTTAACACCGGGTAAGGGAAGTTGGCATCCTTTTTGTAAATCATTTTACACCTCTACATAATAGACGAATTTTAATGCACGGTTATAGTTGTTTTTCAGGTCAAATGTCAGTTCAGCTACACCTTCATTGATCGTCACGTGATTTATTTTATTGTTGTTCAGTGAGCATGTGGAACCGGTCGATTTATCGATGACTTGACTGAAGTTATCCTTCAGTTTGAATGCGCTTCTATATTCTTGGCCCATGCCGTCAATAATGGAAATGCTGACGTTGCATGTTGAAGCCTTCTTTACTTCCTCGTTGCTTGAAAGGTTGAAGCGAACGATTTCTTTATTCCCCATAAGCAAGCGCTCGACGGTATTCGGATGGATGTTGAAAATACTGAGCGGCTTGTCATCATTTGTATCGGTATCATCCGCAGATGTCGTCCTCTTCACCGGTTTGATGAGCGGTGGGTTGGTCGGTTTGCTGCTCCCACCAGGTTTCTTTTTACCTTTACGAGGTGGCAAGTCATCATCCATTTTGACGACCGGTTTCTTCTTATCGATGACGACAGCTCCCATCGCTTTAGATAGTTCCTGCTTGAATTGAACTTCAGACACGTACAGCAAGTCTTTTGTATCCATCTTGCCGTCTGTCGGGTTATGGTCTTTGATTGCTTCATCAATGACGGTCGTCATCGCTCTCGACAGATTGTTAATAAAACGCTTCGCCCGCTTCTGCAACACGGGATCTTTAATGTGATCATCTGTGAGTTCAGTGTGCGACTCATTTTCCAATGACTTTAAATAGGCGTCTTCTTTCGCTCCGCCGATTAGTACGGCATTGAAGGGTTGATTTGCTTTGTTCTTCACTTTTTTATCCTCAATTTTCATGCCAATCGTTCGGATGATAGCGACACGGCCTTTCGGAATTTCTTCATCGTATCGGAAGTACAGGTTGAATTCGTACTCCTCTTTACCGTCCGATACGTGAAGTGTACGGGCCGGCTGCTCCAAGTACGTGCTTACATAGAGAGGGGTAAATACGTGCTTCATGTCCGCAATGTTTTGGGTGTAGTATTCTGGGTCATTCACATACTCCTGGATATTGTTTGCATCAATTTTTCTGCCATTGACATCAACTTCTAATTTATTCAGCAGGATGGAAACGAAGAAGCTGTCACATACACTGCGGATGATGTCCGTTTCATCGCTATATTCTTTTCGTAAGAACGGGATAATGATTTTCAAGCCACGCGTTTTCTTCTCAAACACTTTGTGGAAGGTGTTTTCAAACGGATAGAATTTTGATTTATTCGGACCGAGTCGTTCGATATCCGCGAAATAGCCTGTCGAACGATAACTTTGCCCTTCAAACTCATGTTCAATGAGTTGCACAGTCCCGCCTAAATGCTGATCACCGTTAGCATCGCAGTTTGCGAAATACATGACATTCAAATCGGAAGCGGCGTTGGAAGCAATTTTCCCGACACCGTGAGATCCTCCGCGAGAAGTTTCGACGGCTGCATCCTCTTCTTCTGAATGAACGCCTTTGTTATATGCATAAATGGCCCATGTGTCTTTGGAAGAATTGCTTTGACCGTTTTTCGCGCCACTTAAGCCTCGCGTATTGGAATCTTCAAAAGAGATATAGTGAACCTCTTCCTCCTCAGACGTCTTCACCATATGTTCAATAGCTTCTTTTGTATAACTGTTTCGACCTTTCAAAGAATGAATGCGTTTGATTACTTCATTGATTCCTGGGACGTCTTTCTTTTGGATCGTCCCTGTTGTTATGGAGAACTTTACAGGATCCTCGCTATCAAGCAATCTGCCATCTAGTGAGTTTTGGATATTTTCACGGATAAGTCCCGCTACTTTTAAGTTATAAAAACGTTCAAGAATTTTATTGAAATTGGACTCCTCTATATTCGGAATCGGGGAGAACTGCCAATAAGACATAACTGCACCTCGCGTAGATTTACTTTTTTAGTAACGAATGTCTTGGATCTAAGACATTGTATTACAGTATAGGGCAAAAGGTGCGGTGGATCAATGTAATTTGAAGGAATTATTCGGTAAAGAGATTTCTGGGAGAGGGGGAGAATATGGGGTTGAATATGTTTTGACTAAATAGGAATTAGAAAGGAACAAATGAATTTAATTTAATTGATACTTTATCGGGCAGTAAAAGCTTTATTAGTGGCCAGTTACAGGATTTAACATGAAGTTGTTAGGCGAAATAGTGTCGAGTACCAGATTCTCACTTTATGTTGATAGTTTTAGACCTTCGTATTATTCTCACAATATAGTTAGTAATATTGCTAAATTTATAGGGATATTCTTCATTTTTCGTGGTACTATTTAATTAGTTTGAATAATAAGAGATAAGGGTGGAGAATGGAATGTTGCGCTTCTTGAAACCTAAGTGTGGGATTTGTAAGAAGAAAGCGGTTGAGTATAGACGGTATAGGCTGCCGGGGAGTGGTAATAAGGTGAGTAGGGTTTGTTTGCATTGTAGTGTTTATGCGGAGAGACGGGCTTATAGGAAGGTTTAATTCGAGAATTGTGTGATAACAAGATCGTTCGATAGAGGACACTGTATAAATTTTTTCATTAGATTTAGATTCGAGATACTCTGGATTAAATTCTAGTTACAGTCACCCACACATTTATGACTGACAATATGATTAATAATTATACATCATGCTATTTGTTAATATTGATCAGGCATTATTCCTTCTTTGAAAGGAGTTAATATTTTGAGCAAAGACAGAAAAGAAGATATACAAGGTGCAGGTAAAGGACTTGTGCTTGATACTATATTAAACGTAGGAAGTGAGACTGCGGCCGAGATTGCAAAAGAATCATTTACTAGTCTAATAAGTGGTATTCTCGTTGATACTACCAGCTCACTTATTCCTGGAGTTGCAGGAGCAGTCCATGGATATAAACGTGTACGCTTCGAAAGGAACATTACTGCATTTACAGAACAAGTATTTTCTAATATTGATGTCATTCTTGTTAATTTAGAAAGCAAAACAAGAGAGCAAAAAGAGCAAATTGATCAGCTATTTAATATTGTATTGGATTATGTAATTGATGAACAACAAGAGGACAAGATTCAATACATGGTAAATGGATTTTTAAACTTAACAGATCATGAACAAGTATCAGATGACTTTGTTCTAACATATTATGATGTCCTTAAAGAGTTGAGAATGGTGGATATATCAGTACTTAGTTTAATGTTTAATTCCCGGTACGTTTTAGGGAATCACTCAACTGAATCATTTCGGGATGTAATGGAAAGGCATGGACTAAGCTATGAACAATACCAATCAGTACGAGGAAATCTAAAAAGAATAGGCTTGCTCGTGACGAAGACAGATCTAAATGTAACTGATGATCTTGAAGAGATAGTAAAGAGGTTCAAAGAGTTATATGACTACTTAGACAAAGTAACTGACCCCAAGTATAAGCGTACTCTTCCAAAGCTAAAGTTGCCTAAATTAAAATCCAAGGAGAATTTGGAACTGTCTAAGTTTGGGAGTGAATTTGTTAGATTTTTCATAAACATAGAAGAGGAATCAGTGTAATATACCTGATAATGAAGCGTTTCTAGCATAAGAATTTTCAAGAAGAAAACTTATGTGTTTGTCCGGATTCCTCGTTTTTCAAGAAATTGCTAAAGAAACCATTAATGTTTAGTAGCTTAGACTAACAAGTATCCTTTAAAGATAGGAGCTGTAAAAAGCAAATGGATGAAATTTTAAAGCAAATACGAGAAGAGCATATCATCTATGCGATTGAACAACTTGATAAGAACAGATGGGGAAAAAAGAATAACTCTAGCAAATTCGATTTAGTGCATAACGGTAAAACATATCCACCTAAAATGATTATTAGGCATGCTGGAATTAAAGCGACAGGCGAAGAGCCGGTTAAGTTTGGTGGCGGTAAAGAGTCAAATGAGTTATTGATGAAATTTGGATTTACAGTTGTCGATAAAGAAACTGGTTTGCCTATTGGAAAGAAGCAACGATCTGTTGAAGATTTACGTGATCGACAATTAGAACAAGAGCTTAAAAATGAATCGCAAAATATCGAAAGAATTTTAGGAAGCGCCGATCTCTCTGCAACTGAGAAAAAAGAACTTGTGAAAATCAGAATTGGACAAGGTGCTTTTAGAAAATATTTATTAGCTGTACATACTTCGTGTGAGTTATGTAATGTGAATAATCCTTTGTTGCTCATAGCTAGTCATATTAAACCCTGGAAAGATTGCCACTCTGAAGAAAGATTGGATAGAGATAATGGATTACTACTTTGCCCTAATCATGACAGCTTATTTGATAAAGGTTTGATTACATTTGATGGTGTGGGACAAATTATAATATCGACAGATCTATCTAGCACTGATCGGATATTTATGAATGTATTAGAGTCGATGAAAATTATGTGCACAAATAAAAGAAAGAAATATATGAATTGGCATCAAACACATGTGTATAAGATGTAATTAAAAGGTTACAGTTTTTAGAGATTAATTTCGAGTACCAGGTTCTCCTGGACTTTCGAATTATTTGAGAACCTAGTACCCTTTAATTAGTAAAACAGCGTTGAATTCAAATCCATAAAGTTTTTGGGAGATTTAGTTAAAATAATAGGAGGGTCATTATGAAAAAGAGTTTTTTGTGTTTCATTGTATTCTTATTAGCATTATCATTTTCAATCTCAGTAAATGCAAATTCTATTGGCTTTAAAGACGTGCCTAGGAGTCATAATAATTACGCTGAGATAATGTATCTATTAGAAATAGGAGTTATAGAACCGAGTGATAGATTTGGAGTGAATGAAAAAGTAACTCGTGAAGAAGTAGCTGTAATGATTGCTAAAGTACTTGGCTTAGACGGAACTAAAACAAAAACTAAATTCAAGGATGTTCCACAGACCAGATTTTCATCAGGTTATATAAATAGTGCAGTACAAGCAGGCGTTTTAAACGGCTACCCTGATGGTACATTTAAACCTACTCATCAAGTTACGCGTGGTCACATGGCTGCATTTATCGCCAATGCCTTTAAATTGCAAGAACAAGCAGATATAAATTTCAAAGATGTATCTGAAGGTTCTACCCCTTATATAGCGGTGAAAAAACTAGCTGCGGCTAAAATTACCTCTGGTTATCCTGATGGCACATTTAGACCTAATGAAGGTCTATCACGTGCTCATATTTCGGCATTTTTATATCGGGCAATTCAAGCGGAAAATAAAGTAATACCTGTAAGTCCCACGAAACCTACGGATAGTGAACTAGCCATTAATTACTTAATTAAATCAGGAGAATATAAAGGGTCAAAATTAGATCTATTCGCTTTTCCCATTTCTGATGTAGATAGAATAATTGAAGTATCTATATATAACAACAATAGTAATCCTTATTTTGGTAGATGGCTTTTTAAAGATGGAAATCTTGTGGATAAATTATGGTACGGAGAAATATTCAATGACAATTATACGAGTAATCCATTGATAGGCGGTATTTTATTACCCATACAAAACCCTAACCTACAGCCCAATTCAACACCGAAACCGATTCCGGTACCAAAACCAGTACCAGTGCCAAAACCAGTACCAGCGCCAGTACCAAACTTCAATGAAGTATTAGAACTTTACGGACAGGATGGTAAGTTCTTAGGTGTCTTATCGACAAATAAATATGCGAATAAATCTGTTTTTAATGAGTATGGTAGCTATGGAAGTAAATATTCCTCAACAAGTATTTGGAATAACTACGGAACCTATGGAAGTGAGTACTCATCCAATAGCGCATTCAACAAATACTCTTCTACACCTCCGAAAATCGTTGTAAATGGAAAAGTAATTGGTTATGTCACTGTAAATCCCTATGTGTCAGACGGAATACATCCTCATGATTTATATAGAGTATTACAGAGTCTAGGTTTTTAACTCTTAAATAGTATATAGCTTAATTTCTGTACCAGGTTCTCATTGAATTTCGGATTATTTTAGAACCTGGTACCCATTATTAGAGGGCGGGAAATTATGATCCCAGTCACTCATTCAATCATGAAAGTTCAAACATTTATGTTTGCTCCGGCTAACGTGAATGTTTGATTGCTAGGCACCGTATTCGGAGTGTATTACGCGTGAAATAAGCGTCATGAGTAGATACAATCCTTATTAATCGTACCCTAGTTCTGAATGAACTATGTATGAATGTAAATAGGAGAGAATGGTGATATAAACTCTCACCATACAGATTGTGAGAAAAATAGGGGGATTACATGCTAGATAATAATATGATTTCCGGTTTCTATGAAGGCATTTTACTATTTTTAAAGATGTTCATTGCTTCTAGTGCATTCCCGTTTGTCGTTATTTTTATGATCGTATCAGTAGTCGTGCGCTGGAAGATGCCGGTAATCAAAGGGATGTATGGAGAATGGGTTGTAAAGTCCAAGCTCAAGAGATTAGGGGAATCCTATACGGTTTTCCACGATGTGTATATTCCGAATGGTGATCGAGGACTTACGCAGGTCGATCATATTGTCACGTCTGCATATGGCATCTTTGTCATTGAGACGAAGCATTACGCCGGTTGGATTTTTGGTGATGAATATAAATCGCACTGGACGCAAGTTATCTATAAGAAGAAAACGAAAATGCACAATCCGATCCGACAGAATTACGGACATGTGCAAGCTTTAATTACCTACATAGGACAAGTTCAAATGCAGGAAGTAGATGTCCATTCAATCATTGCATTTTCACCAAACTCAACGTTTAAATTCAAGAAGGAATTTACATCTGCACATGTTATTCAGTTTACTGACTTGGTGAAGACGATTAGACAGTATAAAGAGCTAAGGCTAAGTGAAGCAGCAGTGAAGAATGTCAATGAAAAGCTGACAAGGCTATTGGCTATGGATAGAAGTGAAAAGAAGCAGCTGAAGAACGAGCATATTCAATCTGTGCGGAGGGCGAAAATCGCCAAACAATCAGCTGGTAAACAGACCAGGCCTATGATAGAGATAGCAAAGGAAGTAGCCCCTTCAGTGACTGGTGTTTGTCCAACGTGTAATGGAGAATTGGTTATAAAGAAAGGTAGGTATGGGAAATTTTATGGCTGTGTAAATTATCCTAGCTGCCGGTATACGAAGAATATGAATGTGGAAAGTAAAAGTAGTTAAGGATTGAAGAGTTTTAAAGACGCTTGATTGCTACAGCAAAATAAAAGGAACGCATGTACGAGTGACATGAGTTATACGTGTCTATATTATTCATTATTGCGAAAGCCTCTACATGTTGTCAAGGAAAGAAGGTTTCTAATGAACATTTTAACACTACAAAAGTAATCATTTGTTTTGATGAAATTGACAAACAAAGTAGTTATGAAATTCAAGTTATGGGAGGCTTCTGTATTCCTTCATATTATCATTCAAATCCCCCCCGCTACATCAATTAATGAAGAATATTGTTTTCGTAAGACTGATTACGGCGGCGGATATTCATCATCAAGTCGCAGCATAGAAGAGTTGTATAAACTGAGTGTTCGGGTGCCAGTTACTCATACATTTTTTCGAGTTGTATTAACTAACGTGAATGTTGCTCGCACAGCATACCTTTACAAGGAAAGTAGACAGAATAGCACTACAACTTGTCGCATTATCCATTCCATTCATATACAATAATAGGTAAACTGTGAAAGCAGAGGGATGAAGCATGGGTATAATGATTTATCTTGATATTATGCCACATCATATTGACGAGGTCGAATGGGCGAAAGTGTACGATGAAACGATGGAAGTTATTAATCACTATCGATTTGTGGATAATGTTTTTGATAAAGAGGCGTTTGATTGTAATTGGGCTTATCTGACGCGTACAAAGGAAAGAGAGATTCCAATGGCAAACGACGAAACAGGCTGGCATACGATCGGTGATGAACGCACTTTACAGTTGGTTGAGTCATTTGTATTCATCAAGAATCTTAATTATTACAGACGGAATTCACAAAAAGTTGACAGTGATGACGATATATTATTTTCCCTATTTCATGAGTACGCAGACGTAAATGATGTGCTCAAACAGATGCGAGTGAGGTCGAAGAACGTGTTCGATGGTAAGACGCAAGGGGGACCTATTCACATACCGCTTCTTGGAATTGCCTGTCTAATTGAAAGCCGGTTCCCTCAATATGCAATTGTCAGAGGGAATATAACGATTGAGCAGATGGAAAAAGCCGTAGAGTGGATAAACAAAATCTTAAACAATCCGATATCGCTTACTGAACGGACGAGTAATGAAAAGCTTTTAAATAGGATTCAGCGCAAGGTTCACGATGAGGAAGCAGTATTAGATGCGTTGATGTATTTGACATTGTCTGACAGGAATATGGAATTGGGTGAGTTGGTTCGTGCTCATTTCAAACCTGAAACAATTGCTGCATATAATGTTCGTGCCTTCAGGCAGTTGGAGGTGGGAACAGTTGGGTTTTCTAGTGCTCTTTTCGACTACTTCAATCAAGGTTTTCTACTTGAAGACGCTTGTGACATATGTGTGATTGACCCGAACGGTTGCAATTATGACGCAGTGAAGTTTGTAAAATCCATATTGTCGATGGATTGGCTCATGGAAGAAAACGATCATGAGCATTTAATTTCGATTAAAATCTATGAACGGAAGAAATACGGAATGACGTTCCAGGAAGTTGTTGCAGTCTTACAACGTAAATTAGGTACGCTTGTAGACATAGAGACAATGGCATCTGAAATATATAAAGAAAAGCAAGCGACAAATAAGTCGTTAGCCAGATTTTACGCAGACCTAAAGATGGATTATGAACAGACAGTGGAAGTGAAAAGAGACCATTATACGATTATGGATACGGCAGATTTAATACTGTGGAAGCCTGGTGACACGATTCATCCGAATGTCTTGAAGGGAATTGTCATGGTGAAAGAGTTCATTGAAAGTACTCAAGAGAGAAATAAAGAGTTTTTTGAGGAATTTCAATGCATGACAAAGAGGAACATGATCAAGCAATTAATCCACTCGAATCAATTCTTCTATATACATGAAGATGTATGGTTTGAGATTATTGCGCATATTGATGATCAGCACTTGACTAATACATTCCTAGGCCTCTTGTCGATAAAAGCAGAGGAAATATCAATCAATCTTTTATGCAAAAATATCGCGAATAATCATGAGTTGTTTAAGGTCTATGTCGTGTAGTGAAAGGGGACTGGATGCGTCTGGTCCTCTTTTAATTTGCTAATTAATATGCTAGATTTCATTTGCTCCATTTAATACTAACGAAAAAGAATGAACTTACTAAATCTAATAACAGAATAGGAGAGGTCAGTCACTTATGATAGTGTCTGACCCCTCCTATTCTTTTCGTATTTCCGTGGAAAGTAAACCTGATTATATTTACTAATTCAACTTTCTTTAAGAACTATTCCCCTCTTAATCCAATTACAATGCATTGCATCAACTTCAATTCACGGCTTCAAGCTGTTTTCCAGTTCTTCATACTGCTTCTCTGAAATGAAAGACCCGCCTTGCGTTTATCAGGCCGATTGCAATTACGCAATACCTATCAGACTTATCACCTATTCTAGTAATTAGGCGCTTACACATAGGAACGGTTTTGGTTGAAATTCGTATAGAAGGTTGAACATCAATCAAAGGGGTGTGTGATATGAAGCTCAACAAAAGTAAATTCACATTGGCGTTGATTGCCTGTTTCCTTATGCTTGCGGCATGTAAGGATAAACCGGAGTCAGACGTGAAGGCGGATGCCACAGTTACAGAAGAAGAAACAACATCTGTCGCCGATGAGCAAATTCCAAAAGCGGCACGCACAGTTGAGGATATGATTATCCAGTCTGCCGGCAAGTTGGTGGAAGCGCATATGGACCCCGAAATCGAAGCGGCAAGGACTGTCAATTGGGTTTATTATCATCGGTTTTATGAAGATACGTTCAAAGGAATCATGGAGAAAGAGTTGCCTACATATGTCGAGGAGCATCCGGATTTGAGCGCGGACGAGATATATGATTATCTTGTGTATCAATTAGGTTCGGGGCAATATTCGATATTCTATGACCCGTTAACGGCCTATGCGCATGGATATGTCATGCCGGAATTGCCGGAAGGCGAGGATGAAATTGAAATTGCGAAGAGGCAACAGACGAATGTCGTCATCTTGATGGATGCGAGCGGAAGTATGAAGGCGGAAATTGGCGGCGAGTCGCGTATGTCTCTTGCGAAGCAGGCGATCGAGGATTTTACTAGCCAGCTGTCCGATGATGTCAATGTCTCTCTATTTGCGTATGGTCATAAAGGGGCTGGGACGGCAGCGGATAAACAGCTTTCGTGCGGTTCCATCGACGAACTGTATCCACTTGGAGCGTACAACGCAGATTCATTCGCAAAAGCGATGGATTCCTTCCAGGCGAGCGGCTGGACGCCATTAGCAGGTGCGATGGAAAAGGCGCATAACTACCTTGCCTCTTATGACAAAGATGGGTACAGGAATATCGTCTATATCGTAACTGATGGCGTTGAGACGTGTGACGGAAATCCTGTTGCCGCTGCGAAACAACTGCATGACAGTGAAATCGAGGCGAAGGTTAATATTATCGGCTTCGACGTCGATGATGAAGGGCAAAGCCAGTTGAAAACAGTGGCGGAGGCAGGTGGCGGTGAATATGCGACAGTGCGCAATCCGTCTGAATTTGAAGGGGTTCTCATTAAGAAATGGAAGCCGAGCATGATGCAAGTGATGAACCAACAAGGCGTCAAGCTCCATGAGTTAGTACATCAAAAGGAAGCGCTCATTGCAATCCATGATCCACTTACAAATCTATCTGACAGAGAGACAGTGCGAATCACAAATGCAGTCGCTGAATTGAAGAAAAAGAAGTTCATTGACGACGAAAAAGCGAACGAGGTAATAGAGATCGCAAAGGAAATGGGCGAGATGAGATCAGAACATTTCAGTAAAATAATAGAGCAGAAGAGTGAAGAAGCAAGGCAGGCGAAGGATGAGATCGACGCGAAGGTGGAAGCGTGGAAAGAAAAGTGGTCTGCAGAATTGGAGAAGGATGAATAGAGTAGGTAACATAAGTAAATGGCGGTATCTAATAACTACAGATACCGCCATTTTATGATTATGAGGATTGATTTTTTTGTTCTGCGTATTGTTTAAAGTTATCTAAAATCGCCTGCCATCCTTGTCGTTGGAAATCGACTGGATTTTCAGTTTCAGCTTCAAACGTTTCAATGACCTTAGTTTCGTTTCCTTGACCTGTAAAGGTGATGTTGACTTTTCTTCCATCTCCCAATGTATAAGAAATCACCTCATGTAATTGTACCTCATCGTAGACTCCACCAAAGTCGAACCCCATGCTACCATCTTTTGCTTCCATTCTTGAAACGAATTTCCCACCTGCTCTAAGATCGTTCTCCGCAAATGGCGTATGCCAATCATCCGATGGACTGTTCCATTTTTTAATATGACTTGGATCTGTCCAATAAGCCCAAACTTTTTCCACTGGTGCTTGAACAGTTGCTTCTACTGTAAGTTCCTCAAATGCTCCCATGTTTCTCCACCTTGTAATTTGAATTTGCCTTCGTTATCTATGGTTAACTAACACCATTATAATAAACCTACATAGGAAAGACTATTCGAACAACCGATTGTTTGCTGAAGGCGAAAAAAAGGAGAAGTGGTCTTCTTGTTGATTTAGTAAGAAGTAACATCTTAGAAAGGTGACAGTCAATCAATAAAACACTATTGCTAAACTAGAACCTGGTGACCATCATAGGGAAACTATTTTTATTATGGTGCCAGTCACTCATTCAATCATGAAAAATCAAACATTTATGGTTGCTTCGGTTAACGTGAATGTTTGAGTGCCAGGCACCGTATTCAGGCACCGTATTCAAAGAAAAGGATAATTTCTCGTAAAGTATTTTTGGCATAGACACCTTTCCATAAAAAACAATCACCCATCCGTTTGCATACGCTAACAGTAGAAAAGATGCAAAGGAAGTGAACGATATGACGAGCGGCCAGCTGCAAACGCTGCGCACAAGCACCCCGGAAGAAGGGTATGCATTAGCCGTTAAGCTTGCACAAAAAGCGATAAAAATCACACAACCGTCTGAAGAAATCAGAAAGATGTTGCGTCCGGTTTATTCGACGAACGCGGATAGCTTGATCGCAACTGCGCAAGTTGTCGCCATACATTTTCAAACCGTTGCATTTGCCAACAACTATTGGAATGACTAACTATGCAAACAAACAGCCATTGGGATGTTCCTAATCCAATGGCTGTTTGTTGTGTATTTGTGCAAACAACTACTCGGGAAATTAATGTTTCTGGCACAGGTACCTTTACAACTGGGAAACCTTTAATGGTCGCATCCATGTCCATTGTAGATCTCATATCAATACCGACCAATGCTGCTACCAACATACCGCCCTTAAGAATGAATTTATCTTTAAGCTCCGATACCGCAATTCTTTCTAACAAACGTTCCAGCATGTAGTTCCGCATTAGCAACTGGGAGTCAAGATCTTTTTGCTTTGCCACATTTCGTATTAGGTCTTTCAATTGTCTGGCTGATTTCATAAAAGGATTTCCAAATAATTTCGTAAGATTCGTTGTACCCTAAACTGCTCAGCATATCGTAACAATTGCGGAATGTTCTTCTCCCTACTCCCCACATACCGTCGAATGGCTTCATTGATTAAATCAGCATCCAAATTATTTCGGCTTCGAATGAGGTCACAGATGGTT